>NZ_JACGUS010000117.1:0-166501 GCF_014076785.1 Colwellia sp. MB3u-55
ATCAAAGAATTTAAGTGCTATTCGACCTGACCGGAAGTTTTTTCGACAAGACCGTAGAAACAAAACAAATAAGTACCCAATGAATTATAAACGTATGTGTTAAATCCTTAAGTTAATGACATTGTGGTGCGCTAAGCGGAAGTTAGCAACTCTTTAGTCCTAAGGTCCGCTTCAAGCTCATTGCTGCCGTTAAACTTCCATCACTTGATGCTAACTTTGAGCCTAAATTCACCGTTTAAAATTAAAAACTTCACATCTATTGATAACTGAAACTATGCCTAACTGAAGTGGCATAGTTAATTTGACCACCTAATTAGAGGTGTTATCATGCTATAGTTTTTCTCTTACAGGGATTGGATTACAGCAATGGATAAAGAAACAAAGGCTAAGAATACTACTAGGAATGTATTAAAATCTTCTTACGCTGTACTTGAAACAATAGATAAACGAAAAGAAATACTATTAGGAAATCTACCTAAACGAAAAGGTAACTTAAAAAAGCAACTATCTTTAATATCACAAGAGCTTGACTTAATTAGTGATGAAAGACTGATCCATAAAGGGGTTTGTTATAACAATCAAAAAACCTCTAAACATACCACTACACGATGGGTATTTTTAGACAACATCGATAATATAAAAATAAAACACATTGAAGAAAAAATATTTCCCATTACTGAAGTAAGAGTGAACTCCAAGAAACCATTTAATCCTCAACAATTTAGTCACGCTATTTTTATTGAAAGGCACTTTCTTGAGCGTATAGTTGAGCGTTTAGGAATCGATAATATAGGCCTTATTTTACAGACATGTAGATCGTATATTACGGCATTAATTCAAAATGAAAAAGCCTGTGATAGTATGCTGGAAGATAATGAAATTAGGATGTTAACAGAAGACTCATATGCTTATGTAAGACTTATGACTTTTGAAGGGAAGTTCAAAAAAAAATACCAATGTGATTTTGGTTACGTCTTAAGTACGTTTTTACCTCAGAACATGTGGTCAAAACGTATAAGTGCATTATTAGCTCCCCTACTTACAGGTATTAAGGCTGTAAATGATAATCCATCGAATGAAGGGTACAAAGCTGTTGTCATATTTAAGCCTTCGACATTAAAAGAAGAAACTAAAATAGAAATAATGCCAGATGAAATTGAAACAATAATCTCATAAAAAGCATCGTGGAAGTAAGTAATAAAAATTAAAGGTTACGTTGATGAAATTGAACTTCAAGCAGACTATCACATAACTCATTTTGGGGCATAAATGAGTTATGTCTTATGACTGCTTAGTCGGAACTCCTGCCGTAGAATTTAGATTTGTTAACGGCAATTCAGAGCCTATTGCGGTCATTGAGCTTCTGTGAAACAAAGAGCATATTTAAGGCGATTTAAACTGAAATACGATGGTTTTTTGTGGGGCTGGTTTAAAGCTCATTGGGGACGATGAAATTTGATACCTGAAGGTTTATTACTACATTGAAGACAACAGCACTAATCAGTTAGTACTGAATTCACATTAACTTTTGCCTCGGTACATTCGGCAAGCAGAAAATATCAGTTGGATAGCCCATCGTTATATTCCCATTTAAACAACTTTTAAGCTTTGTTTTATCATATAAACGTTTAAAAACGTCAATTTCATTTTCCACAAAAGCAATATAGAACATTAAACGTAGTTTTATAAATATCTTTAATTGAGTTATTTTTACCATTAAGTAATATGACACGTATATGTCATGACATATGACATCATAGTAAAGACGTAGATAAATAGATTAATAAGTCTATGCTACTTACATTACTAATAACTGGAAATATTATGAACTTACAACTTGATACTGAAGCAATTAAAGTTTTTAGAGCTGAAAAAAACTGGACTCAGCAACAATTAGCTGAGATTTGCGATGTGAGCTTAAGAACTATTCAGCGTGTTGAAAAAACGGGTATATCATCGATGGAAACCTTATCTTCCCTTTGTTCGGCTTTTAATATAGATAAATCTAGCTTATTAGAAGAAAATTTCCAAATAAATGAAGAAAGTGAAATAAAGAAATTACCAGAGTTGTTAGGCATTTCACTCATGCTATCTATAGTTATATTTTTAATGCTACAGTTCGGGCAACTAACAATGTTTGTGGATGTTGCTTCTGGTATGTTTGTTGGTGGTGTTCTAATTGGTTGTACTTTATTGACTTATGCAAGTAACCCTAAGCTTTCTAGTTCATCTTTCTCAGTAAACTCACAAGGTACATATAGTTGGTTATTTAACAAAATTGCGGTATTTAATTCTCTGTCTAACTTCACATTGTACGGTTTTCTAGTTGCTATGGGTGTGGAAATGCTACTAATACTAAAAAATTATTCAGAACCAAAAATGATGGGGCCTGCATTAGCAGTACTGATAATCTCTTTTCTTTACGCAATTATATTTTCTGAATTAGTGTTACAGGTACTAAAACATAATTTAATAAGACATAAACTTCATTGCACTGCATTGAAATATAAATCAGAACAATCAAGTGGAAAAGCGACAATAACACGCATCGCAGGTATGCTTTTAATTTCATTGTCTGTTTTATTAGCGACATCAATTATAGGTGCCAATATATTATTCATTCCTGCACTTACCTTCATTTTATCATTAGTAATCGTTGGTGCAGTAATTTCTTACGGAAAACTTACTGTACCATTGATAATTGGTGCACTAAAGGGGGTAACAGAAGAACGACAAATTATCACTATTCATATGTTCTTAAATTATTTAAGCCGCTTAACTATTTCTTCTGGCATTATTTATCTTTTAGTAGACCTAGTATCAATACTCAGTACTATTGATGATCAAGCAAAGTTATATTTGCGTATATCCGAATCTTTAGTAGGCCCCATTACTGCGGTGGTTATATACCTTTGCTTTATAAAACCGCTCATGATTTCACTTCAAGCTAACTCTAAAGGACAATTTAAACAATTAGCAGTCAATGAAGAAAATAAGCTAAATGAAGATATGTTAAAAACGTATGGATTATTGACAGTTACTATCATTTGCATCACGGCTGTAATTTTAGAAATTTCTTTTAAATAATTAATTCTTAGCTTCAAAGTTAGCAGATATCTATGACTGCTTTGGTGGCTTTGCGACCGTCAGTGGTGAACAATTAAGTTTGATGGGGCACTGACTTCTGAAAGCTCATTGCCGACACTGAAGCTTAAATAACTAAAGACTACTGAGAGCGAGAAACCGACAGTTACTATTAGTCATCTGTCTTTGTAACATGTTGATTTTATTGTGTTGTCGTATTGTGTCGCTATAATGTCGTGCTATATATCTATATTTGAAGATAAAATTATTCATAATTGTATTCGTTGTTATTAATGAGCTGTGAGAAATAAAAATGTTACTTTCAACTGATAAAATAAAAAAACTGCGAAGTGAAAATGGTTGGTCACAAGAAGTATTGGCTAAGGCTACAGGTTTATCTGCGAGAACTATTCAGCGTATTGAATCCGATGGTAAAGCTTCTGCTGAATCAGCCCTTGCTATAGCGTCAGTTTTTAATCTATCTCCTCAATTGTTAATGGCAACGCCTAATGAAATAGAAGTTAACTGGACGAGGAAAATAATTATGAAAAATTTACTAGCGTTAGTAGTTATATCGGGTACTGTTGCGATGCTTGTCATCTTGGCAGGCAGCACCGACTTAGTTATTGATGGTTTATCAGGAGTATTTTTGGTTTTGTTTTTGTATGCCGCTACTATTATAGCGTTTGGCACTGACGGAATGATAAAGTCGCTAATCGGGCTAAAGTATTTATTCACTGATGAATTAGTAGGAGGTTCGCAAGCCAAGTATCTTTCTGAGCTATATAATAGCCAAGTTAAATTCTTATATGGTGGGGCATTAGTTGGTTTAGTTATTGGTGCCATTTCGATTCTTGGAAATGTTGATACATATGACAACTTTGTCATTCAAAGAGCTTCATCCGTTAATTTAATAGTATTATTTTACGCTGCTCTTATGGCTGAAAGTGTTTTTAGACCATTGAGTTTAAAATTAAAAACTTGCGATATGCTTGACTAATTTGGAATGAAAATCAACTAATAGCCGATTGTGGTGCCAACTTCCGCAGTTGGTATACAGCCGTCTTTCGAGGCGGCTTTTAAGTATATGACGTATGTCGGCAATGGTGGCTCAGGAGCCAGTCATGGGATAAATTATTGGTTAGGTGAAACCTATGGCTTTTGAAATGCTCATAGTTGACCTGATTATTTGAAAAGATTAATTGAATACAACACCATTAGTTGCCTTTTTTTTGCCACAATTCATCATTAGATTTCCATATTTATCCTTGTAATATTTGTTATTGTAAGTACCTAGTTTAAATCAATCTTATCTGAAAAACACTTAACATAAACGGATGCTTAGATCTTAGTGGAATATAAGGAATATTATGAAAAACACCTCAAATAAATTGATTGTGCTAATAATTATGATTTTTAGCCATCAATCTCTTGCAGCATCATTTACCAATTTTGAAAAATACCTGAAGAACAATATTAGAACCGAGGGGCCAGGAATAGCATACATAGTGACAAAGCAAGGAAAAACTATTTATAGCGGTGCATATGGAATGGCTAATATTGAATTAAGTACTCCTATGAGCACTAATAGCGTTTTTAAACTTGCCTCTATTACAAAGCAATTTACCAGTGCGGCAATATTGATATTACAAGAGCAAGGGAAGATGTCGATTAAAGACAATATTCACAAATATATTCCTAATTACCCAACTGAAGGTCACGAAATTACCATTGAAAATTTGATGAGCCATACGTCAGGAATTGCTAGAAATTTGCCAGATAGAAGAAAGTTGAACAAGCTAAGAAAGTCTTCAACCACTGTAGACGAAATGTTGACTCTATTTGCCAAGGAGCCAATGCAATTTTCACCAGGTGAAAAAATGCGTTATTCAAATATTGGCTACGTATTATTAGGTAAAATAATCGAAGTGGTTAGTGGTCAAAGTTACGCAGAATTTATAGAAACAAATATTTTTAAAAAACTGGGCATGAATGATAGTCAGTACGATGGACTTCAAATAGTCCCTAATAGGGCGACAGGTTATCATAGAACAAGATATGGTTACGAAAATGCAGATTGGGTCGATAGTTCATGGCGTTATGCCGCTGGAGGATTGGTTTCAACTGTTAACGATTTGGCTGTTTGGTATCATTCGTTAGCAAGTGGGAAATTAATTTCACTAAACAGTTATAGGCAAATGATTGAACCATTTAAATTAAATGATGGTAGACAATCTCATTATGCATTGGGACTTAATAATTTTGAAATTCATAAGAATAAAGTAATTGCTCATAATGGGGGAACTTCAGGCTTTTCAACGTCAGCCGTTTATTTTCCAGAACAGGATTCCTATATAGCAGTTTTGAGTAATGAACGCCCGTCAGATCCCCAAAAATTATTATTATTGTTATCTGCTGAAATGTTGGGAATTTCGTACCCTGAATTTAAGTCTACTAAAGTTGAAAATTCTCAACTAAAAAAAATGATGGGAAAATACCAAATAGGTCAAGATTCAGTTCGTAGATTATTTGAAGAAGAAGGACTTGTGTATTCTCAAAGAGATGATGGGCTACCATATGAAGTCATACCAATGTCTGACAACAGCTTTTACTTCAAAGGTTCATTATCTTATTTTGTAATTGAAAAAGGTGATAATGATAATCAAGTAATGCTCTATTACTCAAGTCTGTCCGAAATTCCTGAAAGAGCGGTTAAATTATGATTATTAGAAGCATGAAAGGGCATGAACATGGTAGCCATCGAACAGGAGAAAGAGACTCTAGTGTTGGTTAGGGCTAGTCTTAAAAATAATTTTTAACCAAAATAAAATACCTGTTGAGTGTCTGCTTTGGTGGCTAAGCAGACTATTTATGGTGATTAATTCACGACTAAATTAGGTCAGGTATGTGGCATTAGTTAGCCTAAGGGTGATACTTCAATCGGTTTGATTTTGGCTTCTGAATTCATCTAATGCTAACGACTTCTTGGTGCGCTATATAGAAGATACGAGTCGCAACATCAAAGCTCCTCTTCCTCGGCTGAAAGGGGACATTAAATCACGTCACCTCTTAGGTTGCGTTCTTTATTTTTCAATTACCAATCTAGGGTTGGATTATTTTGTGAAGTTATTCACATAGCGCTATAGTTTACTGAAATTGAATAATCATCTATTCAACAAACCATTATTTGTTTAAAAATTGAAGTTGTGTGCTTGATCTCAACTTTTCTAAAAGTTTAGCCTGCATGTATTGATAAATATCATCGATATCAAGCACCTCAATTTTTGCTAGATAACGCTCCTCAGTATGTTGGCTAATACGCTCAACATGTATCGGCTCCATCACATAAACTTTGTCAGCCCACTCAAGTAATTCAACGTTGCACAGTCGAGTCTTATATTGTTTGCAATACTTCTCACTTAAGCCCGCAGATTGAAATACATGCTTATTATTAACTGATCGAAAATAACCTTCAGCCGTGCGAGAACGATGTAAGTTAGCCGTGCAAAGAAAAAGGATATTCATTATATTGGCTATAAAAGTTTGGAAGCTGTGGTTAGCTTGTTCGCGTTAAATTTTTCAATAACAGTATGAAGCTCTATCATTGTTGGCCGCCCGTAATAAGAGGTATCAATATGGAGTGTGTTTTTTATCCATATTGGTACTTGAGTAGAATTGTGCCCATGGATAGAAAAATCGACACCACTATTTAGTAAAGATTTTTCCTTATTGAATAATTCTCGCCCCCACAGTAATGCATTAACTATCGCTAATTTATCGGCGGGAAAATTATCCCAATTCCATTTAATTGGTAGAGTATGGGATATACCAATTTTCATACCTTGATACACTACCATTATCGATAACGGCTGATTAAGTAGCCACTGGCAGTGTGATGTCAATTGTTCATCAGGGACTGAACTATGCCAAGCTCCTCCATTCTTAATCCAAAGTGATTTTGCAGTCGCATCATTATTGAGGATGGATTCAATCATTAAATGTTCATGGTTTCCAAGTACAACGAGCGCATTTAATTCTCGCATTAGTTCCAATATCATGAGGCTATCGTCACCACGGTCAATCATATCGCCTAAACAAATCAGCTTATCTGCTTTTGGGTTAAAGCTAACTCGACTCATCGCCTCTTTAAGTCTCTTATGATTGCCATCTAAATCACCAACGACAAACACTCGCTGATTGTTATGCAAACGAACGAGCTGGATACTGGGAGAATTAAGGATAGCAGCAGCTGATATTTTCATCATAATAAGTTCACCATTATCCACTTTCTCATTAAAAATATTTACCTGTGGTTATTGTGACTATAGCAACAGGCCGTTTTAGCCTGTTGTAGGAGAACAATAAAGTTGTTTACTCTATACTTGCTAAAGCCATATTGAGTAGCAACTACTTCATAGGCAATATAAATAAAGTTATTTACCAACCCCCATTAGTTAATAACTCTGCGCCAATCACCGAGCAATAAAGTTTTTTACTGAAAATGACGTGGTCACTAATAATACCTCTTGACCACTAAGAAGTAAGGCTAACAATTACCACTAAAAAGTCGTTGGCGCTAAATAATTTTTAGCGCCAAAATTGGAACCGCTTGGCGGATTCTGGTTAAGCTGCTATTTCTTTATCATCGTATCCAAAAAGCATTAAAGGGAGTTCATCTTCAATATATCCAGCTATCTTTTTGCCTTTATATTTATTAAACAGGATATTAAGCTTGCTCCTATCTTCACTTGATGCAAGGTTTAGCAGTTCTTGCTTAGGTATTTTGTAGTGCATTGTAATTTCATCTGTTTGCATCATAAATACTTCATCCTCAGATATTGATAAAAAAATATTTCTTGGTACTTCAGCTGTATTTATATGATCAATAAATACAGCCCTCATGCCAGCTTCATATTCAACTGCTGATAATGGAGAGCTGCGTTTTTGTTCAACCTCGCTTGGTTTTAGTTTAGCCTTTTCTTTTTTATTCTTCTTAATTTTATTTTGTAGCTTTCTATTTTTTCTTTTTTCTAATGTATCGCGACGAGACATGTATGATTCCCTTTTAATTTGAATTCCTTTTTGTAATCTATATAGTTTTCCTTTCTTGTCAAAAAACAGTAGATATTTAACATGCAAATAATAAAACTTGAGTTGTATGCGATAACCAATTGAATATTAAGGTTAAATTTCAACTCTAAATTGGCAGTATAATCACCTATGTATGATGGTTCGTTTGGTAACTAACTGTTGTTGATACAAAAATTCACGCTATTTTTTTTAAATTATTTGTAGTGTGCCCCATGTATGCAAGTCTTTACCTATGTATGTTAGAGGCTTAATTTTGGAGGGTATTAGTAAAGTGCGCAGGGTGCGCACCTTCTAATTTAGCGAATGGCAAAGCGCAAAAAAAACCGATAATACGGCTTTTAATGAACCCACTGGCGGATTTGGTTTAACCGTCACTTATGCCACTTTGAAGACCTACGGCTTGAGTACCATACCGACAGCTTTGGGATGGTAAGCGGTCATAAATTGAGAAGCTGACCACAATATCTAGCAGTCACTTTGAGCCTAAAGCCGACTTAAGTAATTCATAGTTTGTAACCTTTACCCTGTTGGAAGCTATGAATTACAAACAAGTTATATTTGGCTATTAATTGTTTCTCTAATTTGAGTTAACGTTGTTTCTTTTGTTAACTTTCCATCTTCAAAAACAATCTCTAATAGTCCTTGAGTTTCTTCTTCAGCAGTCACGTCATCAAATAAAGTTAACTCTCCGTTCACTCGTTCAATTTTTAATAACCCTTTAGCAGATTTTTTATTAGTATCAGTCTTAGGGTCTTTGAAAATAGCCACACGCTCACCATTTTTAACAACGCTTGTAGCCTTTACGGCTGAACCATGAGTATCGCGAGTCACATATTGATAGCTGTATGAGCCAATTCCCAACACTACTTTTGAAGAAAAACCTTTATCCATTAAGCGCTGTAGTATTTCACGTTGACGTTTTAAGGTAATCGCATCTCCGTAAATAGCACCAATGTGATCATCAAGGATTTTGAAGCCTTTACTGCTAGTTGTTCCGCCAAAGGTATCCCACAAACATTCAATAAGTCCTTTAACTTCACATAACATTAATTGAATACTTTGCTCACCATCAAGGCCATTATTATCGAAACCATAGTACTCACCATTCCAGCGGAATGCCTCATAGCCATTTGCAATAACATCTTTTTCTGCCTCAACTTGAGTTTGAAATAGTTCACTGTACTCAGAAACAGGTGAAACTTTATAGCCGGTTAATATTTTTACCGGATCCCCTGAATCTGGGCGAATCACTAACGTACCATCACGCGCCATTATCTCGTCTTGAAGTTTTGGAAGATAATCCGTCACTAATGTCCAAAAATCCCAAGTATCAGACACAACACTTAATATTCCAGTGGGTGATTGTTCCTTCATTAAGTATTTGAAGAATTCAATTTCACCTTCCATAATCCAAGAACAAGTAACAGAATGCTCTGTTGCATCAACTGAGCAACCGACAAGTTCATTATCTACATTGGCACCATAGTATTTTTCAGCAAATAATACTGCTGGTATGGTATCTGTACCTACAAGCCCTGAAGCTAAGTGGCCAAAACCACTCATAGCCGCAGCGTGTTTACCAAACATCCCTCTAAAACTAAAATCATGTCCTTGGAAAGGAACAAAATCTAAAGGAAGTCCTGTTTTAATAGCAAACTCCTTGAAAACTTTTAGGTAAGCAATTGAGGTAGTGGCACTTGTTTGAATTGGCCAATTTTCACAGCTTAATACGGTTTCAATCATATTTGTTAACCATTGAAAACCTTCTTTCGTGTTAACCATCGTCATTGGTGGCACTAAGTAAGGTACAAGCGTGCCTTCTGGTAATGCTTTTACCTTTAACGGTAAATAACCTAAGTCATGCAAGTCTTCTAAGTAGCTTACGTTTACAGGGTAGCCCAACATGGCACTCAAAATACGTTTGTGATTTGCTACAGCAGAGGCTTTGTCGGCATTAAAGAATTCAGCCCACTCATCTTGTAAGTAACTTTTAATAAAATATTGAAGACCAACGAATGCAACTTTGTCACTATTTTCAACATTGCTTAATCTGCCACTTCTTGATGTGAAGTTAGCATAAACTTCAGTCACATCCGGGTGATAAGCGCGGCTGTGGAATTCTTTATAAACATCTTTTTGCATACTTGCAGCGGTAATAGTCATGGTAGTCCCCTTACATCTCTATAATTTGTAATTTAATTTTATTGTTTGTGCTAAATTCTTTAGCTGGTCTAAATGAATCAGTTGTATAGATAGCGTCAATTAGCCCTTCAAATACATCTAATCCTTTTGAGAAAATACCGTGTGTTATAAACAGTGATACTTCCACAGCGCCTTTTTTTCTTAGTACTTTGGCTAACTCGATAAATGTTCGACCTCCATCACAAATATCATCAGCGATAAGTACTTTCTTTCCTTCAACATTACCAATAATTTCAGTTTTAATGATTTCGCCTGTTTTCAAATTTCTCATTTTTTGTGCTTGAATAACTTCAGGCTCACCATTAAATGTCTCAGCAATTTTAATTGTTTTTTTACTAGCGCCAGCATCGGGTGAAATTAATGTAAGCTCACCTGTAGATAAGCGCTGACTTAATTCATCGCAACGCTCAAGCAGGTTAATTTGCGGCACGTTTACGACTCTATTTAATAAAGCTGGTGATACTTCACTATGAGCATCCCAAATAGTTACTTTTGCAAAGCCTAAGTTGTTTATAAAATTTGCCATAACTGCGGCACCTAGCGCCTCACCTTCAACACATACTCTGTCTTGACGTGCATAGGGAAAATAAGGAATAACCAATTCAATAGGAGTAGCTTCACTTGAAAGTCTTTTTAGCGCATCAACTGCAACCAGTAGCTGAATTAGTTTTGATGAATCGGTAAGGCGTTCAAATATTTCTACTTTAACCGTAGTTGAAAAGTCCATTGGATTAAAACGAATGTGCTCTTCTCCGCCAGAAAAAGTAAAACTGTCAAAGTCGATAAGTGTTTTATTTCCTGTAGAGTCATGGCTAAATATTTTCATTGTTACTTCCTTTTCATTGTTTGTGTCGCTAGGACACAATCTAATTTAGCAAAGAGTTTATATCTGGTCAAGCTCTTTTTGTGTCACAAGGACATTAAGGTGTGTTTTTATTGTCAATGAGTGTAACAGTAAAAATAAGTTACTGATATAGTGAAGAAAATTAGTGACCGACGATTAAGTTTCCAACACGACTACTTATCGATATATTGGCGATAGTTCCCGCATTAAACTCAAGAGAGTCTTGCTCTATACCGTCAGAAAAAATAACACCGTTCTCTGCCATTTTTGAAGACATACTGAATTTTGAATGATTTGTTATTTTGCCAAAAATCTTGTCACACTGTGTATTAGCTGACGGGAATGGCTCCCTAACCGAATAGTAAAGAAATTCACTATCCCAAGAAAATCCATTCTTTAGGTGATGGTTAACAGGTTCATCTACAATACCACTCGCACCTGTAATTATGCTTCGAAACCAACCAGTAGAGCCTAAGCCTGTGCTAATAATTACGCCACTAGAGCTTTGCTCTTCCTGATGATTATCGACCGTTAACAAATACCTAGCAGACGTGTGGCTTTTAGGGCCAATGAAGAGATCGTTTACCGCTAAAAGAGTTTGACCAATGTTAGTGTTAACTTCAGCCATTGCAATTGATTTTGAATTGATTGAATGACTTAACGTCTGTAAAAGCACTTCTTCAAGTTCATCCCCTAAGAAGGGTAAAAGTTGACCATCATAAAGCGAAGGAATAGGATTAACCGCTATAACAGGCTGTCCATTAAGGTATTTAAGCGTATTAGCCACTAAACCATCTTGACCAATAACTACAATCACATCATCAGGAGAAAATAGGTAAGTTGAAAGTACACTTCTTTCTAACTGTTGAACCCTACTCACCGTTTTCAAAAAGCCAACAGCCTTAGTTACTGAGTTTGAATATAGAGTACTTTCTTCTTCATAATCACTAAATGACTCTCCTAAATGTTCAAGATAAAACTTTGCTTGCCCAAGGGTGCAGTATTTTTCCTTTAACTCCTGCAATCTCGTTTTTCTTGTGACAACTACTATTTTTCTATCAGAGAGCATAAGAAGCTCCTTTAGGTGTTAGTCAGTGCTGTTAGTAAATCAGGTGAAATATTCAAATTACCTATTTTGTTATCGCCTTGTGTTAAGTTTTCTATTGCTTGTGCAATAAGCTGCTCTGGAGCCATGCCACTCATGCTCATTACTCTCAATTTATCAGTATCAATATTTTGATAAGCCTGCATTTGTACTTTTATTTTATATGCCTGTGCATCACCACGTGATTTTTCATTGGCTGAGTTAATTGAGACCAATTCTTCAAGTTGCTTTTCGTCTTCTATTTGGGCCGTGATATTCTCTTGGTTAATTTTAAATTGCTGGATTTTTCTTAATCTCTGTGCTTCTAAGCGTGATTCTTCAAGATCTTGTTCTTTCCTCTGAATTGCCTTTTCAGTTTCTAATTCAGACTCCTTCACGCTTTTTTCTTGCTCAATACTGGATAAACGACGAGCGTAAATTGCATTGTCAGCCTCTTTTAATAAGCTTTCTCTAATTTCAGCTTCGAGTGCTTTTCCTGTTTCAGGACTTGGTTTAATTGATGTTAATGCAACGTCAGTGATCTCTATACCAAGACTTGTTATAGCTTCAGCACCATATAGGTCCTTTTTCAAATCAATGGTTAACTCACGGGCACACACTAAAGAGTCCTTAAGTGACTTAGATTCAATATGATTTCGCAGCAATACCTGAACAGCACGCTGAACTCGTTCATCCATTTTCTTTGGATCTTCTGATGTGTACTTACCTTTAGTATCAATAGTGAAATTCAGCATTTTTGCCGCTTCATGAGGTTGTTCAATTCGATAAGTAACTTGTCCTTGAACTGTTAGTTCTTGAAAGTCAGACGTTTGTAACCTGAAAACAAAAGGCAACTCTTTACTATTACTTGGTATAGCGACAAGTGAAGAGCTAGGAGCATAATAGAAAAAATTTACACCGACTCCTTCTAACTTAATTTTTCCTTCTTTGAATAACATAAGGTGTGTTGAAGGATCTGCTTTTATATATTTAAATCCAAACATAATAATCTCCTTTTATGAATGTGTCACAGCGACACTATTTTAAATATGTCTCAAAGACATTAAGTTGTCAAATATTATTTCTTATTTAATTTGATGAACTGTTCTTGTTGATATAAAAGAGAAATTGATTTAATGTGTCACTAAGACATAAAGATTATTTTGAATGAGTACGATGACAAACTCTTACGATATTAATGAATTTAAGAATCCCCTATTTACTGTTGATAGCGTGCTATTTACGGTAAAAGACGATGCTTTAAAAGTTCTGATGTTTAAGCGAGCAAATGAGCCGTTTATCGGTAGTTGGGGTCTTCCAGGTGGTTTTGTCGATGTTGATTCAGATACCACAACAGATGTAACAGCGTTAAGGAAGTTGGAAGAAAAAACGAGTGTTGCACCTCAATATCTAGAACAGCTACAAGCCTTTTCTGGTATTGACCGTGATCCTAGAGGGTTTAGTGTAACCCTGGTTTACTTTGCCTTAATAGCAGCACAAGAAGTTTCATCACACATAGAAACTATTGATGATGTTCAATGGATTGATATTGATAAAATAGACAGTTTATCAATTGCCTTTGATCATAAAGTTATTATTGAACAAGCTAAAGAGCGCCTTCAACAAAAAGCACTTTACTCGATGGTGCCAGTGTATTGTTTACCTGAATATTTCACCGTTGGTCAGCTTAAGTCTGTTATTGAAACAATCATAGGGAAAACGATACAACGTAAAAGCTTAATTCGTCGTATTGAATCAGCAGACATGTTTGAAACAAGTGAAGAAAAAGTTAAATCCGGTGGTCGTTTAGCCCAGCAGTACAAAGTGAAATCTGGCGTTGACATCGTTAATTTTGAGCGTAATTTGAGTACATAACACAGGGAGAAAGTATGATAGTTTATATCGACATGGATGATGTGCTTTGTGATTATACAACTGCTTTTAATAACGCTATTGAAGAAACTCCAAACATTGCCTTCCCGCAATCTCAATATGGTTTTTATGCTAATTTAGCTCCTATTATAGGAGCTATTGAAAGTGTACAGAAACTCATTAATTTAGAAAAATTTGACCCGTATATTCTTACAGCTCCTTCGACAAGAAACCCTTTTTCATATACTGAAAAACGCGTCTGGATAGAAAAGTATTTTGGGATTGAGTTTACGGAAAAGTTAATAATTAGCCCGAATAAGGGATTACTCAAAGGTGATATTTTAATTGATGACCTTATTTCAGGCAGAGGACAAGAAAATTTTGAAGGAAAAATTATGCAATTTGGCTCTGTTAACTACTTAGATTGGAAAACAGTGATGGTTCAACTCGAAAGCTATAAAATTTAGACGCAAAAAGGTTTTATATATTAATGTCCGCTATGTCGGATCAGAAGTCATAAGGGAATCATTGATGCTAACGACCGCTTCAAGGTCTTGGAGCTGACATTAATAAAGCAAATGCTACCGTCAGCTTAGCGCACAAAGTGATCATTAAAATAGATCAGTTTTAGTAAAGAACTTTATTGTTCAGTAAACAAGTTTATTGTCTAGTAAAGAACTTTATTGTTCTCCTACACCTGTAAATAACTCATTTAGTTTTACAACAGAAACACTTGCACCGCATTTTTTTGACGCATCAATAATAATGTCCAATTTCATCGACTGCCACATTGTATAGCCATTCTCCCCATCCTTTGGGAGATGATAGATGCTGCCAGACTCCTGCTCCCATTCAAAATACGAATCGTAGCTTCTAATATTGTGAGAATTATATGAATCTGACGAGAGTCGCCACTTTTCATTGCTCCAGCGCCATGTAGCAAAAATTTTTAAGAGTATTGGCTCTCCAGGTACATCGAACTGTAAAATAGTCCATCCATCTGGGTGATGTTTTTTCATAACGATATTATCTTAACTGGCTCAAACTCTGGATTTTCCTCACCAGGGTATCCTTTAGGGTTACAAATAACCTTAGTAGAGCCTATTTTATAAGATGAAGAGTTATGTAGGTGGCCGTGTATCCAATAATCAATATCATGCTCGCCAATAAAGCTTTCCAAATTTGATACATACGCCGACGTAGTTATATCTTCTGTTTTATGAGCAGGAACAGAACGCATGCTAGGGCCATGATGAGTTATTACAATATTTGTTTGGCCACGTAATTCACCAAGCGTTTTACCCAGCCAATTAACACTCAGTTTATTATATAAGGCGGTATCGATAGACCGAATTTTAGAATAACTAGGAAGCTTCTTTATTTTCTTATAGTCAGTCATGACCTGTTGACACTCGTACCCAGCCACACGAGGATTAGTCATCACCTCAAAGTCCGTCCATAAAGTACATCCTACAAAATTAACACCGCCAATAGTCACGACTTCTTTTTCAAGAACGGTAACATTTGTCTGCTCTGCTAGAGAGCGAATTTCATTGATGTACTTGGGTAATGTTTTTCCATATGCCTCATGGTTACCAAGTACATAGAGAACAGGAACACTGAAACGTGACTGAGCCCATTCTATACCTCTATTCTTGGTATGAATATCACCAGCAAGAATAACCAAATCTGCGTCACACTTTTCAGGTTTGTAAACCTCAAACTCATTATGAATGTCACTTAATATTTGAATTTTCATACATGGTCACTTTTTGGTGTGAAACTACGTTGTATTTCTTCATCTCATCTCTATTAGAGTCTTCTATATAAACGAATGAGCTAGCTGGAATTTCTTGCCTAACCAGTAAAATTTGTTGAATTGTCAGCGAAATATTATCAGGGATAAAATCCACTTGATAAATACTATTTCGGGTATAAAAAGCTTTCTATCTACATCAATTCTATTGACCAGGCTACTGCACATCCAGTCTCCTTTTTGCCAACGCTGCAAGTGATCTATTTCGACTTGGCCGTAGAGAAATAACATATCTTCAACAGTTAATAATTGTGCATTTTTAATATTTCCGGTGATGACCGGTGTCATGTTTTCTTCCTGCTTTTTGATGCCATCTGTTTTGCCAAAACTTTTCTAAAACGCCTGTTACTTCAGTAAGTTTATTGATTAAAGCTTGAGTGATTGCTAAGTCATCTTCCCTGAATAGATGAAATTCTTTTGCTGTTAATCCGAGCCTTTCTTGAGCTTGTTCATCTGATAGTTGATGAGTTCTTTGCCAACGAATAAACAAACTAGAAAAGTAAGGGCTTCGAGCGCTTTTTTCACCTTGTGGTAAATATTCATCGGCTTTAAGTGCGTAGCAATAGATACTGCGACCTTGACCAATTCGCAATGGTTTTTCGTTTGCTTTAATGTACAACTCTCCTTGCGTAATCATTTCAAGTACGCAAATTTTTATTTCTGCCGCATATTGTTCAATAGGCTCACAATTTATATTGGCAATACCACCATTAACAATAATGTATAGCTGGCTATTATCTATAACGTCGACAGCAATACGTAATACATCAGGGTGATTAGTACGTATTAAACGAGCCTTGAAATTTTCAACTATAAGCATAATCACCTCAATTCACTTAACCCTAAAGCAATAGCCTCTTGCTGAAACCGACCAAAAATATTGACCACTTTTTCATAAGAACTTGTCAAAAAATGTTCATCGGCTACTTTACTGGTTTCATCAAAAGTTGACGGTTCGATAACACTATCAAACCCATTTAATTCAAGTTTAATTTTGGGAAGGCTAGCGCTTATATTGCCGAATGTAACTTTGTTGGGAGCTTCATCATCAATATCCTCTTCAATACGATTAGTCATCTTTTCAAACTTAACAACATCTGCTTCAAAAGGTACATCTTGCTTAACTCGATAAGCATACTCCAACAGCTTTGGTTCAGCAGGCATATACATAACCGCCTCTTGATTCTTTGAACCAGTCATTCTGAGGATTCGACCTAAAATCTGTCTAAAGTGCATTTCAGTTTTGATATTGGTAAGGTGACAACAAACCTGTAATCGGGGGATATTAGTTCCCTCGCTTATCATGCCTACGGAAATGATCCATTTAGTTTTTGCATGTCTAAACTGTTGAATAATGTTGGTTGGCTCGTTTTCTCGGTAAGTTACAACAACAGTTTCTTCGTTAAAGCTGGTTTTCATTAACGTTGATATTTGTCGTGCATGCTCAACAGATGATGCAACAATTAATCCGGCGGCGTCTGAGTTTGTCGCTCTAATTGAACTTAGTTTTTTCTGTGCAGAAGAAATTACGTATTTAATGACCTTTTCATTTTCAATAATCTCCTGATACGGAATGATTGATTGCGATAGTAGGCATTTGAAGCTTCTAAACGTTTTTTTCTCTTGGTCATCAACAACAGAGATATTGTTATTATCAATTGCAATTATCTGCGGTACACGGCAAACATTATCTTTAATAGCCTCAGCCAGCCCATAAACGTAATCACATGATATTTTGTTGCTAGGATGCATATAGTTTGAAAGTACGATAGGAGCAGCATCTGAGCGCCAAGGTGTTCCTGTTAACGCCAATGTATATTTAGCATTATCTTGAATGTTTAATATTATTTGTTCGCCCCATGCATTCGCATTATCAATATTTGAGCCAGCACAATGGTGGATTTCATCAAATATCACAAATACTCGATAACGCTCAAATAACTGCCAAAAGTTAGCATCTAAATACTGTAAGTTTTGATACGTTAAAGATCTCCCTCTAGCGCCTATCAGTCCATCAAACCGTTCTTGAGTTTTCAACTGCAAGCTTTCACTAAAGTCTTGAGAAACAATTGAAGAAGGTGAAAAACAAATTATTAAATCGACCATGTCCTTTTTTAACAACTGATCAGCCAATTCAGATGCCATCAAGGTTTTACCTGCTCCTGGTGTTGCTAGGGCTAAAAAATGGTTAGTGCCATTCTGGTATTGTGTTAAAGCTAAATTAATACACTCAACTTGCCATTGTCTTAGTTTCATATTTTCTCTATTGTTTTGTGTTGCTGAAGTAAGCCTTCAATCGCCTTGATTTTTCCTAATATTTTCGTATTATTATCTCTAGCTTTATTGTATTTAGGCTGTATTTCATCAACTAATTCTGGGAATTCTGTGTAAAGCTCTTTATAAGCTTCAGTCTCACCAATATTCAACAATAACTCTGCTTTGTAATGATTTAACTTCGTAATTAGGTGCTGTTGTTTATCGTTTTCAGATGATTTGATTTTTGAAGCATTATTTGTCCTCTCTACAGGAAGTTTATTTGGATCAAAAAGCTTTGTTTTACTAAAACGTGTAAAGCCTTTTTTATTAGATATTAACTTCTTAAGCCATCCCTTTTTCTCTAACTTTAATAATTCAGCGTAAACCTTCCGCCGAATAACAATAGGATCAATCGTAGGATCATTTTTTAATGCTATATACGCTGATCGGACATCACTTGTTGTGAAATGATCAACATTTGGCGCTGTAATAATTTGAGCCACAAAGATATCTAATTTCAAAAAAAATCCTAAGTTGCTTTAACAATAATAATTACCTGAAGGTAATGGCTATAAGGGATATATATACTTTTAGTCTGGTTATATTTACTTAAAATCAAATTGCTCCGTATACGGAGCAATTTTAAGCTTTTTATTTGTGACAATCAAGTTCTGAAATCGGAGCAAGTGATGTTATGAATATTATTGGCAAAAACGTTAGAGTTATTCGTGAACGTAAAGAGTTAACCCAAGAACAGTTCGCAGCAAAATGTAATCTAATCAATTGGGAAATTAGCAGAGGTACGGTAGCTAAAATAGAATCAAATGTGAGAAGGATAACTGATATCGAAGTAAATAATTTAGCTTTAGCACTTGATGTAGAAGTATCCGAGCTATTCTTAGACTACTCAGAAAAGTAGTCCTTAAATTAAAGCAAGAACTGTGGCCAGTATTATTGACCACTTTGAGGTAGCTATAATATTAGCTAATGGTTTTTATATAATCGAGAACCACTTCATGGTGGTCTTTTGTTTTAAACTTGTTAAACACATGCTCAATATTGCCTTGTTCATCAATAAGAAAGCTTGTTCTTACCACGCCCATATTCTCTTTACCCATAAACTTCTTTAATTGCCATACATGGTATTTTTCACAAACAGCATGATCTTCATCAGCAAGTAGTGTGAAGTTCAACTCTTGTTTCTTAATGAAGTTTGTTAGTTTCTTTGGCGTGTCGGGGCTAACACCAAGAACTACAATATTGTGTGCATCTAATTCAGCTTTAGTATCTCGTAACCCTTGAGCCTGCACAGTGCAACCTGGCGTTGAAGCGCGTGGATAGAAGTAGATTAGTACTTTCTTTCTTTGCAGCTCAGAGAGCGTAACTGGATTATTATCTTGGTCGTTCAGGGTAAAATCTGGTGCAGTTTGTCCGGCTTCGATTGCCATAATATTTGTCCTTATTTCAATGTTTGCATTGACGATGATTTATCACCGTCTTATTTGGTACATTTTTATTATGCTAAAGAGGGCTACTTTAGGTGTTTAAAAATGTCTTGTCTAGTGTAAAAATAGCTTGGATGATTTTATCTGAATTTACCGTCAATCACATTGTCAGCTCGAGTATTTACAACTTTGTCCATGGCCTTTTCCCTTTCATAAGCTGGCACCATTTCCATTAATTCTTGTACCATTTTAATATGACTTGCTGCTTGATATGCAAGGGCTGTTTCATGGGATTTAGCCAAATCAAGATACTTAGCTCTCTTTTTATTTGCTTGAGTTTTCTCTTTTTTTAGTTTTTTTACTTCTTCCTGTAACAACTCAATAGGACATTGAGTTGACTCACTCTGCTCAACACGATTATTGAGCGATTTATTCTTCACTATTGTCTTTATATCTTCATGGTTACGAAGAGATCCTACCGACAATCCAGCTTCTTTCTCCACCGTGCTGTCATTAATTTTTAACTTTCCTGCTTTAGCCTTTAATCTTAACTCACGATTCTCAGGCTGACCTTTAATCAATCGATCCAAGGCATCTAAGAACTTCTTTTTTGTTGATTGATTCATACTATTACTCCTGTATAGGGTATAAGAAGATCTTGTACTGGTTTTGGTAACACCACAGGCTCATATTCAATATCTAAGTCAGTCATGATACGTTCTGCTGCAGTGATCTTAATGTAGGCTTCTGATGCTGTTTGAGGGGTTAACTCATCATTTTCTATATCCCAGAGCATATGTATTTCGGCTTCTTTTCGCTTTGCTTCTGCAAAAACTGCATCGACAATGTAATCATTTTTACAGTCAACACATTCCATAAGATTGACCTGGGTTCGTAAGCTACAACCTGTAGATGTACAATAAACTCCAGGAGCTACCGCATGAATGTGACGCTTCTGGTCACGTATCTGCTTTTTCCAGTAGTTAAGTGAAAGCATGTCATTGTCCACTTTATCCTTAAAGAGGTTGTGTTCTGCTTTCATCATATTTTTGGCGAAGTCTTTACCTTTACCTTTACCACCCGCTACTCGTTCATTATTAGCAAGTTTTTTGAAGATAGTTAGGTAAACCTGTGCTTTTTGGTCAATTCTTTCTTGATCAATAGCATAAATAAGGTTTTCTTTTTTTCTTCTTAGTTTTTGGAATTTACTAGCGTTTTTGGCGTAATGTCGAGTCATTGCTAGGGATACATGGCTAAATTGCTGCTTTAATTGGGGGAATGAAAGCAGTTCGTACCCGATAAGGTAGTAAGCAAAAGAGCGTCTAAGCTGATGCCCTGTGAAATAATAATTTTCACCAATATTAAATGAAAGGTTAGGATCGGAAATTTTCAAATCGATCAGGTCTTCTTTGGTTAGAACTAGTTCATTACCTATCACTTTATGAAACCAAGCTAGAGGGTGTTTACTTAAGTTTTTTGTCTTGATAGAAGTGAAATCACCTATAATTTTGTGGAAAAAGTTGTTGCTTTCTAGCTGCTCCTTTCTTAATGGTTCATGTAACGCTTGCAGTATATCATAAGCCTTTTTACCCACTTCTGTTGTCACAAACTGATCTTGCTTAGACTGGGAGCCTTTTACAGTTTTGGATAGATCAGCGTGAATAATATAAATAATTTGTTTTGATATTATTTCTGTTGTGACCCCTTTTGTTGTATGAAGGTGATAAACTTCATCTGCACGCATACCTGTACGAGACATTAAACCCCATAAGCAACCTCCATTAAGCTCTTGAAAAAATGATTTAGCACCCTTTAAGTTTACTATTTCTCTATCGCCTATTATTAAATTCAAATCATGGTGGAATTTATGAATGTATTGAGTTCCTATCTCAACTCTATGAGTTTTTAATAGCTCAATAATTTGACTTTCATTTGGTAATGTTATAGCGAGAAATGCTTCTTTAAAAGCGGGAGTTTTTTCTTTTGAACATTTATTTTGAGTGCTTAAATACCATCTGATTTTTCCATTTACCAGCTTTGAATCATTACTAGTTAGATATCTAGCATACCCTTGATATAATTTATCAAAATAGTTAGCGATATAATCAGATAGCTTGCCAAGTTCGTTTCGTAATAGGTAAAATTTATTAATCTGCTCTTCAGACTTTATTAAACCAAGGTAATATAAACGCTGAGGGATAACGTTGTATTGCACTGGCTCTATAAGCGTTAAACCAAAATCAGATGCATTTAATATTTTATTGATACCAACTTCAAAAGGTAAACCTAATGCTTCTTTAAATAGCTTATTTAGCCCATTGTAAATACCTACTCTTTCAAAGTTTATGTTTGAAGTGCCCGTTAACACCCATGATTCTAAAAGGTCAAAGTCAATATATTTAAAACTGTTACAACCCTCATGTAAAAGAGGGGGGATTGTATATTTCAAGTTATTAATAGTATTCAGAATACTTGTAAGTGAGTAGTCACGGGGTGATAACCACATCATTTTTAGCGCCAGAGCTTTTAGCTGATTTCTGAGATTACGTTCAATAACACTTCCGCCTAGCGTGAAGTCTAGTGTCTTTGTTACTTTAGCATTTGGATCAAAAAAATATTGAAGATTTTTCCAAGCATCATTACTACCAATCTTACCCATGGACTCACCTGTAACGGTAAACCCAATATCAAGGTTTTCAAATTCATCCCAGTTACCTCGTTCAATCGCTGGTTTTAATACATCATTTAGATAATTACTATATGGCCCAACATTTTTTTGTGCTTTTTTGATAGACTCGAAGTGGTCAAGGTCGATGATTTTTATCATGTTAACCTCCTAATTAATGGTACATAGACAAAATGGCGTGGTCGGTTGATACTCTGGGATGACTGCCTTTTTTGTTAAATAAAGCAGTTGCTTCTTTGAATACGTTATCGCTTGCTCCATCTAGGGTGTTTTCATAAGCGGAAATTTTATCTAAAACCTCTTGCTTTGCATTAGGAAATTGATCTAAAACTTCTTTCAAGGCATTAATAAAAGAAATAAGCTTGTAGACAGCTTGAATGTCATCAACTGCTCTGGCGGACTTGCATTTGTAACACATATCATATTCAGCGCAGGGGAGTTTTACTCCCATTGCGTTATTTGTTTCACGTTGTGAGTTATTACCGTTTTCAATACTCTGTTGTCCATCACATGTTATGCCATTTGGGTTTGTTTTAGCTTTATTCTTCTTTTTCTTTTCTAGCCATTCATCATGACTTAGCATCGGGATTGCATGTTTGGCAGCAACGTACTTTTTAGCTTCATCTAAAGCACTTCCTTTTGCCATTTTCTCAATAACTTGTATCCCTTGCGAGAGGATAGTCTGGTTGAGTCGAGGATCACCGTTCGCGTAATGCTTGTTGATAGTGTTAAGTGTATTTTGAAGAACGCTTTGAACTATGCCGATATTATTATCATCGTACTCCTGCGAGCTAGTCATTTCTCTCCACCGACTTGATTGAAGTGAAATGAAATAGTCATTTGGCTCAATTGACCATGTTCTCATTAGATTTGATGATATAGGGCTAATACCTTCCCAACCTTTAGGGGGCTCATCGGAGTGACCTCTTTTTAGTAGTAACCGAACGCTATTTTTGGATCTTTGTTTATCTGCTAGCTCGGTTGCAAATTGCTCAATATCTTGGATTAATTCTTTGTCCACAGCAGGGATGGTGAAACTACCCTCATCCCCACCTCTATATTTGAATGAAATGGTGATGTTACCGTTAGGGGCTTTCTCCGAGTAAGATAGAGGTAATAAGATACCTTTAAGTGATAAATTAGTGTAACAGGATAAAATGCAGTAACTTGTATTTGTTGCTCCTTGAGTTGCCTTAGTTTTACTTTTTATTGGGTGAATCACCTTACTTACTATCACTCTTTCCAGTTTGTTTTTTTTTCTTTTGAGTTCTATAAGTTGATGGTTACGGTAGGCATAAAATAGATCTTTAAAGTAAGGTAGGCATGATGCACGGTATGGCGATACAAGATTCAAATGCAAAGTTAGGTGATTATCAATACCGGAAGAATTAAAATCATTATTTTTTTCACCTTTATTGTTTAAGGTGAAAAATAAAAGTGAGCATTCTTCGTCATTATTATAAAGTTTAGATAACTTTTCTAGTGTCTTAATAAAAGTAATACCATCCCTTTTATCAACATCAAATTTAACTAGAGATTTATCCGTATCACTTGTAATAATGGCATCTACTTGCTTATTTGCTCTCACTTTAAAGCTAGACACTACTACTGTTTGTAGGCTTTTATCACGTTCATCTGTGTGGATTGTTATTGGGTAGGTGATAGCTCTTACATTACTATCATTAAGTGAAGTGAAGAAACACATTAGGTGATACGCAGCGCCCATCGTCATGTTAAAAGCTGCACTTGCTTTGTTTGTGCAGTTTTTTTTGTTCTTAACACCTAAATTATTTTCTAGTGAGGTTGGGATAGAGATTACTTGTTGATAACCTCCTAAATCAATAGTTACTGATAACTCATCGGGTAGTGTTAAATCATTCTCCTTTGCAGCTATTAATTGTGCTGCTAAAACGAAAAACAGCTCACTCAATCGTGAAACGAGAATCTGTTCTTCTTCATCAGAATAACCTTTAGTTGGAGTCGGCATGCCTGAGAACCCTTTGTGTAGAACTACCCACAAATTAGCAGGTAAACCACACCATGACAGAGCGATACGTAGCGATGTAAGTATGCGCGCTGCAGTTGATTCTTTTATACCAAGTTCATCACCATGTTGTCTTTCCCATAGTTTTTTTGATGTTTTATAAACTTTGATACGATGCCTCAGTTCACCATCGTTTCCGGCATATTTTAAATAGCCAGCTTCTGAGAAAGGTTCAACATCAACTGAATCTAAAAATCTAATATATGAATATAAAATTTCATAAATACTAGTAGCTGTTTTTGCTGAATTGCCATTATGGACATATTCTTTAGCTTTCTTACAAAAGCTTCTAATGTAAGGGATACGGCTTTTAAGTTTGTTATTTTTTTTATCTGCACCCAAATGCAGAAAGCGCGAAACATCAAACTCCCTAGGGGTATTATTTCTCGACCCCTGATAGAGGATTGTTAAATGTAGTGAGACAATGTTGTTGTTATTTCTAACGGGTTTGGCTTTTATTGAGCCTCTACTTAACGGACTTTTTGCCATATTACCAGCCTCCGTTAATCTTGTTGTTCTTGCGTTTAGCTACGCTCAATTGATGGTCTCGCTTGTCCATGTAGAACACGTACTTCTGTGTTGTCCTTGTGCTTGCATGCCCCATGAGTTCGGCTAATTCATCCATCAGAAAGTTGTAATCAACACCTCGGCTTTGGTGCTCTTTCCAAAGCCAATGAGTCGCAAAAGTTGAACGCCCATCATGGACTCGGTAGTACCAACTATCATCCACTTTTTGAATTAGTGTGCGTAAAGTGGAGAAATGCTTTTCTAGTGTATTTTCTGTGTATGGTTTTCCTTTATTTGATATAAACAGATAGTCAGTGGAATCAAGCTCTGCACCAGACTCAATCAATTTATTTCTCTTGATTAGATTTCTTTCACGTTGTTTACTTTCCTTGTATTGTTCTAGCTCTTCATAGAGTTCAACTGGAATTTCGATAGTACGAGGCTTGTCACCTTTAGTAACTGTTATGTGAATGGGGATAACATCAAGATCGCTGTAATCATCTTTGCCAATATCATGTGCAGGAAAATGAGTTACCTCTTCAATTCGAAGCCCTGTGCTAATTATTAACTTAAACATAAGAGGAAAAGGCTTAGGTAATTGGTCGACGTATTTTTCAAATAACTCCCTATGATCGAAGGTCATTGGCTTTAATTTTTTATCCGCAGGAGTAGAGTCACGTTTGGGGAACATCTTCATAATGTTTGACATCTCATATTCTCGCTTCAGAGCTGATTTTATATGAGCAAGCATATCGTGTTGATCAACACCATTAATCACCTCAACTTTGGTAAAATGAGTCAGTAAATGGTTTTCATCATTTTTTATGTAGCCGTATTTTTGCATCCATTTGTAAAACCCTATGACAGCACTCATGTAAGTTCGAGCAGTACTCAGAGCTAAACTTTCATCACCATTGGAATTTGCATGACGACAGTTCGCAAGAAGGTATTCAGCAAATAGCCAAGGTGCACCTTCTTCTTCGTACTTACTCAGAGTCTTATAGGTTAAGTATTCAGGCGGTATCTCGTTACCATATTCATCAAATTGAGAGTAATGCGTGGAGTCTAGATAGCGAGTAAACATCAGTAATGCTTTAGCAATACTCTTGGTATCTTTAACAGCAGCTTCGCCTCTCAATTTAGAAACAAGGTAAAGGGATTGTGGGTAAGCAACACTGCCATCAGGTGCAATGATAATATCTGTTTTCTTATGACGTGAGGTAAGGTTAGATGGAGATAGGTATGGGTTAAGAGTAATTTCACCAGTATCGTTATCAACGCACTCTGAAATATTAATATTTGCTAATGTGTCAACTTCTATTGAGAGTAATCGGTAATCATCATAAATGTCATTATAGGTTTCTGGATGACTTTCTATCACAACAAATTTCCTTAATATGTTTTCCACATATCAAAGATAGTTTATCATAAATTTAAATCAAGGTTTTCTATCATGAAAAATATTCAGGGGTAAACTTCTTTAATCCCCATACGCCAAAGGCGTCAGCAACACTGTGATCAACATCTGACAATAACGTGAAGTTTAATGCATCGCGCAGACAAAACTTAACTAACTTCTTTGGTTCGTTGGGACTAATCCCAAAGACTATTGTATTTAATTGTTCAAGTTCGCTTCTACTGTCTCTTAGTCCTTGTGCTTGCACAGTACAACCTGGGGTCATGGCTTTAGGGTAGAAATAGACCAGTACTTGTTTTTTACCAATATAATCAGCTAAAGCGACTTTATCGCTATTTTCATCAAGTAAAGTAAATAGTGGTGCGGTTTCGCCAACAGTTATTGTTTTCATGGGTATCCTGCTTGTATGTAGTTTATATAAGGTTTGAATTCACTTTTTTAATGCAGCCTTGCACATCAACTTGTTCGCAGAGTTCAAAGTAGTCGCTTTCTAGCTGTGCAATACTTGTGTCTTCGGTTAAGGCTATTAAAATGGTCGCGCGCATTTGATTAGTGACAGGGTCAATTTCTGATTTTAACGATGATAAGTCAATATTGCGAGTGGCAAAAAATGCGGTCACCGCTTTTAATAAACCAGGTTGGTCGATACCGGCATAATCAACTTGATAATGATGGGTGAACTCTCTTTTTTTATAATCAGAGGTTCTTTTCATCATGGTGGTTAATTCAAGCTTGACTGCTACGCCAGGTAACTTATTTTCAATTTGATTAATCGCTTTCGCACTGCCACTTAATAACATAATCAAAGAAAACTCTAGGCCAAATATCGCCATTCTACTGTCAATAATATTACAGCCACATTTACTCGCTAGCTTAGTGAGCTCACTAACACTTCCTGTTCTGTCTGCACCCATTGCTGTGAGTACTAAATATTGAGACATAGTTAGCCTAAGTAGTTTAAAAAGTCGCTATTGTAACGTATTTAAAGCAGATAAAAACCGCTATTAAAGCGAGAATATATTTATTTGTTATTTTTCGAGTTGAATTCTTGTGTTTGTAAAAACAGCCAAGTACCATGGTGCCCATTAATTTGTCTGATAGTATACTTGTATATGCTGATCAATAAAATCTATAGATAATATTGGAACTTAATACAGATAATTTACTCAAAGAGCAGATTAAAGTTTTCGTTGTCTACATTTAATCTACATTTAATGGTTTCAAAGTTAACTTTTATGGTCAGTTCAATATAAGAACCAACTTTTAAAGATTCAGATTGTATCCTCAGGAGTGTTAATGAATCGTCGTATATTTTATTTTTCCTTGTTAAGTCTTGCAGTAACAGGTTGTGGCAGTGTTAATAACAAAAGCGCTATGGGCGATTTTGAATACGCCAAAGTCAAAGAAGCTAAACAAATAGGTGTTCCGACAGGTTTGAATAAGCCTGAAGTCAATGCAAAGTTTTTTATCTCAGACGCCATCAATAATAAAGGACCAATTGGCCAAGATGTTGATGTCAGAGCACCTTCATTGGTTCTTCCTGTCGCTTCATCTTCACGTGTTGTTGCAGGTACAATGAACGCTAAAATTTGGTTTGACCAAATATTAGAAGATACTGATTTAAAAGACTTTATCACTGAAGCGCTGCGTGAACAACTCGCGAGTGATGGTGTAGAGTTAACGGCTATCGGTAATGATAACAACGTATTTGAGTCGGCTTGGTACCATGAAGAAGACGTTTCTGGTTACTGGTTATTTAAAACGGTAGATAGCAGTGAGAGCATGCGCTTTACCTACCAGTTTGAAAGTAAACCTCATGGTCGAAGTGTCGCTTTAAGTGTTAAATTAATTGATTACATGCGCACCGACATGAAAGGCGCAAGTAAAACAATGGACATCATTGACAAACAACGCGCAGAAATGGCGATGCTTAATGAGGTTGTTGCTCAGGTTGATTTTAAATATCGATTGCAGCAACGTGAAAACCGTTTAATGCGAGCTAATCAAAAATTTGTCACTATTGGTGAAAATGCCCAAGCAGAGCCAGCATATATCGCTGAAATTGATATTGAAATGCTTTGGTCAAATATGCCATTGTTTTTTACAGATTATGGCTTTGAGATAACAGATCTTAATGAAAGTAAGAAAATATACTTTGTTGATTTTGTGAAGCCTGAAAATAGCTTATGGTCAGTTATATGGGGAGATGACGTTCCTGTTATTGATCTTGACCAAGCTAAGTACCAATTTGTACTTAACGATGAACAAGGTAAAACCTCGGTAACTATCTATGATGCTGATGGTAATCCTTTACCCGTTGAAGTACTAGAGCGTATTTTTCCAGTAATGGAAAGAGGCCTATCTTTTAGAGATGCTTTTTAAGGTGCTTTAATTGTGCTTTTTTAAAATAAAACGCCGCTAATTTTTTTAGCGGCGTTTTTTTACAAGTAAATTATCTACAGTGCATCTTAACATCTTAACGGTATTTGAAATTTTGTTGAAGTCAGCCTATTTTTATCAAGATTTACTCTTTTTTTAAACAGACTGCTTGGCTATTTCATCGATTTAAATGGCTAGTTCGTTTTTTTTCTTTTGACTCTATCGGTTCAGTTGATACGATAGTTGGCATTTTATGGGCTTTGTTATGACTGCGCGGCAGTGTTTCTTCTAAATCATTTAAGCCTTGCTTTCGTAAAGGTGTATTAGCATTTTGTTGAACAACACTAAAATTACCAATTATTAAGGCGAAAGCTGCAATAATAATAACGATGATTAACCAATTATCCATAGTGAATACTCCCAACATTTTGAATATATTGCTGATAAATAGTTGATAGGTTCTGAATAATCTCTTCTTTCCCCAAGATATCTGAGCTTAAAAGAACCGAATTAAGCAGGTTCTCAGTTAATAACCTTTCTCCATGTTGCGCTATTGGCCAATAAGATAAATGCCAAGGCTCTACAGCGACACCACCGCGAAATTTATCGTAAGGAAAGTAAAATCCAAAGCAACTAGCATGTTGAGTTAGCCATTGGTTTAATGGATAAAAAGGCCCCTCAACAGCAAACTCCCATGGCTCTAACTGTAGCTTTTCATCGTCAGCTAATAAATTTTTAGCATAGATATCGATGTCGCATCCCCAATGATGTCGACTTGCCCCAGGAAGTGCCGAAAAGTATAAAATACCCTGAACAATTTGTTGTTCTGTTATTTTATTAATATCTAGGGTTGCCCCTTGCATATCTTTAATCGCGAGCTGACCTGAAAACTTTCGGTTCCAAATAGTTAATTGTCGAGTAAAGTCTCTATAACCACTGGCGATTTTCAGTTCAAAGCCGGCCAACTTTGCTTCATCAGACATAGCTTGCCATGCAGTTAACGCTTGGCGATGAATTCCTGTCTGCTCATCTAACCAAGTAATATGGCTATTGTCGTGGCCAGTTAATTGTCTGTTAGTTAATATTTCAGTCATTAAAGTTAAGCTGTGGTTGTTGGGTCAGTGAGTGCATTAACCAGTGTATGATAATAAATATCAGTAAGTAAAATTAAATCATTACAGCTAACACTCTCGTTGACTTGATGAATAGTGGCATTGCACGGTCCAAGTTCAATCACTTGTGCACCCGTAGGGGCAATAAAACGGCCATCTGAAGTGCCACCAGATGTTGATAATTCAGCATCAATATTGGTGACTGTCTTTATAGCTTTTACCGCAGAGTCAAGCAAAGTGCCAGGTTCAGTAATAAAGGGCTTACCATTAAATGTCCATTTAATTTCATAGGTTAATTGATGTTTAATAAGGACAGCATCAATTTTATCGATGATATTTTGAAAATTTAATTCAGTACTAAAACGTAAATTAAACCATGCGGTTAAATGGCCAGGTACAACATTAGTTGCGCCAGTACCCGACTCGATGTTTGATAACTGAAAACTCGTTTTAGGAAAATAAGCATTACCGTTATCCCAGTGCATTTGACTAAGTTCGACTAAAGCAGGCATAGCTAAATGGATAGGGTTTTTTACATGATCAGGGTAAGCAACATGGCCTTGTTTACCGTGAATGATTAGTTCACCAGAGATAGAGCCGCGGCGACCATTTTTAACGATATCACCGACCCTATCAGAGCTGGTTGGCTCACCAACAATACAATAGTTAATTTTCTCATGACGAGCTTCAAGGGTATCGATAACACGCGTGGTGCCATTGATAAAAGGCCCTTCTTCATCACTGGTAATAAGGTAAGCTATTGAGCCCTTATGGTCGGGATGATCATTTACAAAGCGTTCTGTAGCAATTAGCATTGCGGCTAAGCTGCCTTTCATATCTGCAGCACCACGCCCGTATAACATGCCACCAATAATGGTTGGCTCAAAAGGGGGAGTATGCCAAAGCGCTACGTTACCTGCGGGAACAACATCAGTATGACCGGCAAAGCAAAATACTGGCTCAGTCGTGCCGCGTCTTGACCATAGATTGGTCGTATCTTCGAAAACCATGGTTTCATTGTTAAATCCCAAAACGCCTAGACGCTCTGACATCATTTTTTGACAACCAAAATCTTCAGGGGTTACTGACGGGCGGGCAATTAGATCTTTCGTTAACATGATAACGTCATGTTCTGTCTTTAACTTACTCATGATAAAAATAGTGCTTGATATACTGGCTCTTTAAAACCCACTTCAAAGGCGTTGTTGTGAGCGATTAAAGGTCTTTTGAGTAAGGTCGGTTGAGCCAAAACTGCTTGGAAAATAACATCATCAGTTAAATTTCCCTTAATCGCTTCGGGTAGGTTTCTAAAAGTGGTACTACGTTTATTGAGTAAAACTTCCCAAGAGCTGTTGCTGACAAATTCATTGAGTAACTCAGGCGTTAATGGTTGTTTCTTAAAATCAAAAAAAGTGTACTCAATATCTTGCTTATCAAGCCATTTTGTCGCTTTTTTAACGGTGTCGCAATTATTTATGCCGTAAATAGTGGTCATGAAAATCCCTTAAACTAAATTATTTGGTAATCATTAGATATCAATGCAGTGGTTGCTAGAGATACATTATTTGATTTTACTAAAATATAATCAGTATCAAAAGTAGATATAGCAAAAATACTGATTTTTTCATTGGCTAAAATTGTTGATATTTTTGATAAAATACCCGTTAGCGTAAAATCCAATGGGCCGACAACTTCAAGTGCTTGCCAGTCTTTTTCAACTTCATCACTAACAATGTTGATACTTTGAGGTAATACAATGGATGTTTCTTCATAGGTTTTTGCAATAAAAAAGATTGGTGTATCAAACACAGCTTTTGGTATTTCGATATCGCTGGCTAAACTATGAATAGCAAACGTTTCTTCAAGTAATTTGAGGGTAAGAGTGCTCATTGAACGTGACCATTAGGAAAAAGGTCACTATAGCGTTTACTGGCTAATTGTTAAAGCAAGGATAGTTATCTTAACCAGATTAAGTATCGTCAATGCTTTTCTTTAGCAGTAAACAGCAGATATTAATAAGATAACGCAAGTTTACTTGATCTTGTCTCGCGACTCCCCTCTCGTTTGTTGATAGATAAATAATATGATGTTTATTTAGATTTTATTGTATTTTATGGCAATAATAACTTGTTATTTATAAAAACAGCATCAAACGTGGAAAAGTTAATGTATTCTTGCTGGTTAACCTGTTAAATCATCATTAATAGTTATTAATAATATCCACAAAAGCTGTGGGTATCATTGTGGGTAACTATTGCTTTAATGGTTATCTTTATGTTTTTAAAGGTTAATTTTAGCTGGTTATTTTTTGTCTAGTGGCTAAAAATTGATTGAATTATAAATAGTTATTAAAATAGTCAACTGTATATAAAAGCAGTCTCAAGCCAGTAAAAATATAAGCTAAAAGGTTAATAAACTAACCTTTTAGCTGAGTAAACTATACTTTTGCTTGAATGGCTGTTAAGGCAATTGTATAGACAATATCATCGACTAAAGCACCACGAGAAAGGTCGTTAACCGGTTTTCGCATGCCTTGTAACATTGGCCCAATACTGACTAAGTGTGCAGAACGTTGTACCGCTTTGTAGGTGGTATTACCGGTATTTAAATCAGGAAAGATGAATACATTGGCTTTACCCGCAACAGGGCTGTTAGGCGCTTTTTTCTTGGCAACATTTTCCATAATGGCGGCATCATATTGCAGTGGTCCATCAATGATCAAATCAGGTCGTTTCGCTTGCGCGAGTTTGGTTGCTTTTGCTACTTTTTCTACATCGGCACCAACCCCTGAACTGCCCGTGCTGTAACTTATCATGGCTACCTTAGGGTCAATGCCAAACTTTATTGCTGAGTCTGCTGATTGTATCGCTATCTCAGAGAGTTGTTCTGCAGTCGGCTCAGGGTTTATTGCACAATCACCATATACTAGGACTTGCTCAGGTAATAACATAAAGAAAACAGATGAAACTAATGAACTTCCTTTAGCCGTTTTAATTAATTGCAGGGCAGGGCGTATCGTATTTGCAGTGGTATTAATAGCTCCAGAGACTAAACCGTCTACTTCACTGAGTTGCAACATCATTGTTGCTAAGACCACGTTGTCTTGTAGTTCTTGTTTTGCAACCACTTCGGTTAATCCTTTATGTTTTCTCAACTCAACTAAAGGAGCAATGAAGCGGTCTCGAATTAAGTTGGGGTCAGTAATTAATAATCCTTCTGGTAATTGAATACCCTGTTGTTCTGCAATCAATAAAATACTTTCTTTATCACCCAATAACTGACAACGAGCAATGCCACGTTCAACACATATTGCAGCAGCCTTAATGGTTCTGATATCTGTGCCTTCTGGCAAAACAATGAGTTTATTTGCACTGCGGGCAAGTTCCGTGAGTTTATGCCTGAATGCAGGTGGAGACATTTGGCTACTTTGTGCAACATTTTCGGACAGTTGCTGTAACCAATTCACAGACAAATTATCAGCAATATATTCCTTTACTTTTTCATGACGTTGAATATCATCTGCAGGAGTTTCTGGGTTGTAGTTCATTAAATGACGAGACGTCTGCCAAGTATCCCAAGGCACAGAAAGCACGGGTAGGCCGGCCTCTAAAGCTTGTTGACAAAGTGTCATTACTTGTTTGTTAGGTTTATAGCCGTTAGTCAACAATAATGCCCCCACTTTTGTACCATTTAAAGCTGATAGACAAGTGGCGATAATAATGTCGGTTCTGTCCCCAGGAGTAACAATTAATCGACTTGGTTGTAGATGGCTCATTAAATTGCCGACGCTGCGTGCACAAAAACTAATACTACGGATACGGCGATGCGACATATCACCGGTATTTAACACTTCAGCATTGAGGTAATTACAAATATCCATGACCCGTGGTGCGATTAAGTCCATTTCCCATAAGGCAGTACCTAACAAGTCAAAATGACGATTTTTAAATATCGATAAATTAATCAGCGTAGCGAGGTCGAACTCACTATTAAAATCACTTTCACGAGGCAGTAATCCATACTCATCTTTGTCGGGACTATTAATGTTGTTAATAATACAACCAATAAGGCGTTTGTTTTTTATTCCGCCAAACGTTTCCGCACTAACTTCTAAACGATCCTCAAACTCTTCAGCGCTATCGTTATCGGGGGCTGCCACCAAAACAATATCTGCTGACAGTGCTTGAGCAACATCTCGGTTGATCCTTCCCGCGTAAGGTTGGCGTGTTGTTGGTATTAGTCCTTCAATAATTATTACATCATATTGTTTTTCAAAGTGATTGAAATCTCCAACAATTTTTTCTAAAACAATATTATGCTTACCATCGCCCATTTGTTGTTCTACATAAGCTAATGATACAGAAGTCCCTAAGTTTGGTGTATTGAGCTTACTTTGAACGGTATTATCTTTGTGGGCCAATAAACGATGAGAGGGTTGACTTATTGGTTTAAAGTGGCCAACATTTATACCTTTTTGCTGACACGCATGAAGTAAGCCTTGCACAACACTGCTAAGTCCAACGCCAAAACCTACTGGGATCAACATGATTCTATGTGACATGACTTTATTCCTTAGTTGAGCTGTTATTATATAAAAGTTGTGAGGTTTGCTCGGCAATAACCCACTCTTCATTTGTTGGAATAACTAAAATAGGACGAGAGTTTTCTGTATTGATATTACCCGCCTTGCCAAAGCAGCAAGCTTGATTCTTATCGCTTGCAACAAAGAAATTAAGTAGGCTCAATTGATCAATAATATTGGCTCTAATTAGCGTCGAATTTTCGCCAATACCGCCGGTAAATATTAAGGCATCGATTGATGTTAAGCTGGCAGTAAAAGAAGCAATTGACTTTGCAACACGGTAGCAAAATATATCTAATGCTAACTTTGCTCGTGGATTTTTATCCTTTAACCAAGCTTCTTCTATTTCACGACAATCGTTGCTTAACCCCGAAACGCCCAGAAGGCCGCTTTCTTTATGTAACAAATGGCTCACTTGCGCTGTGGTATAACCGAGTTGATTGATTAGGTGAAAAATAATACCCGCATCAACATCGCCGCTACGTGTACCCATCATCAGACCTTCCAGCGGTGTTAAACCTAAGCTAGTATCGACACTCTTACCATTTTTAATCGCTGTAACACTGCAACCATTGCCTAAGTGAGCACTGATAAAATTACTTTCATTAATACTTTTATCGAGGGCTTTAGCCGCTTGTTGTGCAACAAAATAATGGCTTGTACCATGAAAACCATAGCGTCGAATACCATGCTCTTGATAGAGAGCGTAGGGAATACCATAAATATAAGCTTTTTCTGGCATCGTTTGGTGAAAAGCTGTGTCAAAAACGGCAACTTGCGGCACATCAGTAAAAACAGCTTCCGCGGCGTTAATACCCATCAAATTTGCTGGGTTGTGTAATGGGGCAAGCTGAGACAAGTTACTGATGGTGTTTTTTACTTCATCAGTAATTAACGTTGGCATACAATAGTGTTCACCACCATGGACAACGCGGTGGCCTATGGCACATATTTGTAAATTTAATTGTTGTGAAACTAAGCTGTCAACTAAAGCCATTATCGCTGTTCGATGATCAAATGGATGAGGTATAGCCGTGTGCTTTTTTTGTCCCTTAACGTTAATCTTGATGCTCGCTTGTTCGGATAATAAGCGCTCAGCTAGTCCTGATAGTAATGTTTCGCCGTTTTCTGGTTTAATTAAAGAAAATTTTAAGGATGAACTACCGCAATTTAACACTAAAATTAGATTTTTTTTCATGGTTTTATTTAATGCTCATTTATTAGGTGGTTAATTTTTTATTACAATACGTTAATTGAAATGATTATAGACCAAATATAGCGTTAAAATATTAATATGAACTAAGGAAGTTAACTTTAGGTAGACTTCATTAAAACTAGTTACAACTTTGTGCTATCTTTTAAATAACAGTTGTTATAATGTATTGTCTATGAGTATGAGTATGAGTATGAGTGTAGTAGAACTAATTAAGCTAGGTCGAGAGTATATGCGACTTTGGCCGCAGCGAGCAGAGTTAGGCAATTATTTTGCCGAGTATCAAGCTGTTCAAATTTGTCGTTTGGCTTTTCGCTATTTACCGGGTATTGCGTTGTTTTCTTTTATTATGCAACTTTACCTAGGATCGATGACATTATTACCACAGGCGTTAGTTTATAGCTTATTTATTTTAAGTATTCCACTACAAGCACTGTTAATGCTTGGCGTCAAAGCCGATAAATTTTTGCCGCTGGCACTCGCCTCGTGGTACAAAGAAAGTGTTGCTAGAGTCAATGAGGCGGGTGGTTCCATAAAGTTATCACTGCACAAACCACGTTTTATTGATTTAGCTAAACTGCTTAACATCAGTCATCAGTCACAAAATTCTAAATTTTAAACGTTTAACGGTTGAGTTAAACGTTAATTGACCGTATTTTTATAAAGACGTATCAAAAAATCAGCTTGGCAAGTGAAATTATTTCTTGTTTTTAAATCGTTAAGTAAGGCTTCAGTCGTTTTAAAGGCAAAAGGGGTCATTGCTAATAAGTTAATAATATCTTCACCTTCAGCAAATTTCATTTCATAGTTCACTTCTTTTTGTGCAATCAATGTTAAATTTTCAATAGGACTTTTAGTCATATCATGTTGTTGCGCTGTTCGGTATATTAATGCTTTTAGTTCTATTAAATGATTTTTTGCTGGCGTTACTGTGACTAAATAGCCATTAATAGCTAATACCCGAGTGAATTCTTCTTCAAGAATTGGTGCGTAAATAGAGTTGATCCAAGAAAAGTAGTTTTCACTAAAAGGCAACTGTGACAAGGTGGCAACGCTAAATTGACAATCTTTATATTTTTTAGCGGCATTTTTAACCGCATTTTTTGCAATGTCAATACCATAAACACGGTTGGTAGGCCTTACATACTGTTGAGTATAAAAACCTTCACCACAGCCAGCATCAAATACCGGCTTTGTTATATCACCATATTGTTGATATAGAGATTGTAATTCATCAGCGAGCGGCTGATAAAAGCCTTTATCTAGAAACTGACGACGTGCGTTAACCATGGATTTATTATCACCGGGGTCTTTTGAATGTTTATGTTGAACGGGCAATAAGTTTACATAACCTTCTTTTGCTTCATCAAAGCTATGATTGTTCTGACAACGATAGCTTTTGTCAGTTAACACTAATGATTTTTTACAAATGGGGCAAACGTATTGAGCAAGGAGCATAGTATTTACTCAACAGCTACTTAAAAGTAGACCAAATCGGCGCGTGATCTGAAGGTTTTTCAATAGCACGTAGTTCGTAATCAATATCGGCTTCGATACATGTTGCCGCCATCTTGTGCGTTGCCAAAACGACATCTATGCGTAAACCACGATTATCAACAAAACCTTTAGAACGATAGTCAAACCAAGAATAACGTTCCGCTTTTGTTGGATGCAATTCTCTAAACGTATCTTTAAATCCCCAAGCCATTAAAGTTGCAAGCCATTCTCTTTCTTCGGGTTGAAAGCTACACTTGCCGGTCTTTAACCAACGCTTTTGGTTAGGCTCACCAATACCAATATCTAAATCAGCGGGTGAAATATTAATATCTCCGATAATGACAACATGCTCATTTGGGGTATGGTTGTCATTTAAATAGGTCATTAAGTCTTTATAAAATTGACGCTTATAGGGATATTTTGTTTCATGCGCGATGTTATCGCCTTGCGGGAAATAACCGTTTAATACCGTTACTTTTTCACCTTGTTCATTGGTGGTTTCAATCATCACCATACGTTTTTGAGACTCTTCAGTATCGCTAGCAAAGCCCATTTTAACAATGTTGGCTGCTTTTTTACATAACATAGCCACACCATAATGTGCTTTTTGACCATGAAAATAAACGTGATAACCCATAGCTTCAACAGCTTCAACGGGAAAAGCATCATTATGAACTTTGATTTCTTGTAAGCCAATAATATCAGGCTGGTGCTTATCAATGATGGCTTGAAGTTGGTGTAAACGCGCACGAAGGCCGTTAATGTTAAAGCTAATGATTTTCATAAAAGACTCGATATTGATTTTTTCCACATGCTACCAGAAGTTATCAGAGAAGGTTATTATTAATTGCTCGTGAAGTGAATTAGGTACTTATTAACTTCAACTTTTTAATAGACAGGTAAATGTGTAAATAAATAAAAATTAAACTCAACTAAATTAAAGGATTGCCGATATAAGCTTTAGAGAAAATAATAAAGTTGAAGTACATTGCTTACAAAGTCAGTTGACAGTCAAATTCTGGTACACGAATTACAATTAGGTGAACAACTTAATGTAAGTGTGCACAGTGCTCGACGAGCTGACTTTTCACTCTTATTGGCAATGTTAAGTGATGACGTACCTAGCCATAGTCAATTTTCTTTGCCAAAAACTGTCGTTGATACTAAAACGATTAATGATGCAAGCTTACGTAAAACGTTTGACCTTCCTGATAAAGCACCTTTATCGCTAAATGAAAATCACAGCACGGCAATATTTGATCAAGCAGAACTTATTCAGCAGAATAACCTAGCAGAATTACGTTTATCAAATGCTTTGTTGCCTAAACCGCTTGCTTTTCGAGATGATAAAAAGCATATCAGACAAGATGTATTAAATAATACCTCGCTGTATTGCCAGAAAAAATTTAATCAACAAAAGAATAATACGCCGCAAGAAATCGACAGTTCAAGGTTAGCATTTGATACTAAAGGTTGGCTTAATGCCGTGCATAATACTATCGTTAAAGCGCCATTACTTGATGCTATAGCATAAGGTTATTGCATTAGCGTGCTAATAAAATCGTTCGTGTTGAGGTTATTTATGACTAACTTTTTCAGTTTACTGGCCTGAGCATTTTTGAACTTGATTATTAATTGTTGAGTTAACTGGCTGCAGCATTGTCTACATTTTTTATTACTATGACAAAAGCATCGCCGGTTTCTTGTGCAGGAGATATGATTGTTAATTGTCGAATCTAACAAACACAGCATTGCCTAAATTTTTTATTGCTATGACAAAAGCATCGATGGTTTCTTTTGGGAAAAGCTTGATTGTTAATTGTTGAATTTACCGGCCACAACATTGTTTAAATTTTTTATCACTATCGCAAAAGCAAGCTTGGTTTCTTTTTGGCGCTATCAGCGCTTCATTGTTACTGACTTCTCCATCTAAATATCGCCATTGACCCTTTTCCACAACAAAGCGTGATGTTTCCTTCACCAGAAAATACTCACCTTGATATTGGTAGTAAGCCGAAAAGCAAACCGTCGGTAAGTGTTGCCCTTTATTGTCAGCGTTTACAGCATTTTGATCATTAAGCTCGGTATAATCACTGGCAGCATTAATGGTTAGTTTTAACCATTTGGTTTCTTTGGCCCATGCTGATATATCAGCGATTGATTGTAATGCTCTGCTAGCTTGAGCATAAGTCTGATAAATATAATCAGCTGCTTCTGTTGCATAGGCGCTATAGCGAGAGCGCATCAATTGCTCTGGTGATTGTGCACAGGTCTCTTGATTTATTAATAAGCAGCAGCATTGCTGAAAACTAATATTTGAACCACATGGGCATTGCATAAAGTCGACATTATTTTAGAAAAGTAATTGATCTATTTTAGCAGAGCAAAATTTTATTTTCTGTTTTAATAACGGCAAAATCGCTTCAAACTCAATTAATGTAACAATAAAGAAGAATCCGAAAGAGTGACGTAACTTTTTAGTCGTTGCTGGTTTAAACGCTTTTGAGTTTGCTTGGTTAAAATAATGCATTGAGTTTGTCCTTTTTCTGCGAATTGAGTGAGTTGGCTTAATTGTGATTTATCTAAGGTGGCATTACACAAAATAACAGCCGAACAGTGACCTTTTTCTAAAGCATCTTTAATAGTATTTAGTGAGATGTTACGGTGATGAAGATTAACTTTTAAGATTTTTTTAGGGTCTATTTTTCCTTGAACAGACAATTGCTGAAGCGGCTTCTCTTCAGGGTTTATCATCAGGATCCATTTGTTATCTAAATCATGATTTTTGAAAATTTCAGTATACTGCTGAGATAGTTCAATGGTATTAGCAATACTTCTAACATCACACCAATTGTGTTTTGTGATAGCCATATTTGTAGTTTCTAATGCTAAGGTGTTGGTATTAATGTGATTTATTGAGTTCATTTTTAAAGTCTCGATATACTGTATGTATGTACAGTATATCGTTTTTGGTGTTTATTCAAGCACTTTTTATAATTAATATTAATTGATCATACTGAAGGATCTAATGCGATAAACGTCAGTAAATGCACGAAAGTAGTACCAACAGTATTGAAGATACCCGCACTATTGATTGGCGCAATGCTGTGCTTGGGTATTTTAGTGACAGACAATTATTAACGCTTAAGCTTTCCTTAATAAAAGTTTGTTATTTTCATTAGCCAAATATTCAAGGTAAAGACCTCCCTATGAATAAACGCTATTAACCTTCATTATTTTATGGGGAATATTTCTGTAATAACCGACAATAGTGGTGAGATAAAACACCTTGAGTCGTTCACAACTACGCCATGGTTAGTCTTCTGTTCACTGTTGATAATTTTCGACCGTAAGGTATTAATAAGCTGGTTTAGAAAAGGCTAGATAATATAAAAACCATCAATAGTAATTTTAAATTGTTATAGGAAAAACATGAGTATATTGTTAGTTGAAGACGACATACCCTTGGCTTTGGGACTACAGCAGTCACTTCGTCATCAAGGCTTCGTTGTTAATCATGTTGATAATGGTAAGGCAGCAATTTTAGCATTGTCTGTGCCAGATCAAGACTTAGTTATTCTTGATTTGGGTTTACCTGATATTGATCGATTGGCAGTGCTTAAGCGAACTCGTGATCGTAAGCTCGGTATTCCAGTTATTATTTTAACTGCAAGAGATCCTCTTGAAGATAAAGTTAAAGGCTTAGATTTTGGTGCAGATGATTACCTGGTAAAGCCTTTTGAAATTAGCGAATTGTTAGCGCGCCTTCGCGTGATTGAACGGCGTTTAGGTACGGCAAAGCCGGCATTGATTATTTGCTCAGACGTGGCAATTGATACTACGGCGCATAAAATCCTTATTAAAGATGAAGAATTAAAATCGTCAAAAAAGAGTACATGGTATTAAAAGCATTGATGGAAAATGCCGGTCGAATCCAATCTCGAGAACAAATTGAATCGCGTTTATATGAATGGGGAGAAGAAGTCGCCAGTAATGCTGTTGAGGTACATATACACAACTTAAGAAAAAAATTGCCTGAACAATTTATAAAAACAGTCAGAGGCGTTGGTTATACGGTTAATAAAACCTAATGTCGATTTGTCGCTACTTAGCGCTTGTTTTACTATCAATCATCACTTTGATGACATTTTTTGCTGTTATACAGGGCTATAAAGCCAGTATGGAACAAGCAACTAATCTATTTGATGAGCAATTAGTTCTTGTCGGTAAAACCTTGTTAGCGACCTCTGCGACTATTTCTGATAAGAGTGCCGAAAATCGATTAAGTGCAGCAACAGTGGTCCCTTCTAACCATATTGCTTATCAAGTCTTTAGCAATAATACTTTATCACTACGCACAGATAATGCACCTGAACAGTTAATTACTGAGTTACCTGCAGGTTTTACTGACCTTAATTTTATTGGACAGCGTTGGCGAGTATATATAGAAACATCAACAAACGAACAGGCGCAAAGAAGTCAATTAACAGTGCTGGTTGCTCAACCGCTTGAACAAAGATTTTCACTGGCTGAACAAGTTATATTATCTGCTGTGACTCCTATTATTTTAGTTATCCCCTTTATTGCCTTATTTATTTTTATGGCGATTCGTTAAGGCTTAAAACCGTTAACTGTTTTGCGCCGAGAATTGTCAGAAAAGAAAATTAATGACTTATCAAAGCTTTCTAGTGAGACATCAACAAAAGAACTACAACCGGTTATTCAGACACTAAATCTGTTATTTGAACGCTTGTCGGCGGCTTTTTCAAGGGAACGTTATTTTGCTTCTGACGCCGCTCATGAATTAAGAACGCTATTAAGTGTGCTCAAAATTAATGTTCACAATTTACAAATAACCCAAAGTGAAAACCTTGACAGCACAGGGCAGGCTTCGTTAGTGCAATTAGGTCAAAGTGTTGACCGAATGGCTCATGTTGTCGATCAAATATTAACGTTAAATCATACTAATCCTGAACAACTCACCATAGCAGCGACTAAGCTTGAATTACAAGGATTGTTGCAACAAGTGATCAGCGACTTATACCCTGAAATATTGCAGCATTAGCATGATATTTTGTTAGAAAGTGAAGCCACAATTATTTATGCTAATGAATTTGCTTTATTGACCTTAGTGAAAAATTTAATTGGTAATGCCTGCAAATATACGCCTAAAGGAGGGCATGTTTTGGTTAAAACGCTGATTGATGAAGACAGTTTTACTCTGACTGTTGAAGATTCTGGTCCTGGTATTGACTCCAGCGAATACCAGCGAGTTTTCGATCGCTTTTATCGTGTAGGTGGAGATAGCCATCACTCTACTGTGGTAGGATGCGGCTTAGGCTTAGCGATTGTTCAGCATATTGTTAAATTGCATCATGCGAATATTATTTTAGAAAAATCGACGAAATTAGGTGGTCTTAGCGTGTCAGTTACGTTTCTACAAAAGACTCAAGCAGTTGACTTACATTTACATCAGTTTGAACAAGAATGGGAGGGTAATAGGTGAAGGCACCTGCTATTTTTATAAAAAAGACCAGTATCATCAGTCTCTTTATCTCTTTAATCTTTAGCCCAAGTGTCTGGGCTGAACGAGTTGAGTATGTCGTAGAATTGAAAGATCATTTGTTTTTTCCAGCGGTTATAAAAATCCCACCGAACAAAAAAGTTAAACTTGTTATTTATAATCGAGATTCAACCCCTGAAGAGTTTGACAGTTTTGACTTAAATCGAGAAAAAGTTATTTTCCCCCATAAAAGAGCCGTTATTTTTATTGGCCCATTACCCGAGGGGAAATATAACTTTTTTGGTGAGTTTAATCCTAATAGTGCCAAAGGGACCATTATCGTTACCCCTTTGCTTGAAAGTAAAAAAGCAATTAACGCTACTGTTCAAAACATAATAGGAGGTGCTTAATGTTAATTAATACCGTGCTTTTGTTTTTGAGTAACAGTTTAGTTATTTTTATGGTGTTAGCCTTGTTGTTATCGATTAAAAATAAGTTTCAACTCTGTGGTCTTACCCTTATAAGTGGTGCGCTATTGGGGATTTTTTTTATGTTATTGCTTTGGATTTATATCGATGTGATTAGCCAAATGTTTGATGATACCGGGCTTGAATGGTTCTATGCGAGTATACATATTCTTGTTTATATTCTGATTTTACATTTTATTCATCGTTCACATATCAGCGTTAGCACCGCCAATAACAGTCGTCAATCTTGGTATGCTGGCGTAATACTCGCGTTCGTTATTATGCTACAAGGTACTAACTTTCTCATTTACTTTATTGGATATTGGTCGCAAACCGATATGGTTAATTCACTTTTTATTGGCGTTGTATTAGGTACAGGAATTTGTATTAGTATCAGTATACTATTGTACTTTTTTTGCTTGTTTCTCAATGAACGTTTGTATGGTCGAAGCACAGAAGTTATTTTTATTTTATTTGCTTGTGGATTATTTAATAAAACCAGCGATTTATTACTAAAAATTGATTTTTTACCCAGTAGTCGTATGATTTTTGATGTTAATTTTATTATTAGAGAAAAGTCTGAATTAGGACATTTTTTGAAAGCTTTATTTGGTTACGATGCAAGCCCAACGCTATTACAAATTGGACTTTATCTTGGCGCTTTATTTATCGCACTTTATTGGTGTCAGTTTCCCCAAAAACCTTGGCGGATCCCTCACTTTAAGCAGGCTGTATCATGAAAAAAATATTTTATGTTTTAACGTTACCCTTGTACAATCTTTACAGCGTTCTTGCTTTTGCTGATGGGGTAGTGGTTGATAAAGTGTATCATCCGTACGTGTTACCCAATGAAAAAGAAGTTGAATGGCGGTTACTGTCTCACCAAACGGAAAAGACCAATGACTTAGCGCAGCGCTTTGCTTACGGGCAGTCTGTACTTGACCATCTGATGGTAGAATTTTATATCGTTGGCGAACGCGATAGCGATGGAAATTTTGGTTTATCTGCTTACGAAATAGAAACCCGTTGGATGCTAACGGAGCAAGGTCAGTATTGGGCGGATTGGGGCATGCTTTTTGAATTTGAAAAAGAACATAATAAAGACAGTTGGGAAGTGACTTCAGGCTTGTTGTTTGAGAAAGAAATAGGGCGGACCAGTTTAAGTATTAATGCATTTTTGATTTTCGAGTGGGGTAATGACATTAAAAATGAAATAGAAATGGAATTTCGCGCTCAGTATCGTTATCGCTGGCTACCACAATTTCAACCCGCAATTGAGTTATATTCAGGTGAAGATTATGTCGGTATTGGTCCAGCTTTCATGGGAATTCAACGCTTTGATCGACAAAAACAGTTGAAATGGGAACTCGCCTTTATCACTGGACTGAATGGCGAAAGCAAAGATCATATTTTGCGCGCGGCTATTGAGTTTGAATTTTAATGAACCGCATTTTACCACTAAATAGACGCCACGCAGCGACCTTCTTATGGCTATGTTGTTGTTGTTTTTTATTACTTTTTTCGCTAGGGCTAAGTTGGCAAGTCAATAAAAGTGTTAATTTTTTTTATAAGTTTTGGTACTCACCATTAAATATTGAACAAACGATAAAAACCTATGTACCACAGAATACACAAGGTAAACAGGACTTTGCCCAGACAAGCCGCGAGCAACATTTACAAAGCTTTAGCGAAATAGTTGATGAAATTCATAATAATGGCGAGGGTCTGGCAAGGTTAAGTTATTTCAATAACGATAACCAGCGTCGCGCTTTACTGACCAAACCTGAGGTCGTACATTTACAAGATGTCAGTGTTTTAATTAACCAATTACGTACAATATCAGTGATTAATGTCTTATTACTACTGATTACGATTGTTGGCGTATCCCGTTTTAAACAGCCAAAGCCAGCTAAAAAAGAGCGCTATCTGGCGATAATTATTCCCACTGTTTTATTTGTAGCTGTGTTTGCACTGTTTGGTTTTACCGATGTCTTTTACTATCTGCATACGGTGGTCTTTCCTGATAATCATCAATGGTTTTTTTATTATCAAGAGTCATTAATGAGTAGCTTAATGAAAGCACCTGACTTATTTGCTGCAATAGCATTGTCGCTCAGTGTTATCGCAGCGGGGATTTATATGTTAATTTATCGATTATTAATGACAAAAATCTTTAGCAGCTAATCGTGTTCGTCAGTGCGTTGACATCTTATATACGGAATAAATTATCATGAGCATTGAAGTGAATTGTTTGAAAGTCAGCAACTAAAAGTAAGTTTTGGCGAGCATAAAGTCATCAATTTTTAGACGATTACCGCGGGTGGTAAGGCGAGTTATATTTCAGCCAAGCAACTGTTTATATAACAGTGTACTGGGCTGAAATAGTAGTACTAGGGGTTAATTGATTCTAATTCTTTAATACGGCTTTGACTCACTAAAATATAACACTTCTTGTAGGCAGAAGCCGCACCCGTTCCCGGTGAAATAGCAAGGTACTGCCATCGACAGTCATTTTCTCTAAAGGTAATGAAATTACGTTGTGAGCGTTTAAACATATTTAATGCCGCTTTTCTACCGGTTACAGAGGCAAACTCTTCAAGGATGAACACTTGATTGTTTATCCATGTTTGTAACTCTCTATCTACCGCCTGTTTAACTATGTCTAGACAGCCTGATAAGCCTGAGGTTGTTTTTTGGGTCAGCTCACATTCATCAATAGACTTTTTTGCGTAGCTAACATTGGATAAAAAACAAAGGGCTAAGGCTAAACAGTAGAAAGAAATTTTGCTCATGATACTTTTCATTATATTTATAAGTTTATGGTTAATCATCGGATCATAGGTAAAGTAATAATAGCTTAACTTTATGCGGGTAGTACTTTTTTATAAGGTTTTACGGTCACTTTTTTATAAACACCCGCGTCAATATAAGGGTCTTTATCTGCCCATACTTGGGCTTGGGTTAAACTCTCAAATTCAGCAACGATAAGCGAACCAGTAAAGCCTGCATCACCAGGATTTTCATTATCGATTGCCGGACAAGGACCGGCAACTAATAATCGCCCTTGGTCTTGTAATTCTCGTAAACGTGCTAAATGTTGCTCACGTACTGACATTCTTAAAGCTAAACTATTTTCTACGTCTTCTGAATAAATAAGATAAAACATGTTGTTTCCATAAATTTTGAGGGTTATATAGGTTAAGTGATTACTCTTTTTCTTCAATTGCTCTGTCACTTTCTTCATCATCATCGGGTAAATGTTTTGATAATAATAAAATTGAGGCGATTGAAAAAACAAACATTAGTCCGGTTAAACCGAATACTTTAAAGTTTACCCAAGTGTCTTGGTCAAAATTAAAAGCGACGTATAAATTTAATATCGCGAAAAATGCGAAAAAGAGCGCCCAAGCTAAGTTTAACTTACGCCAAATATTCTCAGGTAAAGTTAATGACTCATCGAGGAAGTCTTTGATGATGTTTTTATTAAAAATTTTATCACTGACCATAAGTGCGATTGCAAAGAATAAATTGATGATGGTGACTTTCCATTTGAGAAAAGTATCATCATGTAAAAATATTGTCAGCCCACCAAACACCGCAATAAGGACAAAAAATATTAAGGTACGTTTAGGGATGGGTTCTTTTTTGTAAAGATAGTAAATTATTTGCGCGGCGCCAAGAATAATTAAAGCGCCAGTTGCCCAATATATATCAACAAATTTATAAACAATAAAAAAAACAACGAGGGGGAGATATTCAAACAGAGCGTGCATAGTATTAAATCTCCAACCAACCTTCGTTTATAAGTGAGTTAATTCTACTCAATGCTTAAGCATTAGCCAAACAATTATTTGGCTAATGTGAACTAATAACGTGAAATACAAGCGAAAACGTTACAAGTTATTAACTGAAAGGATTAACTTTTTTTAATTAAAATTAACTAGCCCTTCATTAGTCCAAATGGGTCATCGATAGAATATGATGGTTCAGTAAACCATTTTGCCCCATGCTCACTCATATAAAAATGATCTTCTAGGCGAACACCAAACTCGTCTGGCACCACTAACATCGGCTCATTAGAGAAACACATACCTACCGACAGGGGTGTTTTATCACTGCGAACTAGATAAGGCCATTCATGAATGTCTAAACCTATGCCGTGGCCGGTTCTGTGGGGACAACCCGGTGTTTGATAATCAGGTCCCATTGCTTGGCTGGCTAAATAATCACGAGCGGCAATATCAACATCACCACAAGGTACGCCAAGTATTGCTGCGTTAAATGCACTTGCTTGGGCATTTTTTTCAATCAGCCACATTTGACGCTGACGTGGGTTAGCTTCACCAAAAACATAGGTTCTGGTGATATCTGAATTGTATCCTTCTAACTGACAACCGCTATCAATAAGCACTATATCGTTAATGTCTAAAGTCTTTGGATTTTTTACGCCGTGTGGAAAAGATGAATCTTCACCAAAGAGCACAATACAAAAGTAAGATCCTGCAGCGGCGCCAACCTTTATGTGGGCTTGATTGATAAAGTCAGTAACTTCTTGCGTACTGATCCCCTGATATAATATTTTAGCGACGGCTTGATGTACTGCCATCGTCATATTTTTAGCCTGTTGGAGTAAAGCTATTTCAGCTGACGATTTCTCACTACGACAACCAGCTGTAATCGCTTTTGCATTGATCAGTTGGTAATTGTTTGGGCTACTGTCGGCACATTGTTTAATACCATCAGCAATGAAGAATGCGGTTGACTCGTCAAGCGCAATATTGCCTGAGCCAATACCCATGTTTTTTAAGGTTTCTATAAATAATTGATAAGGATTTTCATGTTCTTGCCAACCATTAACTTTACCTTTAATGGTCATATACTGACGTAAGGTATTGACCTCAAAGAAGGGGGTAATATATTGAATGTCGCCTTGCTGTGGGATTATTGCCCCAACCATACGTTCACTAGCATACCATTTTGTGCCCGTAAAATAATAGAGGTTAGTGCCAGCATCTAAGTAAGTTGCCTCAATATTATTATCTTTCATTAATTGCTGAGCTTTAGCGATACGTAACTCAAACTCATTTGAAGAAATAGGCTCAACATCGCCAGTCATATTGTTAAGTTTGGCTAGCTCTGTTTGTGCATCAGAGCCTCCTACACCTATAGTCATTTTTTGTGTCATCAGCGTCCCAAAAGTAATGTATATTATTTCGTTATTATGACATGAATTGTTTATTTTATACAATATACATTATTGGGAAGGGCAATTTTACCTATTATAAAAGCTAAGTTATCGCGTCATTAATATTTAAGGAATATTGGGTCTGCTGTTAGATTAAGTGCCTGCAAGTAAAGCTCAGGGTTATTGTCTTGAAAGAATTTTACCCGGGCAACCGCTTGTGGTAGATCTTGATTTGCCGCATGAATAAGCCAAGCAAGTCCAAGGCTATGATCTTCTTCTGTGCCTTCAGCTAAGAAAAAAGCACGGCCCATCGCGCCCATCGCTTTTACATGACCAAGCTTTGCTGCTTGTTCAAACAATTGAAACGCTTGCTCAACATCGCCAGACTGCCTTTTTAAGAGAGCGTTATCGAACAAGTCCTCACCTCTTTCGCTTAAGGGCGAAGTCGTTATGTCTGGCTCATTATTTAGATCATTTTGCCCTTGGTGTTTAAAGGGGCTATCAACAGCTTTGTTATGGTGAACTTCTAAGTATAAGTCTTCAATAAGCTCGCTGTTTTCATCTTCGTTGTCAGAAAATATATCTTTAATGTCTATGTCTTTTCTTTTTTCAGTTAACAAACAACTTATCACTGCATCATAGCGGCCATTGAGTTGCTCTATGGTTTGTTGCTGTTTACTGATTTGTTTTTTGTAATAGCTCACATCTTCACTTAATTGTTTGATATGAGCATTTTGTTGGTCAAGATGTTTTTGATGAGACTGCTTTAAGTTATTAATGTTTGATTGATTAGCGAGATCAATTCTTAATTGTTGGCTATGACTATATTTTTCAAACCGCTCTAATACACCTTGAACACTCTGCTCGTAGTTAGTTTTCATTTTTTCAAACCAACGAAATATTTGGCTGGGCACTTTTTGATTATCTTCTGGCATAGCTGTTCTCAAAACATATCCTTTTTTTAACCATAATAATTGTAAACAGGGAAAGCAATATATTCATTACGAAAGCTTACTTTATTTATCTGTATTTAAAAAATAAAGCAATTAATTTATGCTAAACACCTAAAAAATGGCGGGTTTCTATTAAAATAAACTTGCAGTTAATTTTTTATGGTTTATCTTTATTGCTAAGTATTAAATTTTTAGATGAATTTATAAGGGATTAAATGTTCATATTACCGGCTCTGTTAACCATTGCTCAAGTGGATGACTGTAAAAATCAACTACTCGATGAAATTGCTAAAAATGATGTTATAACTTTTGACGACAGCGCTGTTACCCATATAGATACCGTTGGTATACAACTATTATTAGCGGCGGTAACCTACATCGCGGCACAAAATAAAGTACTCAATTGGAATTCTACCTCCCGTGTTATTCAAGAAAGCGTTAAGCAATTAGGGCTTAATGAAGCTATTTTAAATCAATATCTAAATGCTTAGAATCAATTTTTTAGTGAAATATCATCTAAATATCATCTAAATATCATCTAAATATTATTAAGCTTTTGCTGTTTATATTTACTTTAAAAAGGAGATACCTATGACCAAGATTTTGGTTGTTGATGATTCTAACTCTATTCGCGATATGGTTAGTTTTACATTAAAAAGTGCCGGTTATGAAACCGTTGAAGCAAGAGACGGACAAGAAGGTTTGACTAAAGCTCAGGGTGGGGCTTTTGACTTAGTGATCTCTGACGTAAATATGCCGATTATGAACGGTATTACTTTATGCGAAGAGTTACGTAAGTTACCCCCTTTTAAGTTTACTCCTATTTTAATGCTAACGACCGAAAGTTCTGGTGATATGAAAATGCGTGGCAAAGCAGCTGGTGCTACCGGATGGTTAGTTAAACCTTTTAACCCTGAAAAATTATTAGCAACCATTAAACGGGTTATTAGGTAGCTATTATGAGCGTAGATCTCACACAGTTTATTCCAAGCTTTTTAGAAGAAAGTTTTGAAGGTCTTGAATTAATGGAGTCGAGCTTGCTAAATTTAGAGCAAGGTGATGATGAAACAATTAATTCAATATTTCGTGCTGCCCATTCCATTAAAGGAGGAGCTGGCACTTTTGGCTTTAATCATGTCACAGAGTTCACCCACTTGGTTGAAACACTTCTTGATGAAATGCGAGATGGCAGGCGTAATATTGAACAAGATGACGTTGAACTACTATTAGAGTCTGTTGACTGTATGCGCTTGTTAATTCAAGCAATAAGAGATGAACGAGAGTGTGATAGTGAAAAAATAGCCGAAAACTCAACGCGCTTAGAGGAAACATTAGCCTCAAGTGGCAATGTGAATACTGAAGCACTTCTCATAAACGTTGATGACACCACAGACAACACCAATGATATAACAAGGTGGCAGATAAAATTTATACCAGAGCATCATTTAGTGCAAACGGGTAATGACCCTCTACTCCTCTTTAATGCCTTGGCTGATTTAGGAGAAATTTCTTTAGAGGCTGATGCTAAAGATCTACCAGCACTAAATGATATTGATGCCGAAGAGCTCTATTTAAGTTGGCAGTTAACATTGTGCTCAAATGCCAGTGAAGCGGATATAAAAGAAGTCTTTGAATGGGTTGAAGATGAATGTGAATTAATTATTACCAAAGAAGATCACCTCTTAGCTGTTGAAGTTGAAGAGGGGATTGAAGTCAATACTATTGATCAGTCAAGCCAAGATGAAGCAGCTAATATAACAACGCCAATTGAAGTAAGCTTTCCTGAACCTACGCCAAAAAACACCCCAGATAAACCAGCAGGTAAGTCTAAAAATGATCTCGGTTCTATTCGAGTCGGCGTTGATAAAGTTGACAGTTTAATTAACCTGGTTGGTGAATTAGTTATTACTCAATCTATGCTGTCTGAGTTAGGCAATGATTTTGACTTATCAAAAGTTGAGCGCCTAAATGCGGGGTTGGAGCAGTTACTGCAAAATACTAAAGAATTACAAGAAAGTGTTATGCGAATTCGCATGCTACCAATTAGTTTCGTTTTTAATCGTTTTCCAAGGTTAGTACATGATCTGTCTAAAAAAACAGGAAAAGAAATTGAGCTTATTCTTAAAGGTGAGCAAACAGAACTCGATAAAACTGTTATGGAACAAATTGGCGATCCGCTGGTACATTTAGTGCGTAATGCCGTTGATCATGGTATTGAGTCTGCACAAGTTAGACTCGCTAATGGTAAGCCTGAAAAGGGTTCTATTGTGCTTGACGCCTATCATCAAGGTGGCAGTATTTGTATTGAAATTAGTGATGATGGTGGTGGCATTGACCGCCAAGCCGTTTTTAATAAGGCACTTGAAAAAGGCCTCGTTGACGAAAAAACCACTTTATCTGATAGCCAAGTTTTTGATTTACTTTTTGAACCTGGATTCTCTACAGCTAAAGAGGTCAGTGATATTTCTGGCCGTGGCGTCGGTATGGATGTGGTAAAAAAGAATATTCAATCATTAGGTGGAAGAATACAAGTCGAGTCTGAACAAGGAAAGGGGAGTACCTTTCGGGTAAACCTACCCCTTACCTTAGCAATACTTGATGGTCAGTTAGTTCGGGTGGGTAAGGAAGTTTATATTATTCCTTTAATTACTATTGTTGAATCTCTCCAGCCACAAAAAGAGCTTATTAATCGTGTTTCAGGTGACATGCTGCTTTATCGACTCAGGGAAGATAATGTACCGGTTATCCCTATTTATCAGTTATTTAATATTCCTTGTGAATTTGAACATATCGAAAGTTGTTTGTTGGTTGTGGTTGAAGCAGACGGACAAAAAATTGGTTTAATGGTAGATGATTTACTTGCCCAGCAGCAAGTCGTCATTAAGAGTTTAAATGATAATTATCAACAAGTTCAAGGTGTCTCAGGAGCCACCATTCTAGGTGATGGTTCTGTGGCTATGATTCTTGATGTACCTGGTATTATTGAAATGGCGTTAACAAAAGCACAAATAAATCAACAACACCAGTCAAGTGTTCAATCTCAAATTACCCAGTCAATATCGACAGGAGCGAACACTTAATGGATATTCAAATGTTAGCAGCAGAGGTACCCGTTGAAGGAGAGTATTCCTTAGAGGGCATCGATTTTATAACCAGTGGTGACCAGTACCTCACTTTTTTATTAGCCGATGAACAATACGCGGTTGATATTTTATGTGTTGAAGAAATACGTAGTTGGGAAAACCCAACCCGCATCCCTAATTCACCTTGTTATATTAAAGGGGTTATAAATATGCGCGGCATTATTGTACCGATAGTTGATCTACGAATGAAATTTAATATCGGTAGTGCTATTTATTGTGAAACAACGGTCGTGATTGTCTTAACTGTGGAAACCGAAGATAAAACCCGCACTATAGGTTTTGTGGTTGACGCCGTCTCAGATGTGCTCAATGTAGAAGCAAACGATATAAAACCTGCCCCAGCATTTGGTGGCTATGTACCGCAAAATTACTTACAAGGTTTAGTAAATGTTGGCGAAAATGTTGTCACTTTACTCAATGTTAACGTTTTACAAGAAATTGAAAAACATCAGTTAATATAAATAAAGGAAGATACCATGGAACAAGAGCAAGAATATCTCACCTTTATGTTAAATGGCGAAGAGTATGGTGTTGATATTTTATGCGTACAAGAAATACGCGTGTGGAGTTCAGTTACCGAATTACCAAATAAGCCAAATTATATCAAAGGGGTCATTAACTTACGTGGCATTATTGTACCTATCATAGATTTACGCCAGCGTTTTGGTCAACAACCGCTCGCATATAATGAGCAAACAGTGACCATTATTCTTCGAAAGCCGAATAGTCAAAAAAACATGGTAGTCGGCATTGTGGTCGACGCTGTGTCAGAAGTATACAAGTTTGACAAAAAATCAATCCGGATCCCTCCTACTTTTGGTAATAAAATAGATCGTTGTTTTTTACAAGGCTTAGTGTCAATTGACGACAGGCTTATTATTCTACTTGATAGTCATAGTTTATTAGATCAGGACGAACTCTACGACGTAGAAAATCAACTAAACAGTTCACAGCAATGATACATAGCAAGCAGTGTTAATCGTTATTGAACAAGCGACAATATAGATAAATAAGAGTATTAATATAATGACAGCTAAACAGATTAATTTAGTTCAGCAAAGTTGGCAAAAAGTACTGATACTTTCACCCGATGTTGGCGATTTGTTTTATCAACAATTATTTGTATTACGACCGGAATTAGCAGCATTATTAAAAAATGATAAGTAAGATAAAATCTGGGCTAATAAAGACTTTATCTGTTTATTAAGCCAAGAAATAAATTTATTACAGCCAATTGAACTGACTAAAGAAAAAGTTAATACATCAGTAACTATTAATGATGTTAAAAATTATCAAGCAGATGTTGAAAATGCCTTGTTGCTAGCATTAACAATGATACTCGATAAAGAGTTAAAAATTGCGCTCAAAAGAGCTTGGATTTCGACAATTAAACGTTTAGCAGGAAGCATTGTTATTGAGTTAGTGCTTAATCCTATAAAAATAAAAGATAACATTCAATCGATAGGGAAGAATACTACCATGGGTAAAGATACCGAAATTTCAGTTGAGCAGGCTAAAGAATTGCAATTTGCAGACATGTTAGCTCAGATAGAAGCGCTGAATAAAGTTCAAGCGCTAATTGAGTTTAATATGGACGGTACTATTATTACCGCCAATGAAAACTTCTTATCGACCTTAGGTTATAGCTTAGAAGAAGTGCAAGGTAAGCATCACAGTATGTTTGTCGAACATAGTTTTAAAATAAGTGAAGAATATCAAAATTTTTGGGAAGGCTTGAATCGTGGTGATTTTGAATCAAAAACTTATAAACGCATTGCTAAAGGCGGCAGAGAAGTTTGGATACAGGCGTCTTATACCCCTCTCCTTAATAAAGAGGGTGTTCCTTATAAAGTGATGAAATTTGCAACGGACATTACTGAACAAAAATTAGCCAACGCAAACTTTTTAGGTCAGATTGAAGCGATAAGTAAAGCGCAAGCTGTGATTGAATTTAATATGGACGGCACTATTATAACCGCGAATGAAAACTTTTTATCAACGCTCGGTTATACCCTAGAAGAAGTAAAAGGCCAGCACCACAGCATGTTTATTGAGCCAGAGCTCAAAAATAGTGTTGAATATAAACTCTTTTGGGAAAGCTTAAATCGCGGTGAATACGACTCAAAAGAATATAAACGCATCGGTAAAGGTGGTAAAGAAGTTTGGATACAAGCTTCTTACAATCCTATATTAGACTTAAATGATAAACCTTTTAAAGTGGTAAAATTCGCCTCAGACGTAACAAAACAAAAATTAATAAGTGCTGATTATTCTGGACAAATTGCCGCGATAAGTAAATCACAAGCGGTGATTGAATTTAATATGGACGGAACTATTATTACCGCCAATGACAACTTTTTATCGGCGTTAGGTTATACACTTAGTGAAATACAGGGGCAACACCATAGTTTATTTGTTGAGCCTGCTCATAAGTCGACTATTGAATATCAACAGTTTTGGCAAAAACTTAATCGCGGTGAATTCGACAGTGGCGAATACTTACGCATAGGCAAAGGCGGAAAAGAAGTTTGGATACAAGCGTCTTACAACCCGATTTTAGATTTAAACGGCAAGACCATGAAAGTCGTTAAATATGCCGCAGATATCACCGGAAGAAAGCAAGCTATTGCTCAAATTAAAGAAACGTTAATGACCTTATCTGACGGTGACTTAACGCAATATATTGAAACAGAGTTGGTAGGTGAATTTAATATTATTGGCACTTCTATTAATGAATTTATTGATGTATTGAGTAATATGGTTGGTGATATCCGCAGCGCGTCAACCAATGTTTTTGATTCGGCTCGTGAACTTGCTGAAGGAAACAATGAACTTAGCCACAGAACAGAATCTCAAGCCTCTAGCCTTGAAGAAACAGCTTCTGCTATGGAAGAACTAACCAGTACTGTGCAGCAGAATGCAGAGAATGCATCTGAAGCGAGTAAGTTGTCAGCTTCGGTCATGGACAAAGCAAGTAATGGTGGCGCAGTAGTAAAAAATGCTATCACGGCGATGAGTGATATTAATAAGTCGAGTAAAAAAATTGCTGACATTATTAGTGTTATTGATGAAATTGCCTTTCAAACCAACTTGTTGGCCTTAAATGCTGCAGTTGAAGCGGCAAGAGCGGGTGAACAAGGTCGTGGTTTTGCGGTGGTTGCTGCAGAAGTTCGCAACTTAGCGCAACGTTCAGCCGGTGCAGCTAAAGAGATTAAAGGTTTAATAAACGACAGTGTTGAAGCGGTAGGTCAAGGGACTAAGTTAGTTGATGAAACCGGTCAAACTTTTACTGAATTGGTTAATGCTATTGAAGAAGTCAGTAAAATGATCAGCGATATTGACAGTGCGGGTAAAGAGCAATCGGCCGGTATTGGCGAAGTCAGTGCAGCCGTTAGTCAAATGGACGAAATGACTCAACAAAATGCTGCATTAGTCGAAGAAGCGGCAGCGTCGAGTAAGTCAATGGAAGAACAGTCACAAGCACTCCTTGATCAAGTTGCCTTCTTTAATAATGGCGAAGATGATGAACAAGAGATTCAAACCCCCGTTCGTCGCTCACAACAAACAAGTAGAAGACCGGCAAGTAGACAGCCTGCAAGTAGACAACCAACAAGAGCCGCGAGCAGACAACCAACCAGACCAGCGCCCAGAGCAAGGGTGACTCGAACCAAAACAGAATCTGATCAAGAGTGGGAAGAGTTCTAGGGCATACTATCAATGACAGAGCGTGATAAAGCGTTTCAATTAAGTGGCGATAACTTTGATTATCTTTGTCAATTTGTTTATGACACAGCTGGTATTGTACTCAATGCCAGTAAAAAAGAGATGGTGTACCGTCGTCTTACTCGTATTATTCGTGAGCGTAAACTTCCCTCCTTTACGGCTTATTGCAACTTATTAAAGACAGATACAGAAAAAGAGCAAGATTACTTTATCAATGCGATTACCACGAATTTAACCAGTTTTTTTCGTGAGCAACATCATTTTGATTATATGACGCAAGATGAACTACCTAAGTTACTCGGTAATCGCCTATCGCATGATAAACGCCTGAGAATTTGGTCGTCTGCAAGCTCCACTGGAGAAGAACCTTACAGTATTGCTATTATGGTGCTCGAAGCAATGAAAAGCCAATTAAGTCAATGGGATGTAAAAATATTAGCAACAGATATTGACAGTAATGTGTTAGCTGTTGCTAAAGAAGGGACTTATGATGAACGCCGCATAGAAGATGTTCCCAGGAAGTTTAAAGAAAAATATTTTACCAAAGGTATTGGCATTAACGAAAGTAAAGTAAAGGTAGGTAAACAGTTACAAGCACTTATTACCTTTAAAAAATTGAATCTATTACATGAATGGCCAATGAAAGGGCCATTTGACATCATTTTTTGTCGAAATGTGATTATATATTTTGACAAAAAAACGCAGCAAGAATTATTTGCCCGTTATTATGAAATGCTAGCACCGGGTGGTTTGCTTATCTTAGGGCATAGTGAAAATTTAGGTCAATATCAACAACATTTTGAAAGTGTCGGACGTACCATTTTTAGAAAAGCATTTTAGCCGTTCTATAATAAGTGAACAAATAATCATGGTTTTAAATCGACAAGACAATATTTATGTTAAGCAATGCTTAAAACAATGTTTAGCAGAGTTTGCCCATATAAATCATTATTGGGATCCAAAAAGACAACAAGTTATCGCTAAAATTCTTCCAGGTGAGTTTTATATGACTCGAGATAATGTTGCTATAGCGACCACGTTAGGGTCTTGTATTTCAGCCTGTATTTGGGATGAACATAGCGGTATCGGTGGCATGAATCATTTTATGTTGCCGCTAACCGATAAAGAAGCCCATGAAGTTGATTGGGGACAACGCAGTATGGCATCTGATGCAACGCGTTATGGCAACTTTGCAATGGAACACCTCATTAATATGATATTGAAAAATGGTGGTCGAAAAGTAAATTTACGCGCTAAGGTATTTGGTGGCGGTAAAGTCTTAAAGCACATGTCTGATATAGGCGAAAAAAATATTAGCTTTGTGATGAAATATCTTGCAGATGAAGGAATACCTGTTGAAGGTTCAGATTTAGGTTCTTTTTTTCCCCGCAAAATTTTGTTTGAACCGCTAAGTGGCCGGGCTTTTGTTAAAACGATTGATAATTTACATAATGATACTATTGCGCGCCGTGAAAGTGCTTACAGAAACCGTATAGACCAAACACCTGTAGAAGGTGATATAGAATTATTTTAGTGTTGTTAAATAGTTATTTAATAGTCACTATCGAGCTTAGGATGTTAGTTATATGAAGCCAATTAAGGTATTAATTATTGACGATTCCTCGGTTATCCGAGCGGTTGTTAATGAGGTTTTAAAAGATGATCCTGAAATTGAAGTGGTTGGGGAAGCTAAAGACCCTATGATCGCTCGAGAGCAAATCAAAAAGCTAAATCCTGACGTACTGACTTTAGATATTGAAATGCCAAAGATGGATGGTATTACCTTTTTGAAAAACTTAATGCGACTGCATCCTATGCCGGTAGTGATGCTATCAACATTAACGACTAAAGGGGCTGATATCACCCTACAAGCTTTAGAAATAGGAGCTGTTGATTTTATTGCAAAACCTAGTTTTGAAGCCTTGATTGCTAATAAGTCTACCTTTCAAGAGACTTTGTTGAGAAAAATAAAATTTGCCGCAACGGTTGAGAATAAAAAATTTCGACTTGACAGCACGTTATCAAAACCTCTAGCGAATGTTCTACTACCCTTTAAAGGTTGCCAGCGCTCGAATCATTTAGTGGCTATTGGCGCTTCAACAGGAGGCACTGAAGCAATTAAAGCGATTATTACCGCTTTGCCAAGTAATTCTCCAGCTGTGGTTATCACCTTACATATTCCAAAAACATTCAGTGCGAGATATGCACAACGGATGAACGAAATTTGTGCCGTTGATGTGCAAGAAGCAAGGCATGGCCAAAAGATTAAAGCGGGTAATGTTTATATTGCGCCAGGTAACCTTCATCTAAAAGTAGAAAGTAAAGGCGGATCACTTTTTTGTATTTTAGAAGACTCACCTGATGTTAACCGCCACAAGCCTGCCGTAGACATTTTGTTTAATTCTTTACTGCCACTTGCTAATAATGTTCAAGCGGTATTATTAACCGGAATGGGACAAGATGGAGCCAAAGGTTTATTAAATTTAAAAAATACTGGCGCTATGACTATTATCCAAGATAAGGCAAGTAGTTTAATTTGGGGGATGCCAGGCAGTGCTCATGCATTAAATGCTCAGGTAAAAGAGTGCTCATTAGTTAATATACCTAAGGAAATTTTAGCTCATGCTGCACTGACTCGACAGGGTAAAAAAGAGGTGTTTTATGAAAAATAAAGCCATGCTGTTATTAAAGACTGGGCTGGTGATTGTTGGCGTAATACTGATGGACCTTTTATTTTTTCAACTGAGTTACTTATCAGTTACGCTGACATTATTACTGTCGTTTGTCTTGATTATCTTATATAAAAATAATCATGCTTTGCTAACATTATCAAGTGCAAGTGATGTTGAGGGGCGCAATGGGCTTAATGTAAACAACAATGAAAAAGAAATAAAAATAACCCTGACAAAAATTGTTAGCTTACTTAGCCAGCAAATAGCCATCGTTGATACAGAAGTTGACCGGGCCAGTATCTTAATTCAAGAGGCTACGACTGGGATTGCAGATAGTTTCAAGTCTTTAAAAAGCTTAACGGATGAACAACAAGTCATGCTTAATGCCGCTATTGGTAATCATCGAGGTGCTGTTGATGAAAACGGTACCACGATAGAGTCTTTTGTTCACGACTCCAGTGAGACTTTAGATGATTTTTTACAGGTGATTATGACCACCAGCAAGCAAAGTTTAGCCGCCGTGTCATTTAGCGATGAAATGAGTAAACAGCTTGACGGTATTTTTAGCTTATTGGGACAAGTAGAAAGTTTAGCGAGCCAAACTAATTTATTAGCCCTTAATGCCGCTATAGAAGCAGCGAGAGCAGGAGATGCCGGTAGAGGTTTTGCTGTAGTGGCCAATGAAGTCAGGGCGTTATCGGTTAATTCTACCAAGCTTAATGATAATATTCGTGAAGAAATATCATTGGCACAAATTATCATTGAAAAGCTAAGAAACTCAGTTCAAGTCATGGCTTCAGCTGATATGACCGCAACACTTGAAGCTAAAAGTCGAGTCAGTCTTATGGTTGAGCATGTGGGTGAATCTTCTTCACAAACCAATGCCATTATTGAAGAGCTTGCTGGATTATCACCAAAAATTGCTGAAACAGTCGCTACAGGCATTCGCTCGCTACAATTTGAAGACTTAACGTGTCAAGCCCTTGCAACCCTTAAAAATAATACTGAAACTATTACGGCTCTCAATCAAGTTTTAATGGAATTTGAAATCAATAATAGTAATACTCCACAAGCATTACAAAAATTACAGCATCAATGTCAATCGCTCATCGAACAATCTCAACATCAAAATGAGCAGCGCAGCGTATCTCAGTCATCTATGGATGAAGGTGTTGTTGAGTTGTTTTAATTCTAAATTATTAGGAACGACTATGAATGTTATAAAACAAGTATCAGAAGATAAAAAAAATATAGAAATTAGTATTGAAGGTCGGTTTGATTTTTCACTGCATCAACATTTTCGAGATGCCTACGTTAACTGTAAAGAAAAAAACTCGATGTTTACTATCTGTTTATCAAAAACGACTTATATGGATAGCTCTGCTTTAGGCATGATTTTATTGCTTAAAGATCATGCTGAGAACTATTCAGGAAAAGTCGTGATTAGTAAACCAAGCGAGTCAGTGAATAAAATTTTAGAAATTGCGCAATTTCACCGTTTGCTCACTATAGAATTATAGGTTATAGCCGTGTTAGCTGAAAAAAATGATGTTAAATTAGCTTTAGTCGTTGATGACTCTGCCATGCAATGCAAAGTTTTAAGTGTCTTATTAAAAGAGCAAGGTTATCGTGTTTTTACAGCTAATGATGGCGCTCGTGGCGTGGCTATGTATGTGGAGTACAAGCCTGATTTAGTGTTAATGGACATTAATATGCCCATTATGAACGGCTATGAAGCCGCAAGAAAAATTAAAAGTTTATCGCAAGATAATAGCTTGTGCCCACTGATTTTTATTACCAGCATGGATACAGATAAAGCTTTTATTGAGTGTGTTGATGCTGGCGGTGACGGCATATTGGTCAGGCCATTTTCACCCGAAGTTTTTAAAGCTAAAATAAAGTCAATTCAACGAATCAGTGATTTATACGCACAAGTTAAGATTTTACAACAAGAACAACAAAAAGATGCCGAGCTTGCTGAACAGTTAATGTCGGGCGTTATTGAGGCAAGAAACTTCTCGCTTGACCGCATTGGCATTATTAAAAAACCCGCTGCGTTATTTAGTGGTGATATACAACTGACCGCTTTATCTCCTAATGGCGACGTTAATGTTATGTTGGGAGATTTTACTGGCCATGGACTGCGTTCATCTATTGGTGCTATTCCCTTAGCGGAAACCTTTAGAGCGATGACCAAAAAAGGTTTTTTGTTATTTGAAATTATTAATCAAATTAACCATCAACTTTATGATTTACTGCCTGCAGATTTATTTCTTGCGGCTGGGTTTGCCAGTATCTCTAGCCATGATAAATCTGTGTATGTTTTTAATGCGGGCTTACCCGATGCTTACTTGTTTTCTGAACAAGGTGAAATAAAATATCAAATATCGTCAAGTCACCCACCGATAGGTGTGCTTCCAAAGCTTTTACCTGAGAGTAAATTAACCGTATTTGGTATTGAAGAAACCGATCGGATGATCTTAATCAGCGATGGTATTCTTGAGGCGAGAAATGAACACGGGGAAATGTTTGATTTTGACCGATTCGAACAGGCGGCAAAGCAGGGTGTAATCACACAGAAGGTTAGTGAATGTGTGCTTAACGCGGTTAATGACTTTTGCCAAGCTATGCCACAAGAAGATGATATTTCATTGATTGACATTCCTTGCGGAGGTTGGGATCACGTGCTGGTTGCCAGTCATGGCATTACCAATATTTCAGCTAAGCAACTTGACGATATCTATTTGGCAACAGAGCCAGCATGGCACTGGCAACTTACCTTAAGTGGTAAGCGCTTAGCCTCTATAAACCCAATTCCTATGGCTATGAGTCAAATAAATGAAATAGAAGGTCATGCAGAGCATTGGCAAAGTTTATACAGCATACTCACTGAGTTATTTGTTAATTCACTTGACCATGGTGTCTTAGGTTTGAGCTCTAATTTAAAAGCCAGTGCAGATGGTTTCTCTCAATATTACAAAGAGCGAGAATTGCGTTTGAAAAATTTAGCGCATGGCTTTATTGAATTACAAATATGCCATTACCCCTTTCCAAATGGCGGACGAATTATGATTAAAATACAAGACAGTGGTCAAGGATTTGATATAAAAAAATACTATGAGCAACGAGTGAACAAGCCAGCAAATAAACTCGAGCTTAGCGGTCGTGGCATTGAGTTAGTTGAGCAGCTTTGTGACAGCTTAGACTTCCAAGATAATGGTAGTGTGGTCGAAGCATCTTATGTTTGGGCATCGTAAACATCAATATTTTAATTTATGACCAATGTAATAAGGTATTAATGTGAACATTTTAGTTGTGGATGATAATAAGTTTATCAGAGAAGTTGTTAGTGCCATGATCATTGACAGCGGCCATATTGCCGTCGTTGCTAATGGCCATGTCCAGGCGATGGCGGCATTAAAGAAAGAAAACATTGATTTAGTGCTTATGGATATAGAAATGCCCGAGGTTGACGGTTTTGCGCTAACAAAAATGATGAGAAAAGAATACCCACAATGGTTCCCTATTATTTTTCTTAGCGCCAACGACAGCGAAGAGTACTTAACTCAAGGTATTGACGCGGGTGCTGATGATTACTTAACAAAGCCGATAAAACAAGTGATTTTAAGCGCAAAATTAAGAGCGATGGAACGTATTGCCAAAATGAAAGGGGCACTTGAGCGCACCAATAAACAACTAGAAATACTCAGTAGTATTGACCCGCTAACGCAGATACTTAACCGAAGAGGGTTAGAAGAAGTCCTCGCTAGTGCTTGGAAAATTAATGAGCGCCAAAAAGGGGAATTATCAATATTGATGATAGATATTGACTTTTTTAAGCCTTATAACGATAACTATGGTCACCCACAAGGCGATAAGTGCTTAGTTCAGGTTGCTAATACCCTTAATGAAACGCTTAATCGAGCCACTGACTCATTAGCTCGCTATGGGGGAGAAGAGTTTATTGTTGTGCTGCCTTTTACGCCGCTCGAGGGTGCTAGGTTTAAAGCAAAAGAATTAAGTTTGGCGTTATTAAGTCAAAAAATAAAGCACGAATATTCATCGATATTTCCTTATGTGACGGTAAGTATTGGTATTGCAACAACAAGCGCTGACGATCACGTAGCCAATGCAAGTGAATTAATAAAACAAGCTGATATCGCTTTATATCAAGCAAAAGACCAAGGGCGTAATGGTTCTAGTGTTTTTCAAAAAAGTGCTTAACAACTGCATTTACTAAGGTTGAAATCTCATAAATAAAGGAATTATTATGCTTAAACCCCGTTTGTTAATTATTGATGATGACAAAGATTACCTTGAACTGCTTCATGAAGCATTAACCAAAAGTTTTGAAGTAACGTGCGCGACTAATATTAAAGATGCGGATAAGTTAGTCAGCGACAATCAACTTTTTGACATCGCCTTAGTTGATGAAAATATTGGCGAAGACAAAGGGTCACAATGGATAAAACGTAACGTTGAACAACATACCGTCGCAACCTCTTTTGTCTTGTATTCTGGCCTAGCCACCGAAGATGCTGTACTTAAAGGTTTAGAGTGTGGTGCCGATGATTTCCTTGCAAAACCTATTTCTTTATTAGCTTTGAATAAAAAGCTAAAAAAACTTATTTCTTATCAAGATAAAATTCATAGCTTTGAAACAGAAATCAGTTCAAAAGATCGAGTTATTAATATTTCAATGGCACAAGCGGCTAAATATGGCAGCTGTATGCAGCTAACATCTCGACTTAATCATTGTTTTACTTTAGAAAAAATTAGAGATGAAGTATTTTTATTTCTTTATACAATGAACTTAGATGGCTGTATTACTTTTTACCCGATCAATGAAAAAGCCCTTTTCTTTAGTTCTAAAAATGGCTTTTGTTCTCCTGTAGAAATCGATGTAATGAAACTGTTAAGGGTTAAACCTCGCTTATATCGCTTTAGTTCTAGAACTATTTTTAACCATCCACTGTGCTCAATCCTTATTTTAAATTTAGTAGATGGCGCTATTGATACTGATATATATATTGATGCACTAGCCTCTGTTATTGAATGCATCGGTGCACGTATTGCTTTTATTACTTATAAAAATTCACTGGTGCAAGTACAAAGCAAAATTCAGAAAGCTGTTTTTACTACCAAAAACATGATTGCCATATCTAAGCACCATCAACAGGAAGTGATGAATGAGATAGTCACTAACATAGGTATGAGCTTCCATGTCCTAGAGATGTCGGATGAACAAGAACAATATCTGACCAACTTGGTTCATGGTGCCTTAAAAAAACACTCACAAGATGATATAAATTTTCTTGAAGTTACCGATTTACTTGATGGCGCCTTAGCCAGTGTTGATGAACTTGAAGTCCTTAATCAACAACAAGAAGAGGAAATAGTTGATTTTGATGATGAAGATGAACTATTTTGAACGCTACCTCTGACGATTTAACGGTATCGATCAATAGTATTCCTTTTTCGGTTATTCAATTAGATCATCAAGGGATTATTACCGGTTGTAATCGTTGGGCAGAAAGTTTTTCTGGTTATTGTTTAGCAGAAATTAAAGGGCAACCGCTAGAAATGCTCTTGCCAAAGGAATTTGCTAATTCGCATCTAAAGTTTTGTCATAACTTCCAACGTAGATCAGGTGTTAGAGATGTTGTTTTATTGAGTAAATCAGATGAGATGCTTAATTGTACAATAAAAACAAGTGAAGTTGCTGGTGGTTATACCGTCTACCTTTCGGATTCATTGTTAAACAATAGCTCTGACGATAAAACGATTAATGAGCGGGAAAAGCTAGTAGAAAAAATAGAATCTGCAGCACTATCAAAATACACCCATAAAATATTAAACACCATAGAAGAAGCTTTTTGGGAGTGGAATATAATTGAAGGAACGCTACTTTATTCCGCAAAATTTATGGCTATGTTGGATTATTCGGCAGAAGCATTCTTAGGCCAACTTTCTTTTGGTCAAAAATGGTTAAAAGAAGAAGATTTAGCCCGCCTTAACCAAGAAGCCAAAGCGCATTGTCTTGGTGAAATACCCAGTATAAATTTAACGCTGTCAATGACTACAGAGCAAGGTGCTACGAAGTGGGTAACTGTTTTTGGTAAAATTATCGAATACAGGGCTGAGCGTGCTTATAAAATGTTTGGCTCAGTTAAAGATATCACCGCGCAACATCAATTAGTCGAAAAGCTAAAAGAAAGAAATAATTATCTGTTGCTAGCGGAAAGTGTAAATAAATCAGGGCATTGGCGTCTAGATTGTATTGATAATACCTTATGTTGGTCAACTGAGCTTTATAAAATTCATGGTGTAGACGCCACTAATTACCAACCAAAGGTAGTTTCGGCCTTAGACTTTTACCTGGTAGAAGAACAGGTTAAGGTACGAAATTATTTAGATAATGCCATTGCCAATAAACAAGGCTTCTACTTTAAAAGTGCTATAAGAAATAAACTGGGCAATAAAGTGAAAGTGGAGTGTTTTGGTGAGGTTGAGCTCAATACTGCGGGTGACGTTGTTGGTGTTTTCGGCGTATTTAAAGATATTAGCCAATCAGAAACTATTTTTGAAAAATTAAAACTGCTCGCTATGGTCAATTATACAATAAAGGTACCGGTTTTCTTTATTGATGACAAAGATAATGTCGTTTATCAAGAGCTAACACCAAAAACTGCCCACAGTAGCGCTGTGCTTTTTAATTATATTAATTTCAGTATTATCGACTATCTTGCGTTTAAACGAAAAGCAAAAGCGTGCGGTCAACTTAAAGAAACTCATATTAGCTTTGATCAATACAACAGTGTTTTTGATTTATCGGTAACCTATGAAGCCGATGAAGGAATATTTATTTGGATTGTTGAAAACGTTACTGAGCAATTTCGTAAAGACCAACAACAACTTATTAGTAATCGACTCGCTTTACTGGGTAATACTTTTGGCAATGTTTCACATGACATCAATAATGTACTGGGCGTCGCTTTAGGTGCTACTGAAATGTTAGAGATTAAGTTCGCTCAAGGTGAACGTGATATTTCAAGGTATATTGAGCGGGTCAAGAATGCGATAGATAAAGGTAAAAGCGTTACCGAGCGTTTATTAGCTTTTACGCGTAAACCTACCATCAAAGTGGTTCGTTTTGACCCGATACAAGATATTATTGATAACCAATATCTTTTTAAGCAATTGTTACTTTCTACCATAGACTTTAGCATTAATACCAATGACCTATGCTGTAAAATAAAGTTTCCTCAAGGTGAATTTATTAATATATTGCTTAACTTAGTGTTAAATTCTCAGGATGCGATCCGCGAAAGAGGCTTAATTGGACAGATAGAAATATCGGCCAACATTAATGAACAGCAAAACTTAGAAATTCATGTCAAAGATAGTGGTTTAGGTATTGAGCAAAGTAATTTGACTAAAGTGTTTGATCCCTTTTACAGCAGTAAATCAGATAATAAGGGCAACGGTATTGGTTTAGCTAATGTTTATAGCACAATATATAAACATAATGGTCAAATACGAGTTTTAGGGCATGGCAGTCTGGGTGGGGCGCACTTTACCTTAGTCTTTAAGTGTCATATTTTAAAAATTTCCCCGAAAAAAATCCCCTTAACGCTTAAAAGCCAATTAAATATGAAGGGAAAGCGTGTACTTATTTTAGATGATGAAATAAGTATTGCTGAGTTTGTTTCCTTGTATTTGGAAAATGAAGGCGTTAAAACTAAACATACCAACAATAAAAAGGGTCTAATCAAAATTTTAGTGACTGAGCAACCTTTTGATATTTTTATTACCGATATGATATTACCCGATATTTCAGGTTGGGAGGCTGTGGAATTAGTGAAAGCAAAGTTTCCCAATATTAGAGTATTTTCAATTAGTGGTTATATTGCTGAGGAAAATAAAAAATGGCATTACCCCATTCTCAGAAAACCGTTTAATTCAAAAGAATTGGCAAGCTTTCTAATTGAAAATAATTAACTTGCAGCTTGAATATATATGATGACAGTTAGCCACTTAGCCAGTAACTATTGCTAATTTAGTGATGTTTTATCGGTAAATGCTCTGTAATACCTTAAGGTTTAGTTATCAGCGTTATTGTTGTTACTCAACTACAATTGCATATAAGAGTTGGTTCTAGTATGTTATTTGATAGTCAATTGAGTATTTAGCACTTTCTCATAAAAACATTGTTTTAGGCTCTTTTTTTATCGGCGTATGAATAGATTCACCAAAAGAGAAGTAGCACTTATCAAAAACAATCATTTAGAAGATAATTATGGCGCATGTAAAGAACATGATCATACTGCGCAGCCATTAACTAAAGCCAGTAAAAGCTTCTCAATCGGAAAAGTTTTTAGCTCATTAGCTTTTAAAATTCCATTTGCTGGTTTTTCTTTATCACTCTTTATTGCTTTTGCGGTTGGCACTGTATTTTATATTGAAAGCCAGCAGTTGGTTAAAGAGCAGGCGTTTGATGAACTCAATATTAAAAGTAAAATTGTAAAACCATTAATAGCCTATTTCTATCGAGAAAGTGCCAACGACTCAATCTTCCTCAGTAAGACCGCGTCAATACAAGGTGTTATGGAGTCTATCAAATCAGATGATGATCAAAACCTGTTATGGCGAAAAAAATTACAGGGGATATTCAAAGAATTTATCAAAAAAAAACCGATTTATAAAAATATAAGTTATTTAACAACAGAGAATCATGTTCGTAGTAATGTCAGTGTTGACCATGAAAATGACCAAGTGAAGGTCATTCCTTTTGAGCAATCTAGTCAAAATATAGCGCTTGATTCATTAAAAGCGGCTTTATTAGTAAAAGATGGTGAAGTGTATTTTTCAGAGATATTTTATCAAAAAAACACTCAGGACAAGCCTTTACAAAGTTCTTTATTTATCGGTACCCCTGTTTATAATGCTGACAACAAACTTTTTGGTTCAATAACAATAGAAGTTGATTTTTCATTATTTATTGAACGGCTTAAGGAAAATGCTTTAGAAAAAGTTACTTTTTATCTTGCTAATTCAGCGGGTGATTTTATTTATTTTCCAGCTGATCAAAAAGTTGATGAAAAAAATATCAAGGTGACTGAAAAGTTTCCGTCGCTCAGTGTTATTTTTTCCTCAATACTCACTAGCGATAAGCTCTTTCAAGATAAAGAGATAGATGTTGATAATAAATTAGCCTATTACTCTACTGTTCAGTTTGATGAATTTGGCCAAGTAAACCCATTACACTTAGTTATTGAAAATAAAAGTAATATTTATCTGCAATCATTAGAAAATATGCAAAACCGCACAATATTATTTAGCTTTATCTTAGCGATATTAAGTCTAGTGTTTTGTATTATGGCGTCAAAGCGGATAACACGTGCTTTGTTGTTGATGACTAGAGGTGTTGCCCAATATGAAGAACAGGGTGTTATCGGTAAGTTACCGGTGCAAGAAAATGATGAAATCGGCGTTTTAGCAAGAAGTTTTCAAAATCTATTCATGCAAATAGAGCAAAAGTCAATTGTCCAAAAAAGTGAAACAATACGGGCAGAAGATGCGTTAGCAAAGCTTCATTCTATTTTAAACTCAATCGCTGATGGTGTTATAAATATTGACGGGAAAGGCAATATTCTCGCTTTTAATCATGCGGCTGAAAAAATATTTGGCTATCAAACTAATGAGGTCCTTGGTCAAAACGCACTATTTCTAGTGCCAATAGATAATACTATTAACCAAGCGGACGAATTTAAACGTTTTTTACAACATAGCTCAAGTGAAGTAAAAGGACGCACACTTGAACTGACTGCATTAAGAAAAAATGGTGAAAAGTTTTTTATGCATTTAAGTATCAGCAAAATAAATATTCCTGGTGATGTTGTTTTTACCGGATTAATACGTGACATCACTGAAAATAAGTTGTTGGCAGCAGAAAGTATCCGCAGTATTGAAGAAGCTAAAGATATGGCATGGCGTTTAAATTTTGCTTTGTCAGCACCAAAAATAGGCGTTTGGGACTATAATCTTCAAACAGGGCTAAGTTTTTGGGACAGTCGAATGTATGAATTATTTGGCTATGATAAAAACTCAACAGTGCCTACAGAAAAAATTTGGCGAACAGCTATACACATAGACGATGTTAAATTTGTGGAAGAACAATTTATCCATGAAATTAAGAAAGGCATAGCACTTAATTTTGAATACCGTATCACTTTGCCAGACGGAACTATTCGATATATTGAAACACATACTCAAGTGGTTAATCATAAAGATCAAAAAAACTTCAGAGTGGTGGGAACTCATCGTGATATAACCGAGCAAAGAAACTTGCGTACTTTAAAACAGGACGCTTTAGATATGGCAGAGCACGCTCTGCTGCTGCGTTCGCAGTTTCTTGCAAGTATGAGTCATGAAATACGTACCCCGATGAATGGCGTTTTAGGGATGTTAGGTTTACTTCAGCAAAGTAATATCGACAAACAACAAGCTCACCATTTGCAATTAGCCAGTTCAAGTGCGCAATCTTTATTATCTTTGATTAATGATATTTTAGACTTTTCAAAAATAGAGGCAGGAAAATTAGAACTTGAAATACTTGATTTTGATATTCGAGGTCAGCTTGGCGACTTTGCTGAGTCGATGGCGATAAAAGCGCAGGAGAAAGGCCTGGAATTGATACTGGATGTTTGCGGTGTTGAACAATCTTTAGTTAAGGGTGATCCTAGCCGTTTGCGACAAATACTGTCAAATTTAGTCAGTAATTCAATAAAGTTTACCGAGACCGGTGAAGTACTCATTAAAGCCTCGATTAAGAAATATCAACATCAGTTGCAACTAACATGCAGCATATCAGATACGGGTATTGGTATTCCTGAAAATAAAATGATTGCATTGTTTGATTCTTTCACCCAGGTAGACGCCTCTACTACACGAAAATATGGGGGTACAGGCTTAGGTTTGGCCATTGTTAAACAATTAGCTCAACTGATGTCAGGGGATATTACCTTAACAAGTACCGAAGGTCAGGGCAGTGTGTTTACTTTCACCATACTACTTAACGAAAGTGATAACTCTCAAACAGTCATGCCTCATGTAGACATAAAAGGTAAGCAAATTCTTATAGTTGATGATAACGCGACAAATTTGGCGGTATTAAAAGGACAGTTAGCTATTTGGGGGGCAGAGGTTACGCAAGCAAAGGATGGCACTTGTGCTATTGAGCAGGTTGATAATCACCCGGTTGATTTTTTTGATGCCGCAATTCTTGATATGCAAATGCCTGGCATAGACGGCGTTACTTTAGGTGAGCGCTTGAGGAAGCATCGACATACACAAAAAACAAAACTTATTATTATGACGTCAATGAGTGACCGAGGAGATACTAACTTTTTTGAACAACTCGGTTTTTCTGCGTATTTCCCCAAGCCAGTAACAACCGCAGATTTATTTGCTACGTTAAATCTTGTTTTAGACGAAGAAGGCACTTTGAGTGTCAATAAACCCTTTGTTACTCAACATAACGTCCATAAATTAAAACATTCAAATGTTAATCGTGTTATTGCCAAAAATACCCGTATCTTATTGGTTGAAGATAACCGTATTAACCAAGTGGTCATTCTAGGTGTGCTAGCCAATATTGGTTTGTCAGCTGATGTTGCTGGTAATGGTATCGAAGCCCTGGCTGCTTTAAATTCTTCACCAGAAGATGCACCCTATCAAATCATTATTATGGACTGTCAAATGCCTGAAATGGACGGCTACGATGCAACAAGAGCAATAAGGGCAGGAAAGGCCGGTGTTGTTCATCGTAACATTCCAATTATTGCCATGACCGCCAATGCGATGAAAGGCGATAAAGAAAAATGTTTAGCGGCAGGCATGAGTGATTACGCGAGTAAACCGGTAGATACCGATATTTTACTTAAAAAAATATCGGTATGGGTTGGGCTAGATAGCTTTGAAACTGTGTCTGATAATAACAGTCGTGTAATTGCAGAGCCCGTAACCCAGACCAGCCATGGTGATAACTCCAAAAGTAGTCATTCAAAGAAAAATGAAGATATCATTTGGGATAAAACAGGCTTTTTAAAGCGTATTAGAAATAATGAAAAATTAAGTAAACAGCTGATCAGTTTATTTATTGAGGATATGCCGGCGCTTAAAAATGAGTTAGTTATCGCTATGGAAAATAAATTATTTGATGATATTATAGCTTTAGCACATAAAATTAGTGGTTCGTCAAAAAATTTAGGTGGAATTAATCTTGGAAAATTAACGCGACAAATTGAACAATTGGCTAGAATAAAAAATAGCGTTGAATTGTTGTCGTTGCAGAATGATTTATCAAGGGAATATTATTTGTTAATTGATACCTTACAAAAACACCTAACAGCTAAAGATGACGAGTAAGCCTTACAATGGGAATAAATTATGAATACTAAGAAAAAATATAACATTCTCGCTGTTGATGACGCAAAAGACACGCTCATGCTATTAGAGTTTGATTTAGGTGAAGAAGGTTATAATGTGTTTACCGCCGAATCTGGAGAAAAAGCCTTAGAGGTTTTAGAAGAGCAAGCGATAGACTTCATTTTATTAGATATGTATATGCCGGGTATCTCAGGCTTAGAGATGTTACACAAATTAAAAACTCACCCTATTATTTTCAATACGCCGGTCATTATGTTATCGGCTTCAGATGATGAAGATCAAATTGTTGCTGCTCTAGAATTTGGCGCCGACGACTACGTAACTAAACCTTATATTCCTAAAGTGTTACTGGCTAGAATACGAACCTCGCTTCGGCTTTTAGAGAAAACTTTAGAGCTAGAGTCGCTGGCTAAAACAGACTTCTTAACCGGCATTCGTAACAGAGGCGCTTTTGAAGATTTAGCGGGTAAAGCGATTAGCCAAGCAAAACGCACGAATAACCCGCTTGCTGTGGCGATGCTCGATATAGATTTTTTTAAAGTGGTTAACGATAATTATGGCCATGATGCCGGTGATAAAGTCCTTGTTGAATTTGCTGATATCATCTGCGATTGTTTTCGAGATCATGATATTATTGGTCGAGTTGGCGGCGAAGAGTTTGCGATATGTATGGCAAATACCTCTCCAGAGAATGCGCTTGTTGCCTGTGAACGCTTAAGAGAAAGAGTAGAACACAGTAAAATACATATTGATGATACCATAGATGAAAAGGTGTCTGTAACCGTGAGTATCGGCTTATCATTAGGCAAGGGCGATGAGATGAACTTAGAAGGCTTGTTAAAAGAAGCTGATCTTAGTCTATATGAAGCAAAACACAGTGGTCGAAATCAAGTGAAGGTGCATCAAGAATCAAATACGGTTGTCGCTGAGGGTATTGTCGACGCATTACCGGTGGCCAGTGAAGACCAATATCCAGGTATTGATGCTGAAATAGGTATTGGTAATGTGCTCGGAGATGAAGACCTTTTTGCTGAAATACTGGTGATGTTTTATGAAGACCATTCCAAAGACAGCGAAAAGATTCAACAAGCGATCAGTAGTGATGATCAAACTGCTTGTAAGCACTTAGTACATACCTTAAAAGGTGTTTCTTGCTCAGTAGGAGCTATGCAACTGTTTGAATTGACTAAAGCGCTAGATGAAGCGGTAAGTGTTGAAGATACCGCGCGTTATCAACAATTGTATCAACCGGTTGCCGCAGAGTTAATTAAGGTTTTAGGCGGTATTGAAGTTAGGTTAAGCGCGCAATTATAAGTATAAGATTGACAGATCTGGATATTGAGTGACGGGTATATTTGTCGCTCAACATCTATACGCGTTCATTCTCCGATGTTTAAAGACCCGTTAATAATCCTAGTACTAAGTTATTCAACAATAAGTTTGATGTCACTTTTTGGCACACAACAGCAAGATAGCACTTCACCATCGCCGATAAAAGCCAGTGGTTCTCCTTGAGGATAGCTAATTTCGCCTTCAACTAAGGTTACTCGACACGCCCCACAAAAACCGTCACGACAATGATAATGTACTTCTACATTAGCGTTCTCTAAACAGTCAAGTAAGCTTTTGTCATTGGCTTGAAAGGTAATGGTTTTATTATCGACAAAAATACGATGAGCTTTCTTACTTTCAGGTAATTTTTGCTGGCAAATGGCCATATCATTAGCACTTTTCATTTAAAAAGACTCAAACGCAAAATGTGCTAATGATGTAATAAGAAAGCATGATAATCGCTTCTTTATATGGAGGTTAAAACCATTAAAGGTCAAAGCCATCAAAATCATCACTTGATACAGAAGAGTCGACTTGACCGACCAGGTAACTCGATATTTCTGTTTCTTGTGGAGCGACCTGAACATTGTCTGATACTAAATAAGCATTCATCCATGGTAATGGGTTACTTTTTATATCAAAGGGTGCATCAAAACCAATAGCGGTTAAGCGTTGATTACTGATGTACTCAATATATTGATTTAATATTGCCGCATTTAAGCCAATCATTGAGCCGTCTTTGAATAAGTACTGAGCCCATTCTTTTTCTTGATCAACAACATCAAGAAATATCTGTAATCCTTGCTCTTTCATTTCTTGAGAAATGATTTTCATTTCAGGATCATCTCTACCGGATAACCAGTTATTTAAAATATGTTGAGTACCGGTTAAATGCAAAGCCTCATCTCGAGCAATAAGCTTAATAATTTTAGCATTACCTTCTAATAATTCACGCTCGGCAAAAGCAAATGAACAGGCAAAGCTGACATAAAAACGAATGGCTTCTAAAGCGTTAACCGAACAAACAGCCAAGTATAAGCGTTCTTTGAGCTTGCGAGTCGACACTTCAATCATTTTACCATCGACTTCATAGGTACCGTCACCTTGTGACTGGAGTAGTTGTGTGGTGATTATCACGGCATCAAAGTATTTAGAAATACTTGATGCACGCTTTAAAATAGCTGGGTTAACAACGATATCGTCAAATATTTCACTTGGATCTGAAAACAAGTTTCTCAAAATATGCGTGTATGAACGAGAATGAATGGTTTCACTAAAAGCCCAGGTCTCTATCCAAGTTTCTACTTCTGGTAATGAAACCAGCGGTAAAAACATCGCATTTACTGAGCGTGCAGCCATAGAATCAAGCAAAGTTTGATATTTTAGGTTGGAAATGAAAATATGCTTTTCTGAAGGCGTTAAACTTTGCCAATCAGATCTGTCTTTTGATACATCAATTTCTTCGGGACGCCAAAAAAACGATAACTGTTTTTCAATAAGTTTTTCAAAGGCGATAAAACGTTGTTGGTCATATCGTGAGACATTGACACTGTTACCTAAAAACATCGGCTCGAGTAGTGCGTTATTAGGAACTTGATTAAACGTAGTGTAGGACATCTATTACTCCTTGATAACAAGCGTGAAAATCACAGCCTGTTATCAAAATTTTGTTTTTTAAAATTATAGGTATGACTGATTATGCTCAAAGCTTCATTGTTAACAAACAATGAAGCTTTGTTGTGCGCACAATTAAATTTTACATGCACCGCCTTCACAGTCTTCTTCTTCTAATCCGAGCATATTCTCAGACGCACCATCACGGGTGTTATGGTAATACATGGTTTTAACGCCTAGTTTATAAGCGGTTAAAATATCTTTTAAGATTTGCTTCACCGGTACTTTTCCGCCTTCAAAGCGTGCAGGGTCATAGTTAGTATTTGCAGAGATGGTTTGGTCAATAAACTTCTGCATGATACCCACTAACTGCAAGTAACCTTCGTTACTTGGAATATTCCAAAGTAACTCATAGTTACCCTTTAATCTTTGATATTCAGGTACAACCTGTTTTAAAACACCATCTTTACTAGCCTTTATACTGATTAAACCTCTTGGTGGTTCAATTCCATTTGTAGCATTTGAAATTTGTGATGAAGTTTCAGATGGCATTAACGCTGAAACCGTTGAATTTCTTACGCCATGTGTCTTGATACTCTCTCGCAAAGTTTCCCAGTCAAGATGAAGGGGCTCACCAGTAATGTCGTCAATAGTCTTTTTATAAGTATCAATCGGTAAAATACCTTGCGATAAACGTGTCTCATTAAATTTAGGACAAGCGCCTTTTTCTTTTGCTAATTCGTTTGATGCTTTCAATAAATTAAATTGAATGGCTTCAAAGGTACGGTGAGTTAAATTGTTGGCACTGCCATTTGAATAATACACGCCGTTTTTAGCTAAGTAATAAGCGTAGTTTATTACGCCTATGCCTAATGTTCTTCTGCCTATCGTCGCATTGTAAGCAGCTGGCATTGGGTAGTTTTGATAATCAAGTAAACTATCAAGTGCTCGAACTGCAAGGTCTGATAAACCTTCTAATTCATCTAAGCTTTCTATTGCGCCTAAGTTAAAGGCTGACAAAGTACAAAGAGCAATTTCACCATTTGGATCATTAATATCATTCATTGGTTGTGTCGGTAGCGCAATCTCTAAACACAAATTACTTTGGCGTATCGGTGCCTGTTTCGGATCGAATGGGCTGTGTGTATTACAGTGATCAACATTCTGTAAATAAATTCGACCTGTGCTGGCACGCTCTTGAGCAAACAAGGTGAATAACTCAATAGCTTTAATACATTTTTTACGAATAGAATCATCAGCTTCATATTTTACATACAAGGCTTCAAATTTATCTTGGTCTTCAAAAAAGGCATCATAAAGCCCAGGGACATCGCTTGGGCTAAAGAGAGTAATAGACTCACCTTTAATTAAACGTGTGTACATAAGCTTATTGAATTGCACGCCGTAATCTAAATGGCGGACACGATTTTCTTCAACACCTCGGTTATTTTTAAGGACCAGTAAACTTTCAACTTCTAAATGCCAAAGTGGGTAGAACAACGTTGCTGCGCCACCTCGAACCCCCCCTTGAGAACAACTTTTAACAGCCGTTTGAAAATGCTTGAAAAACGGAATACAACCGGTATGAAAGGCTTCACCATTACGTATCGAGCTACCTAAAGCGCGAATACGGCCAGCATTGATACCAATACCTGCTCGTTGTGAAACATATTTAACAATAGAGCTAGAAGCCGCGTTTATTGAGTCTAAACTGTCACCACATTCAATTAATACACAAGATGAAAATTGACGTGTAGGCGTACGTACCCCTGCCATAATAGGGGTAGGTAACGATATTTTGAAGGTTGAAATTGCGTGATAAAAACCTTCAACATATTTTAAACGTGTTTCTACAGGATATTTAGCAAATAAACAAGCGGCCACTAAGATATATAAAAACTGAGCACTTTCGTAAATTTCACCCGTTACCCGGTTTTGGACAAGGTATTTACCTTCTAATTGTTTGACAGCGGCGTAACTAAAGTCTAGATCGCGAGGATGAACAAGAAATTTTTCCATTTGTTCAAACTCTGCTTCGCTGTAATCAGCTAGAAGATGTTCATCATATTTACCATTTTCTACCATACTAACAACATGGGTAAATAATTTAGGTGGCTCAAATTGACCGTAGGCTTTTTTACGTAGATGAAAAATAGCCAAACGTGCTGATAAATATTGATAATCAGGTGTCTCTTCTGAAATAAGATCAGCGGCAGCTTTAATGATAGTTTCATGTATGTCAGCAGTCTTGATACCGTCGTAGAATTGAATATGAGATTTCAACTCAACTTGTGACACCGAAACGTTATCAAGGCCTTCAGCAGCCCACGTGATAACTTGATGAATTTTTTCTAAATCGATGAGTTCTTTTTTGCCGTTACGCTTACTTACAAAAAGATTATTAGTCATGAAGAGCCTGTCATTTATTAATTATGCTGGTCGCTTTATTTACTTAACGTTGTCAACTATAAAAACGTTAAGTGAACACTTATCAGTATTATATTTCCCTAAAATGTAAATGAGTACAAAAAAACATCTGAACAACAAATACACTATATGTAGGGGTTTTCTAAAAACTGATCACAAGATAATGAGGTTTGACTGTTTTTGCAAGTGATAAAAAGCATAGTTTTTAATAACTTTCTTCAGAGTAAAAGTTCAGTTAGTAACGACTAACTTAGTAGTGCTTTTTATTTTTGATATTACAAAAACGCAACGTTTATTTTAATTAATTTTTGTGGATAATTTATTTTTAAATAAAATTACCCGTTTATTGGTTGTTTTTGTCAGCTAAAACTTAATTTCTAATAAAAACAACACGTTGCTTTTTTTTAAGCAGCAAGGCCACTAAATGAACAATAATGTTGATATAGCTGTTCAGGTTAAGCGTTACTATGACAACTTGTATAAAGTTTATCCGCTAGTTATTAGTCAGTCATAATAGCGGTTGGTCCACACAGAAATATATATGCTAATAAGTTGGGTTATTGCTATTTTATTATACTTTGGCTGGTAAAATATTCTTTTAAGAAGTTAAGTAATAAGCGCAGTTTTTTGGAATTGGCTGTACCTGGCGGGAATACACCAAAGACATTAATGTCGCTAAAAGCATAATCATCTAGCACTGTTTCTAAAGTGCCTGCTTTTATTTTTGGCCAAGCATCGTAAATAGGAATACGTCCCAGACCATGTCCTGCTTCAACAAAGGCGGTACGTGCAGCTGCATTATTGGTACTAATACTACCTTTTGTGGTGACACTGAACGAACGACTGCCCTTAGTCAAGGTTAACACTCCAGAGGTTAATTTATAAATAACCCATTGGTGGTCGCTTAAATCAGACGGTTTAGTGGGGCGGCCAAATTGCAGGAAATATTCAGGTGCGCCACATAGGCATGTTTGCAGCGTTGCCAGTTTAGTTGCTTGCAAACCAGAGTCAGGTAAGGGGGCACCACGAATTGCTAAATCGATACCTTCTTTCATAATATTAACGACCTCATCAGTTAACATCACATCGAGTGCTATTTTGGGGTAAATTTTTTTAAATTCGTTCAGTGCCGGCACAACGGTCTGCAAACCAACATTTACCGGACACGTTATTTTAAGTAAGCCGATAGGTTCATTTTTGAAATTTTCAATTTGCTGATTAGCGGCACTCGCTTGCTCAGCAATAACTCGACAGCGCTCATAATAGGCTTGACCCGCTTCAGTAAGATTAATCGCACGTGTTGAACGATTAAGTAACTTTACCTCGAGCTGCGCTTCAAGCTTCTTCAAATGATAACTTACTACTGCTCTTGAGAGCCCTAAATGTTTAGCGGCTGCACTTAAGCTACCTTGTTCAATGACTTGAGCGAAAACAACCATACTTTTGAGTTGTTCAAATGAGATATCCATAACGTACCTATTGAGGTAATAACCAGCCAATAATTTACTTTGTCAATCATTGTATCAATTATTGATACAATGATGTCAGTTTTATCTGCATTGTTCATGTTCGTTCTTAGGCATATACTGGACAAATAGAATCAAAAAACACCTAAACTCACTTATATAACCAAACGGATGAATGATAATGACTAAACAAATATTAATGGTACTTACTTCACATGACGAGCTCGGTAACACAGGCCAAAAAACCGGCTTTTGGGTTGAAGAATTTGCTGCTCCTTATTATGCCTTTATCGATGCGGGTGTGGAAGTTACTTTAGCAACACCTAAAGGTGGACAAGCACCAATAGACCCAACCAGCACACTTGAAGACTTTCAAACAGCTGCGACAGACCGTTACGATGCAGACAGCGAAGCACAAGCTAAAATCGCTAATACGCTAATATTAGCTTCTGTTAATGAAGCTGATTTTGACGCAGTATTCTATCCTGGTGGTCATGGTCCATTATGGGACCTTACCGACAATACTGACTCAATTACTTTGATTGAAAACTTTCTTAACGCCGGAAAAGCTGTTGCAACAGTTTGTCATGCAAGTGCTGCTTTGTTAAATGTAAAACAAGCCTCTGGTGATTTTGCTGTCAAAGGCAAAGCCGTAACCGGTTTTACTAACAGTGAAGAAGAAGCGGTGCAATTAACTGAAGTTGTGCCATTTTTAGTAGAAGATGAATTGATTAAACGTGGCGGCGAATACCAAAAGGCTCAAGATTGGCATGCCTTTGCAATTCAAGATGGTCTTATTATTACTGGTCAAAACCCAGCTAGCTCGGCATTAGCCGCTGAAAAATTATTAACTCACCTTTCAGCATAGCTACTTAGAACAGACAACTCGATTAGCTAAGCTGTTTAGCTAATCGATTTAACGCTTTACCTTTAAGGACATATAAATGTTAAATTTCAATTTTCAAAACCCAACTAAAATTAATTTTGGTCCGGGAGAAATTAAAACTATTTCAAAAGAAATACCACTAGATGCAAGAGTACTCGTTGTTTACGGTGGAGGTTCAATCAAAGGTAATGGTGTTTATGAGCAGGTTATTGATGCGCTTAAAGAACACACTTACTTTGAATTTTCAGGCATTGAACCTAACCCAACTTACGACACTTTAATGAAAGCGCAAACGATCATCAAAGCTGAAAACATTGATTATTTACTTGCTGTTGGCGGTGGCTCTGTTGTTGATGGCGCTAAATTTATTGCCGCTGCGGCATTATTTGAAGGTGATGACCCTTGGGATATTCTTGCCAAACAGCAAGCGTTCACTAAAGCTTTACCCATTGGCGCGGTGTTAACTTTACCTGCCACTGGCTCAGAAAGTAATGGTAATTCCGTGGTAACACGAGACGGTAATAAGCTCCCTTTTTCTAGTCCTTTAGTGCGTCCATTATTTGCGGTGTTAGACCCAAGTGTGACCTTCTCATTATCAGATCGTCAAATTGGTAATGGTGTTGTTGATGCTTTTATTCATACCATTGAACAGTACTTAACTTACAGCGTTAATGGCAAAGTACAAGACAGGTTCAGTGAAGGTTTATTACAAACCTTAATTGAAGAAGGACCTAAAGCCTTAGCCCCGGCAACTAAAGATGATTTAGACGTTAGAGCAAATATTATGTGGTCGGCCACTATGGCACTAAACGGTCTTATTGGTGCTGGAGTACCACAAGATTGGTCAACACATATGATAGGCCATGAATTAACAGGTGCCTTTGGTATTGACCACGCTCGAACCTTATCTATTGTGTTACCTGCCGTGATGAAAGTACGTCGTGAGCAAAAGCGTGAAAAATTACTTCAATATGCAACACGTGTTTGGCAGATAACTGAAGGTGATGATAATGCACGTATTGATCAAGCTATCCGTTTAACAGAAGAGTTTTTTGAAAAGATGCAGGTACCAACGCGCTTATCTCACGTTGATCTTGGTAGCGCTGATATTGATTCCCTTGTCGAACGATTAGAGCAACATGGCATGACAGCACTAGGTGAAAACAGTGATATTACTCTAGCAATAAGCCGAGAGATTTTAACGCAAGCCTTGTAAAGATAAAATAAAAATGAGTGGCTTGTTTAATTGACACGCTGCCCTTATTCATAAAAGGTCGATATATTTCTCTTATATTGGCCTTTTTTAATCCCAACACACTTAGCGCTTTTACTGGCTCTTTACAGGAGTAACTCTTATGACTCAAACAACAGATACCAATCGCCAAATGGTGCTAGCATCAAGACCCGTTGGCGCGCCAAAAGCAGAAAATTTTAATCTCGTTACTAGTAATAAACCCATCCCTCAAGCTAACGAAGTATTACTTCGTACGGTTTTTCTTTCACTCGACCCTTATATGCGAGGGCGAATGAATGATGCTAAGTCTTATGCCGATCCCGTCGCTTTAAATGCAGTGATGGTGGGTGGAAGTGTTTGTCGAGTAGAAGAGTCAAATCACAACGATTACACAAAAGGTGATTGGGTTGTCGCTTTTGGTGGCTGGCAGGATTATAGCGTTATTCATGGTAGTGAATTGCTCAAGCTTGATAATGATATGGTTAACCCGTCTCATGCCTTAGGTGTTTTGGGTATGCCTGGGCTAACGGCTTACATGGGTTTATTGGATATCGGTCAACCAAAAGCAGGTGAAACGGTAGTCGTTGCTGCGGCAACAGGAGCGGTTGGAAGTTTAGTGGGTCAAATAGCTAAATTAAAAGGCTGTAAAGTGATCGGTATTGCTGGCGGTGAGACTAAATGTACCTATGCAGTTGACAGTTTAGGGTTTGATCATTGTCTTGATCATAAAAGTGATGACTTAGCTGAGCAACTAGCGGCCGTTTGTACATCAGGGATTGATGTCTATTTTGAAAACGTTGGCGGTAAAGTCTTTGACGCTGTTATGCCACTATTAAATAGCTGTGCCCGTATTCCTTTGTGTGGCTTAATTTCTCAGTACAATGCGACAGAATTACCTAGTGGACCTGACAGACTTTCTTCATTGATGGGAACACTACTTGTTAAGCGTATAAAAATGCAAGGTTTTATTGTCTTTGATGATTATGGTCATCGTTATAACGAGTTTAGCGAGCAAATGGTAAAATGGTTAATGGCAGGTGAAATTAACTATAAAGAGCATTTAATTACCGGACTAGAAAATACAGTAAATGCTTTTATTGGTTTATTAGAAGGTGAGAATTTTGGTAAGTTAATTGTGCGAGTAGGCCCTGACAATATTGACTAACAGTTAACCAAGCTCTACTTTATTATGGGTGTTTTATTAAGAAAAAAGCCACGGTTGAGTGGCTTTTTTATGTGTTGGTTATAGCAAGTTAAGGACCTATATCACTGGATTTAAACCGTTACTTTATTCGCGTTTGGCTTAACATTATTACAGTAATGATAAGATATCTAAGGGGGTTTCAGCGTGATAGTCTGCTTGCCAGTTTTTACAATCTTCACCAGCGATAATATAGCCCCACTTTGCAATGACGGTAGTTGCTTGAGCACTATTGCCGGCTTCAATATCACGCAAAGCGTCTCCGACATACAAACATAGCTCACTTGGCACTGATATTTGTTCACAAGCTTTGAGGATAGGCTCTGGGTGTGGTTTTCGGTTGGTGAAAGTATCACCACCAACCAGTGATAAACATTTTTCGAATTCACTATAATAAGGCAATAATAGTCTTGTTAAACCTTCTGGCTTATTCGTCACAACACCCCAAGGAATGTTTCGTTCATTCAACGTCAACAGTAATTGAGCTACGCCAGGATAAAGACAGGTATGTACCGCAATATTTTCTTGGTAATAAGTGAGGAATTCCGCGCGTAACTCCTCGTAATCATAGTTTTTTAAAGCTTGTGCAAAACCAAGGGTTAATAACCCTAATGCACCATCAGAAGCGATTGGACGATAATCTTCACGAGCCACTTCTGCTAAGTTATATTTTCGTAAAACGTAGTTAAGTGCTGCACCTAAATCATTAGCAGTATCTAATAAGGTGCCATCAAGATCAAATAATACCCCTGAAATTTTAGTATTTCGCAATGGACATTCCCTTATTTAAATTTTTTGACAACAAAGAATATAATTTACATCTAGTGATGAAATAAGTTTGTGATTCTCTGTCAGCGGGTTGTAATGAATGCCTGCGGCATCAATGCATTTGAGATCAAATGATTCAGCCCAGCCAATTAAGGTCGATGGACGAATAAAACTTTTGTGGTCGTGTGTACCGTCCGGGACTATTTTAAGGACTTTTTCGGCGGCAACAATAGCCAATAAATATGATTTTATTGATTTGTTTAAGGTTGAAAAAAAGACATAACCACCGGGTTTTATCATTTTAGCGCAAGCTTCTATAATTGAAGCGGGATCGGGTACGTGCTCAAGCATTTCCATACAAGTGACGACATCAAATGTTTTGGGTTGATCAATCGCTTTGTCTTCGGCGGGTATTTTTTGATAATCGACCGTTAAACCACTCTCCAACGCATGCAATCTAGCTACATTTAATGGCTCTTCGCCAAGGTCAATCCCAGTAACATCGCCACCAAGCTTGGCTAAACTCTCGGCTAAAATACCACCACCACAGCCAACATCAATAATTTTTTTACCAAAAATATCACCGACATGCTGACAAATAAATTGTCGACGAATAGGGTTTATTTGATGCAATGGTTTAAAATCGCCATCAAGGTCCCACCACTGGCTTGCAACTTTTTCAAATTTGGCTATTTCTTCTTCATTTACGTTAACAGTTTTAGTGTTGTTAGTTGTTGACATTACATTTTCATTATTTTAATCAATTATTGTCAGTAATTCTAAACTAAAGTAAATGGTTCGCCTAGTACTGAACGTTGAGTTTGTTATCCTCGTTAAAAGTGGATAAGTCATAGCTAATGCAGACGAGCCAAAACTGAGAAAGCAGGGCACATTAAGACTTTTTTATAGCGATTATCTTACTCATTACTGATTTTTATCAGCTAATGCCCCTTAATTTAAGTCTTTATTTACCAAGATTTAGCAGTAAAAATAAAGTCTTATGTTATAAGTTGTTGATTTAAATGTGGTTGTTACTTTTGTTTTGTCTTTTTTATTTAACATTTCAATAACATACTTGTAATGTGTGAAACATTGATGTTATGTTCATTGCTGCTTCGAAAATGACGTATCACTCTCATTTGAAATTCCCCCAGCAAAATAATAATTAAAATTAACCTAATAGGTAGGAATATAGATGTCGAATAAGATAACAAAGAAATCATTAATATTGACCACTGCAAGTATATTGTCGGTATCAATATCGACAGCACTTTACGCTGCTCAACCACTTAGCATACAAAACGCAGATAATGTATTATCTGAAGTGACCAGTTCACCCTTACCCAAACGCTTTATAATCAAATACAAGCAAGCAGCTAATAACCAAGCAGGCAGTAATCAAACAACTAGTTTCATCGGTAGCCAAAACGCCTTTGTTCGCCTTGCCGCCGTTAAGGAAAAATTAAAGAGATTACGGGTCAATGTTAAAGCCGAATTTCCAGATGTTAATATGATCAGTGCTGAGCTATCTACATCACAAGTGATGAATTTAGCGATGGACAATAATGTGGAATACGTAGAAGAAGATTTACCACGTCGCTTTATGGCACAAACGGTGCCTTATGGTATTGGCATGGTTCAAGCCGATCAAGTTGACGATATGATTGCTTCTGCCAACGCTGGCGGTAAGAAAATATGTATTATTGATTCAGGTTTAGACTTACCTCATGAAGACATGGGGGCACAAGGAGGCACAATAACTGGTACAAGCAATAGCGGTACAGGTAACTGGTATGATGAAGGTGGTCCGCACGGTACTCACGTAGCAGGAACAATTGCCGCACTTAATAATGGTATTGGCGTTCGTGGTGTTATTGGCACCGATCCTAATTTGCACATTATAAAAGTATTTAATGCTGCGGGATGGGGATACTCTTCAACACTTGTTAGTGCTATTAACGATTGTGTCAGTAATGGTGCAGACGTTATTAACATGAGCTTAGGTGGTTCTGGTTCAAGTACCAGCGAACAAAATGGTATTCAAGCGGCCTATGATGCAGGCGTTTTACTTATAGCTGCAGCCGGTAATGATGGTGTTGCTACAGCAACGACTGATTTAGAAAGCTTTCCTGCTTCTTACGATGCAGTGATGTCAGTTGCTGCTGTTGACAGTAATAAAGCCTTAGCTGACTTTTCACAAAAAAATAGCCAAGTAGAGATATCTGGCCCAGGCGTTGATGTTTATTCTATTTATCCTGAAGGTTCAGGTTCAGTCGTTGAAGTCTCTGTCGCTAATGTCGGTTATACCGCTAATGCAATGGAAAACCAAGGTCAAGCAACGGGCTCTCTCTATGACTTTGCCACGGGCGAAGCTATAGATACAGGCGCTGCAGGTAGTGTTTGTTTAATCCAACGTGGCAATATTTCGTTTTATGATAAAGTTAAAGCTTGTCAAGACAGCGGAGGTGTAGGTGCAATTCTTTATAACAATGCACCGGGAAGCTTTGGTGGCACGTTAGGTGATGCAAACGCAACTTCTATCCCAAGTGTTACTGTATCTGATACGGACGGCGCAGCGATGAAAAATAATATAGGCTTAAGCGCCAGTATAAATATTGGCGCGGGTAATTATGGCAAAATGAGTGGCACTTCAATGGCATCTCCTCATGTTGCTGGTGTTGCTGCCTTGGTATGGAGTCATCACCCAAGCTGTACTAACGTTGAAATTCGTAACGTATTAAATAGTAGTGCACAAGATTTAGGTGCTGCGGGTCGCGATGTTAAATTTGGTTATGGTTTAGCCCAAACTAAAGATGCGATCGATTACATTACCGCAAATGGATGTGATGGCTCTGGCGGTGACACTGGCGGTGGTGGTGGAACAATACCAGATACTGTCCTTGAAAATGGTCAGGTTAAAACTGAGTTAACGGCTGCAACGGGTAATGATTTAGTTTTCACTATGGAAGTACCTGCTGGTGCAACAGATATTAATTTTGCGATGACAGGTGGTAGTGGTGATGCTGATTTATATGTGAAGTTTGGTGCTGAGCCAACTGACAGTGTTTACGATTGTCGCCCTTATCAATCAGGTAATGTTGAATCGTGTGCAAGTACACAAGCAGGTGGCATTTACTACGTAAGACTTAAAGCCTATAGTGATTTTGCCGGTGTTAGTTTAACGGGTAGTTACACTGAACCTTCTACGGGTGGTGGTAATACAATTAATCCGATTGATACCACAATTAATAATGTTAATGTTGCAAGAAGAACATGGAAACGTTACACCCTTGATTTAGCCGATGGTTATGCCGATCTAACGGTTACACTTTCAGGTGGTTCAGGTGATGCAGATTTATATGTAACACAAGGTAAACAGTCAACAACGTCTGTTTATGATTGTCGCCCTTATAAAAATGGTAACAATGAAGCTTGTAACTTTACCGACCCAGCTAAAGGTGTATGGTATGTCGATATCTACGGCTATTCAGCAGCTTCAGGTATAACATTAAATCTACAAGCTACACCCAAATAATCTAAAGAAAGGGGCAACCCGTTCACTTTATGTTGATAAATAAAACCCTGCTTCGGCAGGGTTTTTCGTTAGATCTGTTGTAAAAAGAAGATGATATAGTTACTTGACACAAAATGGGCTGTAATTGCATCTTGAAGTTTAATAGCTATAAATATAAATTGTCACTTAATAGGTACGATGCGAAAAAATCTAAGAGGTCATGATGAAAACAGTAATAGAACAACTGTCTAGCTATAAAAGCGTTCACTTAAACAGAAAAAATATTCATACACACTTTATTGGTGTGCCAATGATCATTTGGTCAATTGCCTTATTACTTGCCAGTGTATCCTTTGAAGTTGTTATCAATAACTACTTAGGCGTTGCACAAGTTAACTTTACTTTAGCCGCCATACTTTCAATTGCGGTGTTTATTTATTATTTAATATTGTCGTTACCTCTTGCGTTACTGGCGTTCATTTTGTTTGGCCCGTTAATGTGGAGTGTTCATGAAGTTGTAAAAGTAGAACATCATATTATTATTGCAATAAGTGTCTTTATTATTGGATGGGTTATTCAATTTGTTGGTCATCATTACGAAAAAGCAAAGCCGGCATTTTTTGATGATATTAACCAATTATTTATTGGACCATTATTTGTAATTGCGGAAATTTATTTTTCATTAGGACAAGGGAGAATATTAAATAAAAAAATTACTGAAAAAGCCATTGAGAAACGCCGTATATTTGAACAAAAAAAGCACAATAATATATGTTGAGTTAAAATGGTGAACAATAAACAACCATTTGGAAGTTAATGACTTTTCAGTGCTACCATTTTAAGTACTTTTAAGATAATAAAGCGGTATGGCATCTCATTAAAAATATGATAGTATGCTGTGTTAATTAATAATTATAATTTCGAAAAAACTTTCAAAATTCTTGCTAAGTTAAGGGATACCATCGACTTATGACCGATTTGTCAAACAATGTTGTACCCGTCAATATTGAAGATGAGCTAAAAAATTCTTATCTAGATTACGCCATGAGCGTAATTGTAGGCCGTGCATTACCAGATGTACGAGACGGCTTAAAACCTGTTCATCGCCGCGTATTATTTGCGATGAATGTACTTGGTAATGACTTCAATAAACCTTACAAAAAATCAGCACGTGTTGTTGGTGATGTAATAGGTAAATACCACCCACACGGCGATACTGCCGTTTACGATACGATAGTACGTATGGCGCAACCATTTTCATTACGCTATATGCTAGTAGATGGTCAGGGTAACTTTGGTTCGGTTGACGGTGACTCTGCAGCAGCAATGCGTTATACCGAAATCAGAATGTCAAAAATAGCACATTCTATTTTGGCAGATCTTGATAAAGAAACGGTAGATTTTGTACCTAACTATGACGGTACAGAACATATACCTGTTGTTATGCCAACGCGTATTCCTAATTTATTAGTGAATGGTACCTCAGGTATCGCCGTAGGTATGGCAACCAATATACCTCCTCACAATTTAACAGAAGTGATAAACGGCTGTTTAGCACTGATTGAAAATAGTGATTTGACCTTTGAAGAGATATTAGAATATATACCTGGTCCTGATTTTCCAACAGCCGGTATTATTAGCGGTCGTGCCGGTATTGAAGAAGCTTACCGTACTGGTCGTGGCAAAATTAAAATTCGCGCCCGTGCCGACATCGAAGTTCATGAAACAACCGGTAAAGAAACGATTGTTGTTCATGAATTACCTTATCAAGTAAACAAAGCCCGCCTTATCGAAAAGATGGCAGAGCTGGTAAAAGAAAAACGCCTTGAAGGTATTTCAGCGCTGCGTGATGAGTCTGATAAAGACGGCATGCGCATGGTTATTGAAATTAAACGTGGAGAAGTCGGTGAAGTTGTTTTAAATAACTTGTACAAACTTACCCAAATGCAAGTTTCTTTTGGTTTAAATATGGTGGCGTTAACTAACGGCCAACCTAAATTATTTAATATCAAGGAAATGCTTGAAGAGTTTATCCTTCATCGCCGTGAAGTTGTTACTCGTCGTACTATCTTTGAATTACGTAAAGCACGTGAACGCGCGCATTTACTAGAAGGTTTGTCGATTGCATTAGCGAACATTGACCCGATCATTGAATTAATTAAAAATTCACCAACGCCAAGTGAAGCAAAAGAAAAACTGCTGGCTCGTGGTTGGGATTTAGGTAATGTTGCTGATATGCTCAGCGCCGCTGGTGATGACGCAGCACGCCCTGAATGGGTTGAAGCTGGTTTTGGTATTCAAGACGGTCAATACTTCTTAACTATGCAACAAGCACAAGCGATATTAGATCTTCGCTTACATAAGTTGACTGGTTTAGAACACGAAAAAATCTTATCTGAATACAAAGCATTACTCGATATTATCGCTGAGTTATTACATATATTAGGTTCGCCTGAACGTTTAATGGAAATTATTCGTGAAGAGCTAGAAACTATCCGTAATGATTTTGGTGATGAACGTCGTACTGAAATTACTAATGCTTCGCATGACTTATCCATGGAAGACTTGATCACAGAAGAAGATGTTGTGGTTACGTTATCACATGAAGGTTATGTTAAATACCAAGTGTTAAGTGACTATCAAGCACAACGCCGTGGTGGTAAAGGTAAAGCAGCGACTAAGATGAAAGAAGAAGATTTCATTGAACGTTTACTCATTGCTAATACCCACGATACTATTTTGTGTTTCTCAGATCGCGGAAAACTCTACTGGTTGAAAGTGTTCCAATTACCTTTAGCGAGTCGTACTGCCCGTGGCCGACCTATTGTTAATATTTTACCGCTTGATGCAGGTGAACGTATTACCGCAATATTACCGGTTCGTGAATATGCAGAAGACAAGTTTATTATCATGGCAACGGCTTCAGGTACTGTTAAGAAAACAGCACTTACCGCTTATAAAAACCAACGTGCTAACGGTATTATAGCCCTTAACTTACGTGATGATGACACCTTAATTGGCGTTGCTATTACCGACGGTTACAACGATATTATGTTGTTCTCGGATGCGGGTAAAGTTGTTCGTTTTAATGAGAAACTTCGTGACAGTGAAACGGGTGAAATTAAATTAGATGCAGAAACAGGTGAAGAACGTTGGGCATTAAAACCTATCGGACGAACCGGTACTGGTGTTCGAGGTATTAAGTTAGAAGGTGATCAAAAGGTTGTGTCACTTATTGTGCCAGTTAATGATGGCCCAATATTAACGATAACCGAAAATGGCTTTGGTAAACGTACCGCGTTAACTGAATACCCAGCGAAAAGTCGTGCGACTAAAGGTGTTGTTTCTATTAAAGTTAGCGATCGAAATGGCCCAGTAGTTGGCGCTGTTCAGGTTGAAGATTTAGATGAAATAATGCTTATCACTGATAACGGTACTTTAGTACGTACTCGTGTTAATGAAGTTAGTGTTATTGGTCGTAATACTCAAGGTGTTCGTATTATTAGAACGGTTGAAGGTGAACATGTTGTTGCATTGCAACGTATTGACGAAATTGAAGAAGAAGACGTTCCTGAAGGAACGGAAGAAACTTCTGAGCAGTTAATCGCTTCGTCAACTGAGAGTACCTCAACAGAGGTAGCACCAGAAGCTGACAGTGATGAAGAACAACTCATCGAAAGTGATAACGAATAGTTACCGCTATAAATTCGGTTTAAAGGGCGGCTAATCACCGCCCTTTTTATGTTTAGGACGAACGTATGTCACGATCACATGGATGTGAATGAGTGACGATGTTCAGGACGAACGGTATTAAGCAAATGCAGGAGCATTTTTCCATTTGATGAGCAGTCTTATTTTACCCAAGAGAATGCTGACCAAATTGATGTTTATAATAAAAATAATTAAAACAGTTAGACCAAGTGCATCGACAAGCGTATTTAAAACTTTATAGAAGGTGTTGTGTTATATGTCTCATGTATTTAACTTTTGTGCCGGTCCTGCGATGTTACCTGTAGAGGTAATGAAAAAGGCACAAGCAGAATTTGTCAATTGGCAAGGTACGGGTAGTTCAGTGATGGAGCTGAGTCACCGCAGTAAAGAGTTTTTGGTAGTAGCCGCAAAAGCCGAAGCGGATTTACGTGATTTGATGGCAATACCAGAAAATTACAGTGTTTTGTTTTGTCATGGTGGTGGTCGAGGTCAATTTTCTGCGGTCCCTTTAAATTTTCTACCAAACGGCAAATCAGCCGATTATGTTATTTCTGGCTCTTGGTCAAAAGCTGCCGCTGCAGAAGCTGAGCATTATGGTGAAATAAACGCGATCAATGTTGTTAGTAAGGTTAAAGGCGAAACTCACGTATTACCAAGTAACGAGTGGGGCTTAAACCCTAATGCTGCCTTTGTACATTATTGCCCGAATGAAACCGTTGACGGTATCGAGATGTTTGATATTCCAGAAACTCATGGGGTGCCACTGGTTGCTGACATGTCGTCAACCATTTTGTCTCATGAAATTGACGTTAAAAAATTCGGTCTTATCTATGCCGGTGCGCAAAAAAATATTGGTCCCTCTGGTCTAACTATTGTTATTGTGCGTAATGACTTATTAGGCAATGCTCAATTAACAACGCCCTCAATCATGAATTATCAGGTGTTAGCAAAGAACGATTCAATGTACAATACGCCGCCAACCTATGCATGGTATTTAGCCGGTTTAGTATTTGAATGGTTAAAAGAGCGTGGCGGTGTTAAAGAAATTTCAAAGATAAACAAACAAAAAGCTGAGGTTTTATATGGTTATATTGATGAAAGTGCGTTTTATCAAAATCATATTGAAGCAAAGTATCGTAGTCTAATGAATGTGCCTTTTTGGTTAACAGATGAAAGCTTGAATGATGAGTTTTTAAAACAAGCAGAAGCGCAGGGACTAATGGCTTTAAAGGGTCATCGTATGGTGGGTGGTATGCGCGCCAGTATTTATAATGCTATGCCATTAGTGGGTATAACTGCGTTGGTTGCTTTTATGAAAGAATTTTCCGCTAAAAACAGCAAGTAATAACAAGTAAAGTAATCATTTTATCTTTGTTTTATCGCTCGTTTATAGTGCTGGCGAGCAACATCAGTAATTATATTTAGTAAAAGTGATTGAAAAATTGTCATAAAAAAACATTAATTTAATGGAAAAAAAATGTCTCAAGTAAATAAAACATTAACTATCACCACAGGCCTTGCCGGAAAAGTATCCGGAGATATCATTGTACCGGGTGACAAGTCATGTTCGCATCGCTCTATTATGTTTGGCTCTTTAGCTGAAGGTACCACGCATGTTTCGGGTTTCTTACCTGGAGACGATTGTTTAGCAACAATGAATGCGTTTAAGGCGATGGGCATAAAAATAGAAGGCCCTGACAAGCAACAAAATGTTGTTATTCATGGCAAAGGTTTACGTGGTTTAACCGCACCTCAAGAAGCTTTAAATATTGGTAATTCAGGGACAACAATCCGATTAATGTCGGGATTACTCGCCGGACAAAATTTTGCATGGCAAATGGCTGGTGACAGTTCTTTAAATAAACGTCCTATGGCACGCGTTGTTGACCCATTAAAATTAATGGGTGCAAATATCTCTGCTGCCAAAAATGGTACGCCACCGGTTATTTCACAAGGTATTGATGAAGGTCAAACCTTAACCGCGATTCATTACGACTTACCCATGGCCAGTGCACAAGTAAAATCTTGTGTATTACTTGCTGGTATTTATGCCGACGGCATTACCTCGGTAACCGAACCCGGTATTACTCGCGATCACACTGAACGCATGTTGACCGCCTTTGGTTATCCGGTAAAGGTTGAAGATACCCCTATGGGTAAAAAGGTTTCTATTGAAGGCGGCCATCAACTAACGGCTTGCGACATTCAAGTACCCGGCGATATTTCATCAGCAACATTTTTTATGGTTGCGGGTTTAATTGCTAAAGAAGGTCAGTTGACTATTCGTAATGTGGGTATGAACCCGACGCGTATTGGTGCTATTAATATTTTACAGCAGATGAATGGCGATTTGAGCATCATCAACGAGCGTATGGCGGGCGGAGAGCCTGTTGCTGATGTTGTGGTTAAATCATCACCATTAAAAGGTATTGATATAAACGAACGTGATGTACCGCTTGCCATAGATGAGTTCCCAGCGATATTTATTGCGGCTGCTTGTGCTGAAGGTACAACACGTTTACGTGGCGCGGAAGAATTAAGAGTGAAAGAAAGCGATCGCATTCAAGCAATGGCTGATGGCTTAAAAGAATTAGATATTGACTGTACTGTTTATGATGACGGTATAGATATTGTTGGTGGGCAATTAACATCAGGGACTATTCATAGTCATGATGATCACCGTATTGCCATGTCTTTTGCGATTAGCTCATTACGAGCTACTGGTGAAATTCAAATTTTAGAGTGTGACAATGTAGCGACTTCGTTCCCTAATTTTGTCACCTTAGCAAACCAAGTGGGACTAACGCTCAATCAAGCTTAAATTAAGTGACTAACTTAGTTTAACTTGCTTTAGTGTAGATAAAAATATGATAGAACAAATACCGGTAATAACTATAGATGGACCTAGTGGAGCAGGTAAGGGCACAGCCGCACGTTTAGTTGCAGAGCAACTTGGCTGGCACTTGCTTGACAGCGGAGCTATTTATCGTGTGCTTGCAGTGGCGACATTGCATCACCATTTAACTATCGAAGATGAAGAATCCTTGATCCCCATTGCTGCTCATTTAGACGTGCAATTTGAAATAACCAGTCAAGGTGAAGGAAAAGTTATTTTAGAAGGCGAAGATGTTAGTAATAGCATACGCACAGAGGAAGTTGGTGCTATCGCTTCTAAAATAGCAGCCTTCCCTCGGGTGCGTGAAGCGCTTTTACGTCGCCAACGTGCTTTTAAAGTCGCTCCCGGGCTTGTCGCTGATGGAAGAGACATGGGAACAATCGTTTTTAGTAACGCACCAGTTAAAGTTTTTTTAACCGCTTCTGCAGAAGAAAGAGCACAACGTCGATTTAATCAGTTGAAAGAGAAAGGTTTTGATGTTAAAATCGGGCGCCTTTTGGATGATATACGTCAGCGAGATGAGCGAGATCAGACCCGTACGGTCGCTCCCCTTATCCCAGCAGAAGGTGCGTTAATTGTTGATTCTACTGACCTTTCTATTGATGAAGTGGTTACCAAGATTTTAACATTTGCCAATGGCAAGTTAACGTAAACGAAGCTATATAGCTTCAAAATCAACCTATAGCCTACTGTACGGATGCACTGGGCACTATTAAATAACCCCATGAAACATTGATGTTGACTGGATTAATAACTGAGTTTATATGCAAGTTATGACTGAAAATTTCGCACAACTATTTGAAGAAAGTTTAAAAGAAATCGAAACACGCCCTGGTTCAATTATCAAAGGTACGATTGTCGCTATTACTAAAGACAATGTTATCGTTGATGCTGGCCTTAAATCTGAAAGTGTTATTGACATTAACCAGTTTAAAAACAACGCTGGTGAAGTTGATGTAAGCGTTGGCGATGAAGTCGACGTATCTCTTAAAGCTACAGATGACGGTTTTGGTGAAACTATTCTTTCACGTGATGACGCTAAACGTCATGAAGCGTGGCAAGTGCTTGAGAAAGCATATGAAGAAAAAGAAACTGTTATCGGTGTTATCAACGGTAAAGTTAAAGGTGGTTTCACGGTTGAAGTTAGCGATATTCGTGCTTTCTTACCGGGTTCATTAGTAGATGTTCGCCCAATTCGCGATACAACTCACCTTGAAGGCAAAGAATTAGAATTTAAAGTTATTAAGCTTGATCAAAAGCGTAATAACGTTGTTGTTTCTCGTCGTGCCGTTATCGAATCTGAAAGCAGCGTTGAACGTGATGCATTGTTAGAGTCATTAGCAGAAGGCCTAGAAGTTAAAGGTATCGTTAAGAACCTTACTGACTACGGCGCATTCGTAGACTTAGGCGGCATTGACGGCTTACTACACATTACAGATATGGCTTGGAAGCGCGTTAAGCACCCAAGTGAAATCGTAAATGTTGGTGACGAAATACAAGTTAAAGTATTGAAATTTGACCGTGAGCGCACTCGTGTATCTCTAGGTATGAAGCAGTTAGGTGAAGATCCATGGGTAGCAATTGCTAAGCGTTACCCTGAAGGCGCTAAACTTACTGGTCGTGTAACTAACTTAACTGACTACGGTTGTTTTGTTGAAATCCAAGAAGGCGTTGAAGGTTTAGTTCACGTTTCTGAAATGGATTGGACTAACAAAAATATCCACCCATCTAAAGTTGTTAACTTAGGTGACACGGTTGAAGTTATGGTATTAGAAATTGACGAAGAACGTCGTCGTATTTCTTTAGGCCTTAAACAGTGTATTGCTAACCCTTGGGAAGAGTTCGCTAAGAACTTCAACAAAGGCGACAAAGTATCTGGTAAGATCAAGTCAATTACTGACTTTGGTATTTTTATTGGTCTTGACGGCGGCATTGATGGTCTTGTTCACTTATCTGATATTTCATGGGCTGGCGGCGAAGAAGCTGTTCGTGAATACAAGAAAGGTGATGAAATCTCAGCTGTAGTATTACAAGTTGACCCTGAGCGCGAACGTATTTCTTTAGGTGTTAAGCAAACTGAAGATGATCCGTTTAATCAGTACCTTGCAGATACTAAGAAAGGTGCTATTGTTACAGGTAAGGTTATCGAAGTAGATGCTAAAGGCGCTAAAATTGAATTAGCCGAAGGCGTTGAAGGATACCTACGCGTATCTGATATTTCTAGTGAGCGTATCGAAGATGCGTCAACTGAATTATCTGTTGGTGATAGTGTTGAGACTAAGTTTATGGGTGTGGATCGTAAGAACCGTGCTATCAGCTTATCAATCAAAGCTAAAGACCAAGCAGAAGAACGTGAAGCTATGGATAACCTAAACCAAGTTGAAGAAACTGGTTTAAGTGCAATGGCTGCAGCGTTTAAAAACGCTAAAAACTAATTTAGACACTTGAAGGTGAGAAGTGTTTGAAACATAACCCTTCTCTTCGTTTAAAATCCATTGGTGAGAAGGTACTATTAACTTCAATCTAGTGAACACAGGAGGTCAAATGACCAAATCTGAACTTATTGAAAGATTAGCCGATAAATTAAGTCATTTATCAGCGAGAGATGTTGAACAATCTATTAAAGAAATCTTAGAAATGATGGCACAAACCTTGTCAAAAGGTGAGCGTATTGAAATTCGTGGTTTTGGTAGTTTTTCATTACATTTTCGTGCTCCTCGTGTTGGACGTAACCCTAAAACTGGCGAATCCGTTGAGTTGGCAGGTAAATACGTTCCTCATTTTAAACCTGGAAAAGAGTTACGTGAAAGGGTAAATCTTTCAATAGCGTAATTGATAAATTATCAATAAAACGGCATGCTATAATGGTATGCCGTTTTTTTTAACTTAATTTTCATCATAGGTAACTTATTTTGCGTATTTATATTACAGCGTTTTTACTGTTCAGCTTACTAGTCATCGCTTTTATCTTTGGTAGTCAAAATGAGCAGACCTTAACGTTGAATTATCTCATCGCCCGAACTGAACTATCAGTTGCTGCGGCTGTCAGTTTATTTACCACTTTGGGCTTTGTACTCGGCTTACTCTTTGCATTATTTTGGAAGTTTGTTCGAATGATAAAACCTAAAAAGTCATCCTCTAAAGAATCAGTGTAAATTATATGTTAGAACTATTGTTCTTATTACTCCCTGTTGCAATGGGCTATGGCTGGTTCATGGGCCGTAATAGTGTTAAACAAAATGATCACTCAGCTAAACAAGCCTTGTCGATAAAATATTCAACAGGCTTAAATTACCTCTTATCAAATCAACAAGATAAAGCGATAGACTACTTACTAGAAGCTCTTAAAGTTGAAGATGATACTGTTGAAGCACACTTTGCCATGGCCAATTTATTTCGTCGCCGTGGTGAGCTTGACCGCGCATTAAAAGTGCATGAGCACTTAGTTAGACAGAAACATTTATCCGCTAAAGATAAGCAACAAGCGGCTTATGAACTAGGTAAAGATTTCTTTAGTGCCGGCTTATACGACCGCGCTGAAACGATGTTTGAAAAACTGCTTAAATCAAAACACTATGGCTTAAAATCTCTTGATTATTTAATGCGTATTTACCAGTCTACTAAAGATTGGTCAAAAGGCATCAGTCATAAAAAAGCCATTGTTAAAACTAAAGATAAAAAACTTCTTCATAACTTAGCTAATTTTTATTGTGAATTAGCGACAACAGCCTTCGCAGAAGATAACTTTATTGAAGTCATAGAGTTATTAGAGTTGGCGTTGATTTATGATGCTAATTCTTGTCGTGCTAATTGGTTATTAGCTCAAATTTATGAAAAGCATCAACAGTTCAATGAAGCCTGCCGATGTTATCAAGACATCTATCTTCAGGATAAAGAATTCTTTCCTGATGTTATTGATGAAATGCAAAATTGTTATCATCAGTTAGATGCCGACGATGAATATTTTAAATTCATTAGAAAAGTTTATGATGAAACCGGTGGTTCGAGCGCACTGATAAAATACTTAAGTCATCTTGAAGCTAAATATGGCAACAAAAAAGCGAAAGAGTTTATTTTACTTGCCTTGAAAAAGCGTCCAACCATTAAAGGCTTTAAGCATTTTATTAAGATGCAAATGGTTAACTCTACTGAGCATGACAACACCGAAAATTTAGATATGATCAAAGAATTGATTGGCGCTTATTTGAATTTAAAACCCCGTTATAGTTGTCGAACCTGTGGTTTTAATAGTAGTAAACATTATTGGGCGTGTCCTTCATGTCATGACTGGGAACAATTGAAACCAGTTAGAGGCCTAGAAGGCGAATAATATCTAACTTCTTTGTTCTACATTTCAATGGCTGCATCTAAAGTACTCACTGATTAGCGTCAGCTGCGTGCTTTTTCTTTGCTTTTGAATCATAGAAGGTCAAATTAGAATATTATTAAAGAATTAAAGAATTAAAGAATTAAGAATTGAGGATTGAGTATGAATGATGCAAAAGTAGTTGTTGCCCTAGATTTCGATAAAAAAGCGGATGCACTTGCATTTGTTGAGAAGATCCAACCAAAGGATTGTCGCTTAAAAGTGGGAAAAGAAATGTTTACTCATTTTGGACCTGCGTTTGTTAAAGAATTGACGGGCCGTGGCTTCGATGTTTTTTTAGATTTAAAGTTCCACGATATTCCTAACACCGTAGCAAAAGCGGTAACTGCTGCAGCAGAAATGGGGGTATGGATGGTTAATGTTCATGCCAGTGGCGGACGTGAAATGATGGTTAAAGCTAAACAGGCATTAGAAAAATACGGTGATAACGCCCCATTACTTATTGCTGTCACTGTTTTAACCAGTATGAGTGAAGAAGACTTATTTGGCTTAGGTATTACACGAACGCCAGCCGAGCAAGTGATGCTGCTAGCAAAGTTGACAAAAGAAGCTGGCCTTGATGGTGTTGTTTGTTCAGCACAGGAAGCACAAAGCCTGAAAAGCGCTTTAGGTAAAGATTTTAAGCTTATCACGCCAGGTATTAGACCTGCTGGTACCGCCAGTGACGATCAAAAACGTATTATGACGCCAGAGCAGGCAATGGCCGTTGGCGTTGATTATTTAGTTATTGGCAGACCCATTACTCAAGCTGAAAACCCACAGCAAGTTTTGCAGTCGATTAATTTATCGCTTAATTAAGGTCAATCAGTATAATTTTATTAATGGCTATAAATTGACAAAGGTAAAATTTTATCCTAAACCTATTGACGTCTTGTTAATAATAAATTGACAGTTTATTGTTTGTGAGGCGCAATGGAATTTACAATAAAAGGATATAATCATGATTAATCTTTCAAAAATCTTACTTATTTGTCTCACCTTTACATTTTCTTCATTAAGCTTTGCTGACAATGTCGGCGGTAATGAGCCCAATGCCAATATGAATCAAGTTGACGAGCGTATTGATATAAACCATGCTGATATGAAGACCTTATCCTTATTAAAAGGCATAGGCATGAAAAAAGCAGCAGCTATTGTCAAATATCGAAATGAAAATGGTAGGTTTATCTCGGTCGAAGACTTGTTGAATGTTACAGGTATTGGCGAGAAAATATTAGCGTTAAATAAGTCAAAATTAACGATATAGTATTTCTTGAAAATAGAAAAAGGCTAAACAACTCAATTGTTTAGCCTTTTCAATTTTGCTTTTAAGTAAAATATAGAATTATTGACGCGATGTTAATTTTTTCTTGTGCAGAATAAACATCAGTATGCTGACATTTAATAGCCCAAACATCTTTATAGCCTAAACAGCTTAACTTTTTAGCCTTTTCAATTTTACTTACGAGTAAAGTACAGGGTTATTGGCGCGATGTTAATTTTTCTTGTGCAGAATAAACATCAGTATGCTGACATATAATAGCCCAAACATCTTTATAGCCTAAACGGCTTAATTGTTCAGCAGCAAGACTCGCCAGGACGCCAGTTGCACAATGAAGATATACGCTGGTTTTTATCAGTAGTGCAGTTACCAATATTCATTTCTAAAACACCACGCGGAATATTAACTGAATTTATCACTGGGCTTGTAGCGACTTCTTGCGCTTCACGTATGTCAATAAATAGGCTTTTCTCTTTTTGTTCACTTAGATAAGCATCATGAGCCGATGTGGTTTGTATGTTTTTTCTAATTTCAGCTATCAGTGTCGATATAGTTTTCAATATTTATAGAGGTCTTAATATTTAATGATTAAAAAGAGTCAATAATGTTTCTCTGCTAAAGATATATTAGATTGTGCTAATGTAGCTGTCAATAATGTAATGTTTGAATGCCAGCCTGCATGAATTTATAAATTTTAGACATAAAAAAAGAGCCGAAGCTCTTTTAAATAAGAATGTAAAAATTAAATTTTAGGAATTCTTATTTTCTTTTCTGGTGACTGACGATAAATAATTAATGTTTTACCAATTACTTGAACTTTAATTGACGCTGTTTCACGGCAAATAGCTTCAACAATTAATGCTTTACTGTCACGATCATCGGTTGGGATTTTAATTTTAATTAATTCATGATGATTTAATGAATAATCAATTTCGGCAACTACTGCCTCTGTTAAGCCGTTGTTACCCAATAAAACCACTGGTTTCAATGGGTGAGCAAGACCTTTTAAATACTGTATTTGTTTTTTATTTAGGCTCATTAACAATTTTCGTTACAAGTTAGCTTGAATTAATACTATTTTACCTCCATCTAGTCTGTAATACTAATAAAACGTTAAATCGTTTTGCATTATTAACAAATTAATTAAGTTAAATTAATGAGTAAAAAGAAATTAAGTAATAGTAGTACCCGTTGGATGCAAGAACACTTTGATGATGAGTATGTAAAAAAAGCTCAGAAACTCGGTGTGCGTTCTAGAGCATACTTTAAAATTGAAGAAATAAACGTTAAAGATAAGCTGATTAAAAAAGGTATGAAAGTGGTCGACCTAGGTGCTGCACCAGGAGGTTGGTCAGAATATGCGGTCAAAGCCGTTGGAGGTGGTGGGCAAATTATTGCTTGTGATATCCTGGCAATGGACCCTATTGCTGGTGTTGACTTTTTACAAGGCGACTTCAGAGAAGAACCGGTCCTTAATGCATTACTAAACCGTATTGGTGGCAAAGATATCGATGTTGTTATGTCTGACATGGCAGCTAATTTTACCGGTAATGACGGTGCTGATGCCGCAAGAAGTATGTATCTTGTTGAATTAGCACTAGACATGTGTAATCAGGTCTTAAAGAAAAATGGCGCGTTTGTTGTTAAAGTCTTTCAAGGAGCGGGATTTGAGCAATTTATGCAAGATTTAAGAGGAGTATTTAAAACAGTAAAAACCCGTAAACCAGATTCGTCACGTGCACGTTCACGCGAAGTATATTTGGTTGCTACCGGATTTAAATAGCTCCGAGCGTTAAATTATAGTAAATTACGACTCATCAACTTAAAAGTTTAGGTTGATTTCAGAACTAGCCGTTTATCTGTGCTAGTTAACGGTTAAGTAAAAGTTCATTCAAAGTACAAGAGGTCATTAAGTTGAGCGATATGGCAAAAAATCTTATTTTATGGTTGGTAATAGCGGTTGTTTTAATGTCGGTATTCCAAGGATTCACTCCGAGCACCACTACTGAACAACAAGTTGATTACACGCGTTTCATTAAAGATGTCCGTCAAGGACAGATTCGTGACGCAAATGTTGATCGTAATGGTGTTATCAAAGGCACAAAACGTAGTGGTGAAGCCTTTGTAACTGTTATTCCTGGTGGTTTCGATCGTGATTTAATTAACGACTTAGTTAAACAAGGTGTTAATGCTTCTGGTGAATTGCCAGAAGAAACTAGCTTTTTAACCACTATTTTTATCTCTTGGTTCCCAATGATTTTGTTGATAGGTGTGTGGATTTTCTTCATGCGTCAGATGCAAGGCGGTGGTGGAAAAGGGGCGATGTCTTTTGGTAAGTCTAAAGCGAAGCTTTTAAGTGAAGATCAGATAAAAACAACTTTTGCTGATGTTGCTGGTTGCGACGAAGCGAAAGAAGAAGTATCTGAGCTTGTTGATTACTTAAAAGAGCCAACTAAATTTCAGAAACTTGGTGGCCGTATTCCTTCAGGTGTCTTACTCGTAGGACAACCAGGTACAGGTAAAACCTTACTGGCAAAAGCTATTGCTGGTGAAGCTAAAGTACCATTCTTCACTATATCAGGTTCTGACTTTGTTGAAATGTTTGTTGGTGTTGGTGCATCTCGTGTGCGAGACATGTTTGAGCAAGCTAAAAAATCAGCCCCTTGTATCATTTTTATCGATGAAATTGATGCGGTAGGTCGCCAACGTGGCGCAGGTATGGGTGGTGGACACGACGAGCGTGAACAAACACTTAACCAAATGTTAGTTGAAATGGATGGTTTTGAAGGTAATGAAGGCGTTATCGTAATTGCCGCAACTAACCGTCCAGATGTTTTAGATCCGGCATTACTTCGTCCAGGTCGTTTTGACCGTCAAGTAACGGTTGGTCTACCTGATATTCGTGGTCGCGAACAAATTCTTAAAGTGCATATGCGCAAAGTACCTTTGGGTGACGATGTTAAAGCATCAGTTATTGCACGTGGTACACCGGGCATGTCGGGTGCAGATTTAGCTAACTTAGTTAATGAAGCCGCATTATTCGCTGCACGTTCGGCTCGCCGCACTGTATCGATGGATGAATTTGAAAAAGCGAAAGACAAAATATTAATGGGTGCTGAACGTCGTTCGATGGTTATGAGCGAAGAAGAAAAAGCGATGACAGCTTATCATGAAGCAGGGCACGCAATCGTTGGGCGTTTAGTGCCAGATCATGACCCCGTTTACAAGGTGAGTATTATTCCTCGTGGCCGCGCTTTAGGTGTCACTATGTATTTACCAGAACAAGACAGATTCAGTCATAGTAAACAGCATTTAGAAAGTAATATTTCGTCACTTTACGGTGGTCGTATTGCTGAAGAAATGATTTACGGTTTTGAGAAAGTTTCTACCGGTGCATCTAACGATATTGAACGTGCGACTCAACTTGCTCGTAAAATGGTTACTCAGTGGGGCTTTTCACAAAAATTGGGTCCAATGTTATTTGCCGAAGAGGAAGGTGAAGTGTTTTTAGGTCGTTCATCATCTAAATCGTTGAACATGTCTGACGAAACTGCACAAGCGATTGATATTGAAATCAAAGCATTTGTTGACCGTAACTATCAACGTGCAGAAAAAATATTGAACGAGAACCGTGATATTTTAGAGACAATGAAAGATGCGTTAATGCATTACGAAACTATCGATGCTAGACAAATCGATGACTTGATGGAACGCAGAGAAGTTCGTCCGCCAATGGCTGAGTGGGATAATCACTCTGATTCAAAGAAGCCACCTAAAGCTGATGACAACGCCTCTTCTGATACTAAAGAAGATAAAGCTGAGAAAAAAGAAGTAGCGCCAGATCTAGATAAACCTAGTGACGCCTCTGCTGATTAATAGCCTTTAAATATAGCCTCGATTAACGAGGCTTTATTTTATAAAAGCTAATTTACTTTGTTGACAGTAAATTGTTTTTTATAAAATAAATTTCTATACAGAATAATCACAAAGAGCATAAGTTTTGTTGAAAAATCTACCTTGTGGTACACATTTCCTTAATATTGAAACCCCGCAGGTGATGGGGATTTTAAATGTAACCCCAGACTCATTTTCTGATGGCGGACAATTCTCTCGTATTGACTCTGCATTAAGACAAGCCGAACAAATGATAGCCGATGGCGCCACCATTATTGATATCGGGGGCGAATCAACCCGTCCAGGCGCAAAAGAAGTTTCTGTTAAAGATGAGTTAGCGCGTGTTATTCCCGTATTAAAAGCCATTAATGCACGTTTTAATATCATTGTCTCTATTGATACCAGTAAAGCCGCGGTGATGTCTGAGGGCATCACTTATGGGGCAGGTATCATCAATGATGTTCGAGCTCTGCAAAATGAAGGTTGCTTAACGGTATTAGCACAAGACCAAGGTGTTGGTATTTGTTTAATGCATATGCAAGGTTTACCTCGAACCATGCAGCACAATCCTCACTACGTTAATTTAATAGACGACATTACCATTTTCTTTCAGGAAAGAATTTTAGCCTGTACACAAGCGGGTATTAATCGTTCTCGTCTTATTTTAGACCCTGGCTTTGGTTTTGGTAAATCGTTAGAACAAAATTATAGTTTATTGGCGAATATGGCTAAATTTCAATGCCTAGATTTGCCGATATTGGCAGGACTGTCGAGAAAGTCGATGATCGGTAATCTTCTTAATCGAGAGATTAATGAACGCCTAGCGGGTAGCTTAGCAACAGCTATTATAGCCGCTCAGCAAGGGGCAAGAATTATTCGTGTTCACGATGTAAAAGAAACAGTCGATGCTTTAAAGGTTTTAGAAGCTACCACCATAAATAGATAACTCAACATTAAATATACTAAAAAAGTAAATATAAAGGACAAATAAAATGTCAGAAAGAAGATATTTTGGAACCGATGGCATAAGAGGCCTAGTAGGACAATACCCAATCACTGCTGAGTTTGTGATGAAATTAGGTTATGCCGCTGGCCGCGTACTAGCTGCCCAAGGCACGAAAAAAGTACTTATCGGTAAAGATACCCGAATTTCAGGCTACATGCTTGAGTCAGCCCTAGAAGCTGGTTTTTCTGCTGCGGGAATCGATATTGGCTTATTGGGACCCATGCCGACGCCAGGGATTGCTTACCTTACTAAAACTTTTCGCGCTGAAGCGGGTATCGTTATTAGTGCATCACATAATCCATTTTATGACAACGGCATTAAGTTTTTCTCACAAAATGGTGAGAAGTTACCCGATGATGTCGAACTGGCTATTGAAGCACAATTAGATAAAGAAATGGGCTGTGTTGAATCGGCTAAATTAGGTAAAGCAACGCGAATTGAAGACGCTGCTGGGCGCTATATTGAGTTTTGTAAAAGTAATTTTCCTAGCCAATATTCTTTAAAAGATTATAAAATTGTTGTTGATTGCGCGCACGGTGCAACTTACCACATCGCACCTAACGTGTTTCGTGAATTAGGTGCACAAGTGATTGAAATCGGTACGTCGCCAAATGGTACCAATATTAACGACCAATGTGGTGCAACATCAATGGACGCTATCAGTAAGGCTGTTGTTGAACATCAGGCTGATTTAGGTATTGCACTAGATGGTGATGGCGACCGCTTGATGATGGTTGACCACACTGGTTATGTACTTGACGGTGATGAGTGTGTCTACGTTATAGCTTCAAACGATTTACAAAGTGGCGTTATTAGTGGTGGTGTTGTTGGCACACTGATGAGTAATATGGGCCTTGAAATTGCGCTTGCGGATATGGGTATACCTTTTGCTCGCAGCAAAGTAGGCGATCGATATGTTACCGAAATGCTCAACAAAAAAGGTTGGCAGTTGGGCGCTGAAAATTCTGGCCATGTGATTAATTTAAAAAACACCTCTACGGGTGATGGTATTATCGCCGCGTTAAATGTATTAACTGCTGTTTGCAGTGGTGATAAAACCTTGCACGAACTCCGCCAAGGGATGACTAAATTACCACAAGTGTTAGTTAATGTTAGGTTTACAGGTGACAATGACCCGTTAACGGCTCAGAATGTCGTCGCTGCTGTACATACGGTCAATGAACAACTTTCAGGGCGTGGTCGCGTGTTATTACGTAAATCAGGTACTGAGCCTTTAATACGGGTTATGGTTGAAGGACCAGAATTAACAGAAGTTACCGAGCTAGCAAATATCATTGCTGATGCTGTCAAAGCCGCTTGCTAACAAAATAGACGTCAGACGGTTGAATAATAAGCAAATGAACAAGATATTAAGTTAAACACTTGTATCTTGTTCGTAGGTTAGTTAATATCTCGCCGCTTTAATTAGGAAAGATAAATGAAAAGACAAGCAATAGTAGCTGCAAACTGGAAAATGAATGGAAGTTTGTCGCTGATAAAAGAAATGATTTCAGGATTAAATAGTGTCAAGCTAGCTGAAAATGTCGACGTTGTTGTTTGTCCTCCTGCTCCTTTTCTATCAGCATTTAGAATAAGTGCTAAAAGTGAAAATTTACAAGCAAACATCCATTTAGGTGCGCAAAATGTAAGCGAGCATCAAAGTGGAGCATATACTGGTGAAATATCCACAGATATGCTCAAGGAAGTTTCTGTAAATTATGTTATTGTAGGGCATTCTGAACGAAGATGCATTTACAAAGAAACAAGTACACAAGTTGCTCATAAAGTTAAAGCTACTTTGGATGCTGGTTTAACACCTATATTGTGTATTGGTGAATGTGAAGATGAACGAGCTGCTGAACAAACAGAGACAGTACTCGCTTCACAATTACAGCCAGTAATTGACGAAATAGGTATAGAAAAATTTACAGATGTTGTTATTGCTTACGAGCCTGTTTGGGCTATTGGTACTGGCAAAACAGCATCTCCAGAAATGGCACAAGCAACACACTTATTTATTCGTCAATTTTTAGCTAACGCTGATGATACTATCGCGAATAAAGTGCCATTATTATACGGTGGTAGCGTAAATGCTGCTAACTGTGAAGAATTATTCGCACAAACTGATATTGACGGTGGTCTTATTGGTGGTGCTAGTTTAAAAGTCGACGAATTCAAAATAATTTGCTCGTCAGCCAAAGGATCTTAAAATGTTGTATCAATCGTTAATTATCGCTTATTTAATTGTTTCAATTTGTTTAATTGGTTTAGTTTTAATCCAACAAGGTAAAGGCGCAGATATGGGCGCATCTTTTGGTGCCGGCTCTTCAGCAACAATATTCGGTTCAAGTGGCTCAGGTAATTTTTTAACTAAAGCGACTACATGGTTAGCTATTGCGTTCTTTGTTATCAGCTTAGTGTTAGGTAACTTAACGGCAAATAGAATTAAATCTACCGATGAGTGGAACAACTTAAACACTCCTGTAGAGCGAACTATACCAGGTGATGAATCAATCCCTAGCGAGAGTGTAGAGCCAGGTCAGTCATCAGGGAATAGCGATATTCCTGCAGCGACTAAAAAAGCGAATGATAACGACATTCCAAAGTAAAGTTTTAAAAATGCAGATGTGGCGGAATTGGTAGACGCGCCACCTTGAGGGGGTGGTGACTTAGGTCGTGAGAGTTCGAGTCTCTCCATCTGCACCAATACTATAGAAGAGGCTTACAGTAATGTAAGCCTTTTTTATTGCGTTAAATTACTGAATTACTAGACGCGTTAATTTGAAGGGGTGGTGACTTAGGTTGAGAATAATATCTATGTCTGTTGTCTGTTATCAGCCCTCTGAGAATATTAACTTTTCCTTAAAGTTCTTTCTGTACTTTTACCTGAGTTAAACGCATAAGTCTGTCAATATTTAGTAAACTTGTTACAATGCTATTTTTAAATTTAAGCAGACTATGAATATAAGTAATGATCCACTCCACGGCGTTAAACTTGAACAGATCTTAACCGAACTAGAGAAAAAAATTGGTTGGGATAAAATGGGTGAGTTACTTAATATTCGTTGTTTTACCAATAAACCGCGCCTTAAATCAAGTTTGAAATTTCTGCGTACAACCCCTTGGGCACGCAGTAGAGTTGAAATTTTATATTTAAAAACATTTTGTAGTAAGCATAAAGAAACGGGGAAATTAATAAGGGGGATACTCGCCCAAAATACAGCAGTAGCAGAAAAGGCTTCAACCAAGCCCGCTCCTTTCGTTTGGCCAACATAGAAAAAAAGACTTATGCGACTCTAAGATATTATATTTTAACAGGATACTCAGTCTTAACTATTTTAACAGGACACTCGGCCTACATTGATAATCCTTACCGATGCACTTCACTGATATAACTAAGCGACATAATTACATGTGAATTATGGCTACGCCAAGGAAACAGCAAATCAGTTTAGTAGACACCCCTTATTATCATTGTGTTGCGCGTTGTGTGCGACGCGTTTTTCTATGTGGCGAAGATGTCTTGTCTGGACAAAGCTTTGAACACCGCAGAGGTTGGGTGGAAGGTAGGTTACACTTTCTTATCGACGTCTTTGCGATTGACGTCTGTGCCTATGCCGTAATGAGTAATCATTATCATGTTGTGCTATTTATTGATGAGGAAAAAGCAAAGCAATGGAGCATGAGTGAAGTGCTTGAGCGTTGGCACCGCTTACACAAAGGCACATTACTCACACAGCAGTACTGTCGTGGTCAAGAATTAGCAAAACCGTTACTGGATATCGTTAAAGCAACGTCTGAGGTCTATTGAAAGAGGCTGATGAAAGTCAGTTGGTTCATGGGCTATATTAATGAAGGTATTGCTAGATCTGCTAATCAAGAAGACAACTGTACCGGTCGATTTTGGGAAGGACGATTTAAATCTCAAGCTTTATTAGATGAAGCAGCGCTTTTTGCTTGTATGGCCTATGTTGATTTAAATCCCAATATAGCCAATATAGCCAATATAGCCAATATAGCCAAAACGCCCGAAAGCTCAACGCACACCAGCATCAAGCTACGCTGCGAGCAGGCAAAAAAAGTCAACAACCCAATGCACTACTCCCTTTTGTTGGTCACCCAGGAAAAAAAATGGTTAAGGGCCTAGCATTTGAGCTTACCGATTACCTACAATTAATTGAGTTAACCGGACGTTGTATCAGAGAAGATAAAAACGGTTTCATAGAAGACGGCCAGCCCAATATACTCAGTCGATTAAATACATCAGCCAAAAACTGGTTAATCATTACCACCCAATTTAGCAAGCAGTTTCATGGTGCGGTTGGCCACGAAGATGCCTTAAGTGTTTACTGCGAACATCAACAGTTAAAGTGATGATAAAACTTAAGTCATAGCAATAAACTCTTTGCTTAAATTAACTAAATTAACGACACTCATTCAAAAATTTTATAAATTTAACCAGTCTGTCTTGGAGGATGATACTTGCTCATAACTGAGTATTTTAGGTTGTTAATTGACTGAAAATGAGTTTTAACCCCATAGTATCTTATCAAAAGCCCTTTTTAATGATAACGACTGACAGTATATTGAAATATCGATGTGATGTTGTTAAATTTGAATTAAATTGAGTGTCTGCTTAAGTAAATATACCTGAAGATTAATATTATATGGTTTTGACAACGTTCTTTTAAGATTATTGCACTTTGGTGTGTTAGCGCCATAGAGTATATATGCTAACGTCAGCCATATTTTAAAATAGCTGACAATATAAATAGGATGGTACTTGCAAGAATGGTTTGAGCCTTAGTAAAGTCTGTTGAAAGGTCGTCTAAAGTTGATACCGGTAATAGTTTATTAGCGACTTCTTTTAAGGTAGTAAAGGCGAGGGCCGAGTTCGTACCCATATGTTAAATAACGAGATTATAAAGACAATAACTACTTAAACCCGACAATATCTTTATTTATGTCGCCATAACTTTAATTTTTCAAGCACCAACATTGGCTCGATTGGTTTGGTTAAATAATCATCCATACCCGCTTCTATACATTTTTCTTTGTCACCTTGCATCGCATTAGCTGTCATTGCAATGATAGGTATTGCGGTGTTTTCTCCTCCAGCATCACCTGCTCTTATTCTCCTTGTTGCTTCATAACCGTCCATTTCTGGCATTTGGCAATCCATTATCACAACCGTATAGGGTTTAATAACAGTCGCTTCTTTTAATCTATTTAAGGCGTCAACACCATTAGTCGCTAAATCTGTGGTTAAGCCGATTTTTTTTAAGACAGCTAGCGCTACCATTTGGTTTACCTGGTTATCTTCAACAAGAAGCACATGCATTTCTCTAGGCCAGTGACCTTCCATTTCACCAATATTAGGCTTTTTTATTGCTGCTAGGTCGATATTGTTATGCGCCGCTATTAATGTATCAGTAGTATTTTTAATAACCGCTAAAGCATTAAATAAATTGCGGGTTGTTGCTGGTTTTGGAAAATAGGCACTACTACCCATGTCTGCAAAGTATTTAGCGTCGTGCTTTTCATCGATTGACGTCATCATCACTAGTGCCATTGGGTCATAGCTTTTATTCGCTCGAATTATTTTAGCTAATGCTTCTCCATTCATTGATGGCATTTCCATGTCCACTAATGCTAGATCAAATATCATTGAATTTGATGAATAAAAACATTCATCGCAAAGAAATAAAGCTTCTTTAGCACTTTCAGCTTCAGTGACGTTTATCCCCCAGCACTCTAATTGCCTGCGCAACACCTCACGGCTAGTTTTATTATCATCGACAATTAAAATATTTAACCTTAGGCCTTCTATCGGTGGCACTACGCAGGTCGACAATTCACTTTCTTGTACTAGACATGATACTTTAAAACAGCTGCCATGGCCTATATTACTGGATACCGTTACATCACCATTGAGTAGCTTACATAGTTTTTTTGTTATACTTAATCCTAACCCGGTCCCGCCATATTTTCTGGTTGTGGAAGCGTCAATTTGGCTAAACGAGCCAAACAGTAAAAATATTTTTTCTGCTGGAATACCTATGCCGGTATCTTCAATTTCACAACTAAATATAAAGTGATGATCTTTTTGGGCAGGTTCGAGTTTAGCTTTAATTATTATCTGACCTTGCTCGGTAAATTTTATGGCATTACTTAAAATATTGGTGAGAATTTGTCGTATTCGTCCTGGATCTGATTTAATGAAAGAGCAGGGAATACCCGTTAAATCGAGTATTATTTCAACGCCTTTTCTTTGCGCGGCAAGTGAAATAGATTCGGCAAGCTCTCCCACTAAATTACGTAAATTAAAATCTATATACTCAAGTTCTATTTTACCCGCTTCAATCTTTGAAAGATCAAGAATATCATTAATAAGTGCCAATAAAGCGTGGGCACTGGTATCTGCTATGCCTACGTTTTGGGCTTGTTCTTTTGTTAGGTCACTATCAATGAGTAAACCCAGCATGCCTAAAATCCCGTTCATTGGTGTTCTTATTTCGTGACTCATATTAGCTAAAAATTCTGATTTAAGTTGTGTTGCCTCTTCAGATTTTTTTAATGCTGCAATTAAATCCTTAGCCTGTGTCTTTAGCGAAGCTGTTTTCTCAGTTACTTGCTCTTCAAGTGTTAACACAAATTGCTTTTGTCTGTCTATTTCTGTCTGCTGCAAACGTGTTCTTAAATAAATGGTAATAAATACAACAAATAAGGTTAATAATACATATAAACTATATGCCCACCAGGTTTTCCAAGGAGGTGGTGATATATACAAGTTAATCGACAGTAATTTCTTCCCCCACTCTCCACTGTTGCTTGTCGCTTTGACAAGCAGTTTATATGTACCTCCATCTAAATTAGTAAATGAAGCAATATTTCTATTACCCACTTCAATCCAATTATCATCATAGCCTTCAAGTTTATAAGCATATTTGTTTTTGTTAGGTGAAATAAAATCTAAAACAGAGAACTCAAAAGAGAAAAAGTAGTCATGATAGGTCAGTTCAATATCAGTGACATAAGAATAAGGTTTATCAAGTTTTATTGGCTGACCCATTTTATTAAAGCCGGTTAAAACCAGGTTGAATTTGTCATTGGTTGTTTCTATATCTAAAGCGCTAAAATACTCGATGCCGCGTTGGCTACTGGTAAAAAATGTCTCATTTGCACCTTTTACTAGGCTATTAGGATAATAATTCATTCCTAATAAGCCATTATAGCTGTCAAAATTAGTCACTTTTCCTGATAAAGGGTCTAATCTTGAGATCCCCTTATTGGTCGTTAGCCATAAATGACCACTTATATCATCAGCAATTGCACGGATTAAAGAAGTAGGTAATCCATTTCTTTTACCAAAATGTTTAAAGGCTTTTTTTTCTGGAAGATATAAGTTGAGTCCTTCTTGTGTTGCAATCCAAACTTTGCCATTTCTACTTTGATGGATATCCTGTACGATATTTCCTAATAAACTATCAGATTTTTTTTTATTATTTTGAAATGAAATGAATTTTTGTTCGTCTGCTTGCCAAAGATTTACACCGTTACCGGTTCCAACCCACATATTTTGTTCACTATCTTTAAATATTTTTAAAACTTCGGGATGAGATAATCCCATAGATTCATTTAAATGAGTAAAGGTTTTAGTCGATGGGTTATAACGATAGACACCATTTTTATAAGTACCAATCCAAAGGTACCCATATTGGTCCATGTTAAGGGCTCGTAACTCTCTGAACTCTTTATGGTTTGGATCTGTTTTAGGGTAGGTTAATAACTCAACATGTTGAGTGTCTAAGTTGAATTTAGCTAAACCTTCATCTTGTGCAACCCATAAACTATTATTACCATCAAGAAATATAATGGGATTTTCTAATAGTCTATTAGCGCCATAGCCATTCTTATCACTAAAGATCGGTGCTGATAATGTGGTTAGTTTTTGTGATGATACCTGCCACTTATATAACTGCGATGACGAAGATACAATGACAAGATCACCACTAGCATCTGTGATTATTCCATTTGGCGCGGTCAGTTCAGGGCTATTAATCGATTTAAATTTACGATGTGGTACTAACTTATATATGCCGTGAGTCTCGCTAGTGACCCAGATGGTTCTAGAGCTATCTTCGAAAATTATTCTTAGACCCTTGTTATTGCCAAGGTCAAGTTGTTCAATTTGAGGGCCGGTGTTTGATTGTCGAAACAAGCCTTTGCTGGTAACAAACCAGATGTAGCCCTCTTGGTCTTCTATCATAGAATTCACTTGATCTAAATATTGATTATCAAGTGTTTTTAATCGTGTAAAAAGACCATTTTCTTTATCGAAGGAGAATGGACCTTGTTGAGTACCTAAATAAAGCTTGTCTTTTGACGTTTTTAAAATACTGCGTATTTCATTTGCGCCTGTTGGTGTTTTATTTTCTGGAGCAGGGAAAAAATGAGAAAAGGTTTGCTTAGTTTTGTCATATAAATTTAAGCCAAAGCTAGTTGCAACCCAGAGGCTATTGCTATTGTTGTTTTCAATATCCCATATTCTATTATGGGATAAACTTGATGGTGAATCATCAGTCTTTGTAATATGCTCAAAGCTATTATTACCTATATATCGACTTAGCCCTTTATCATATGATCCTAACCAAATATTGTCCTCTTGGTCATGAAACAAGGATTGAATTCGATTAGATGAAATAGAAGCAAGGCGAAGCGGATCATGAATGAAATTACTAAAGCTTCCTGTTTTTGGTTCATATAGGCTAGCGCCTCCTCCCCAAGTGCCAATCCATATATTTCCAGCGTGGTCCAACATCAGGTTTCCAGCATCATTATGCGATAAACCGTTTGAACTCATACTATCAAATTCAAATAGGGTTATTTTTCGACCATCATAGCGCATAACGCCATTTTCAGCGGTACCAAACCAAAGTAACCCTTGGTTATCCTGAATAATTGAATATATCTCAGAAGAAATAAAGCCATCTTCCTCGGTCAGCATTTTAACCGAGTATTCATTTATGAGCTTTGAAGGCGACTCATTACCATATGCTGGAGCAATCGTTCCAATAAATAGCATAACAAAGTAGATAACGTGATTAACAAGCGATAAATTATATTTCATAAATATTTAGATTATCAAATCCAAGTAAGGTCAACAAAAAGTACAAAAGATCTTATTTAATAGGTTATAACATTGCTAAAGGCGGATAAACCTAATTAAGCCAAAAGCTTAGTTTTATTTGCTCATGCACTATATAACGCCCCTGTAATGTAAGCCATAAGCTTATCGTCTAGTATGCTACTTTGGCTTTGATAGTTATATAAAATTTTTGTTAACATGTTGCGGATTAAATAACACTAAAGGCCGTTTGGGTCTTTACTTAGGTGACCCAAGTGTATCATTTTATTTTAGGAGAAAAGTTTTAGGCCCAAGGAGTATTCACTTTTATGTACTAAACGTTAACGGTGAGACTTTATTAATACAATGCTATTTATAACACTAAGATCTATAGTGCATATTATTGATAATCATGTGTTAATGTAGTTATTAAAGACAAATTAACTACCTTTTATGACTGATGTAAATAACGTAATATTATAGTGAGTCGTCATATGGAAAATAAATTACAGAAATCAGTGCTTGTTTTACCAGTCATTACCATTAATCTCCTCGCTTTGTCTGAAACTACCGTTAATAAATATGATCCATAGCGGGTGCTTTTTGTATTATTGTCAACATCTAGTATTTACTTAATTAATCGTTAAATCTATCACATATCGTTTTAATAAAGGGAGACGATAGCATTAGTTTTGAGGTGTTTTTTGTTGGAAATTAAAGTAAATTTATCTGTACTATATTTAACGAAGTCACATTTTACCTCCTCATAAAAACAGCAAGAATCTCACGAGATTAAACATTAAATTGTAGTTGGGCACGCTAAGGAATTGAGTGGTGATAAGGTAATTATTGACTCAAAATAGAAAGCAACATAATATTTATTTCATTCAATAATCGTGAATAACCTTTATTAGGTTCTGCTTACAGTGATTGGTTGTGAAGAACATCGTTGTAAATTATCAATATCTGCTATTGTGAGGATAATATTTTTTAGCGATGATAGTCGCAAACCCAAACACAATAACTGTCAGTTTTGATTTCTTAGATTAATCTTATCGATTGATTTTATTGGAAATTTTTATCTCTCTTTATAATATTTTAGCAAGGAACCCCTATGATTTCGATCAACCTTAATGGCCGCGAAAAATTATTTGATGTCGAAGACGATATGCCTTTGCTTTGGTTGATCCGCGAAGAAGCAGGTCTTCGCGGCACTAAGTTTGGCTGTGGCATAGCACAATGTGGTGCTTGCACGGTACACGTTGACAATCAGGCCGTTCGCTCTTGTATGTATCCGGCGATTGCAGCTCAAGGTAAGCAAGTGAATACGGTTGAAACTCTCGGTTCAAAAGAGGCTCCGCACGCTTTACAGGCTGCTTGGATTAAACACCAAGTTCCTCAGTGTGGTTATTGTCAGTCAGGCATGATGATGGCAGCAGCTGCATTACTAGCGAGTACTCCTAATCCAACTTCTGACGATATCGATACAGCAATGACCAATATCTGTCGTTGCGGAACTTACAGCCGAGTTAAAGCTGCCATTCTTGATGTAGCAAAGGAGATGTCTTTATGAGTATTACTCGTCGGATGTTCGTTTTTGGTGGTGCTGCGATTGGCGGCGGATTAGCGTTAGGGGTTATAGGTTTAGGGACACATTTGGCCATGCATGATCGCCTTGGTGTGCAGCGAGATGGCAACACCAAAGACACCTTGCTCAACTTGTGGCTTCGTATCAACAAAGACAATACCGTTACGCTACTTTCTCCGCATACCGAACTAGGTCAAGGCGCCGGTACTGGTTTAACCCAAATAGTGGCTGATGAACTTGACTTGGATTGGCAGCAAATCAAATTAGAGCTTGCGCCTGCGACCACTGCATTTTCCAATGGTGGCGTTTTTGAAGGCTTCGTTAGTGAAATGATCGGTAAGCCACCAGCCTGGGCAGAGCATATTGCTAGTAATGCTTTCAACCGTCTAGCAGATTTACTGAATATGCAAATGACAGGGGGGAGCGCCTCTATTCGTTTTACTGGCTGGCAAGTTATGCGTGAAGCAGCCGCAGCTGCACGTCAAATGCTGATTAACGCAGCCATCGATAAATACGGCGCAAGTACTAATACGACTACCGATGCTGGATATGTTGTTGATGGCGACAACCGCTGGAGTTATGGCGAACTGGTTGAGTATGCGGCAACTTTAGACGTTCCTGAAAACTACACACTTCGTGCTAAAGGTGATCGTAAGTTTATTGGTAAGGCAATGCCTCGTCATGATTTACCGGACAAAATATTTCTTGAAACACAATACGGTATCGATCGCCATGTGGAAGGGATGCGCTATGCAGCTATTGCACACAGCGGTGTATTTGGCGCTAATGTCGCCACTATTGATAACTTAGTTGAAATTACCTCGATGCGGGGTGTACTGGGTGTTGAAAATATGGGGCTATCCGTTGCTGTTATTGCTAATAATCCTTGGCGAGCAGAGCAAGCGATAAAAGCGTTAAAAATTACGGCAGCATCCCATAAAAATAGTGATTTAAGTTCAGCAAGTATTGAAACTTTTCAACGTGAGAGTTTGCAAGGAGAATTGAGTGATGCTCACAATATTGGTGATGTAGCGTCTGTGTTAGGCGGTAGCGGTGAAACTGTTGAAGCTGAATTTTGGGTGCCTTATTTAGCACACGCTACTATGGAGCCGATGAATGCTAGCGCTTGGTTCGAAGGCGATAAGCTTCATGTTGCTGCGGGTGTACAAAATCCACTTTATGCTCGTGTCCATGCGGCAAAAGTCGCTAATATGGACGTAGAAGATGTTGTTTTTCATGCCCATTCAATGGGAGGAGGCTTTGGTCGTCGTGTCGGTTTTAGCATGAGTGAAGACAATCCAATAATGTGGATTGATGAAGTTGTCACTCTAGTAAAAAAATACAAGTTTCCTATCAAACTCACTTGGTCGCGTGAGGCAGACACGAGACAAGATGTTTATCGACCGGCAGTTCTGGCAAAATTTTCAGCACAGCTTGACGAAAACGCTAAACCACGTTATTGGCTATCGGCAAGCTATGGCAGCGAAGGTGGCGCGCCAGCTTCTATGCCACCTTATAACGTCGATAATATTAAGGTGCAGTTTGCTAATCATCCTTCTCCCGTGCCTATTGGTTTTTGGCGTAGTGTCGAAAATAGTCAACATGCATTTTTCAACGAGAGTTTTATCGATATATTGGCTAAAAAAGCACAGGTTGATCCCATTAAATATCGATTAGCATTACTCGATAATAACGACGATCATGCCAAATGCTTAAAGGAAGTGGCGCAGCTGTGCAATTGGCAATACGGTGTTAGCTCTGACGGTAAAGCGATGGGCGTTGCTGTACAAAAAAGTTTTGGCACTATGGTTGCTACCGTTGCTGAAGTTTCACTGCAAAATAACCAAGCGTGTGTTCATCGTGTTTGGATAGTGACTGACAGTGGTGTGGTGGTCAACCCAGACTCAGCAATAGCTCAAGTCGAAGGTGGCGTGCTCTTTGGATTAACGGCGGCACTTTATGGACGTTGTGATATTGAAAGTGGCGGTGTCAAACAAAGCAATTTTCATGATTACCCTATCATTAAAATGGCTGAAGCGCCTATTGTTCAAGTGAAGTTGCTTGAAAGTGCTAATGAACCCGGTGGTTTTGGTGAAGTTGGCGTACCCACTATTGCCCCAGCAGTTGCCAATGCATTGGCGGTCTTAGGTAAAAGACCAATGCGTTTACCAATTAACGCTTAATATGATAACCAAAGTATAATGACCTTAATTAAAAACCAGCGATAAGGCTGGTTTGTAATTAAGAACGACGCTTAGCAAAAATACTTAATAGAAGAACATCAATAATTAAGTGTCTGTGCTCAGTTTACTTGAGGATAAATTCACGCTTAATAATATCTGAGCTCTCGCACCTTGCCCCAAAATACCCGATAAGAAAAAGCGGTATAACTAAATATAACAGGTACCACAATGAAGGTTCCCCATAATAGAAAGCTCAAAGATTCAGGTGCTGCGGCTGTTTCCCAAATAGTCAGTTTGTTAGGTACTATGTACGGAAAAAAACTAAAGGCTAAACCAAAAAAACATAGAGTGAAGATAATCACTGCCGCGATAAAAGGTCGCCAACAGCCTTTGTCATTTACTTTAGGTAGTTGCTTTAATTGTATTAGGCTAAAAATAAATAACCCAAAGCAAATAGTCGGTAACGTTAATATCAGTAAAGTGTTTGGCCAAGTAAACCATTTTTCATAGACACCTGGATTAATTAACGGATTAACAAAGGAGACAGCTATAATACCAAGGAAACAAATTAGTCCTGATTTTTTCGCCCAAGCTACCGCTTGTATTTGCAGTTCACCTTCAGTTTTCATAATTAACCAACAAGCACCTATATAGCTATAAGCGGCCGCAACACCAAAGGCACTCAGTAAACTAAAACAATAAGCGGCTACAGTGTTTTCAAAGCCCATAACATACATACCTAACATGTAACCTTGGCTTAAAGCAGCGAGTAACGAGCCTATTTTGAAGACTTTATTCCATGTAGGCTTATGACCAAAGGCGGCTTTAGCACGAAAATCAAAAGCAACACCACGAAGCACCAAACTAATTAATAATACCGCGGTGGGTAAATAGAGCTCTTTAAATATATAGCTGTGAGCCGCAGGAAAGGCTATCAACAATAAACCAATCGCTAAAACTAGCCAAGTTTCGTTAGCATCCCAAAAAGGACCTATTGAAGCTATCATGGTATCTGCATTGTCTGTTTGATCGAGTGGTAGCATAATGCCGACACCTAAATCATAGCCATCTAAAATGGCATAAAGTAAGATTGAAAAACCCATAAATGAGACAAAAATTAGCGCTAAGGTATTTTCTTCAAACATAACTTATCCCTCGATTATTTTACTAGGTGTGTGAATAACAGATTTTACTTGTTCATCGATACTGAATTCTTCAAGTTCAATCGCTCGTCCTGCCATCGTAAATAGGGTGTGTAGGTAGGCAACCATAATGACAACATATAAAGTCAAATAAAGTGTAAGTGTTATTCCTACATTTGCTGGCGCTATATCTGTCGCTGCATCTTTTACCGTTAAAATCCCTGTCACTAGCCAAGGTTGACGACCAATCTCAGTGACATACCAGCCCGCTAATGTGGCGGCCCAACCCGAGAAGCTCATCGCAACCAGCACTTTTAATAGCCAAGGGGGCAATTGTTTTTTACGCCACAATTGAAAACGACTAAACCAAGCGACAATAAACATGAATAGGCCTAAAGCTACCATGATTCTAAAAGCAAAGAACACCGGCGCAACAGGGGGATGGTTACCTTCAAATTCGTTTAGCCCCTTTATTTCGCCATCAAAATCGTGTGTTAAAATAAAGCTGGCCATTTTAGGAACGGCTATTTCAAAATGATTGGTTTTTTGCTCTTCATCAGGAAGTGCAAATAACAACAGTGGTGCGCCTTTTTCGGTATGCCAGATACCTTCCATGGCGGCAATTTTTTGTGGTTGATGTTCTAAGGTATTTAAACCATGCATATCACCTAACAATATCTGTACTGGTGCCAGTACTGCAGCGACTGTTAACGCTATTTTAAGCGTTAATTGTGGCGCTTTTTTGTTATCACCCTTGAGTAAGCGATAAGCACTTATACCGGCAACTAAAAATGCCGCCGTTAAACCAGAGGCAACCAGCATATGAGACAATTTGTAAGGGAATGACGGGTTGAAAATAATAGCAAACCAGTCAACGGGAAATGCGACACCATCGCGCATCTCATGACCTTGAGGCGTTTGCATCCAAGAGTTAAGTGCTAAGATCCAAAATGACGATAAACTGGTACCAAAAGCGACAATTAACGTTGATAGTGTATGTACTCGAGCCGAAACTCGATTCATACCAAATAACATAATGCCTAAAAAACCAGCCTCTAAAAAGAAAGCAGTGAGTACTTCATAACCCAATAATGGTCCCGCTATATTACCGACTGTCTCCATAAATTTTGGCCAGTTAGTGCCAAATTGAAACGACATAGTAATACCGGTAACCACGCCTATTGCGAAGGTAAGGGCAAATATTTTGACCCAAAAACGGTAGGCTCGCATCCAGATAGGATCATTGGTTTGGTCAAAGCGTAATTTGAAATAAAACAAAAACCAGCTCAGTGCGATGGTTATTGTTGGAAACAGGATATGAAAGCTAATATTAGCGGCAAACTGGATGCGTGAAAGCATTAAGGTTTCTAACATGATTTACTCCATAAACCCTAGAAAACACGAATAGTATCAACGGGTTTAACGTTTAAAGTGACAATTTTTTACAACATTAATGTGTTAGCTTCAAAAAAGTCAAAGTAACAATTTAGTTTTTATTTAAAAGTTTATCTTTTATATCAATAACTTTACTGACACCGGCGCCAAGTTTCATTAATGTATTAAGCTTTTCTGGGCTCATACTTTGTAGTTCTGCCGCCCAATGGGTAATCGTTTCAAGTAGGTCATGCATCTCATGCATTTTTTGCTGTGCATATTGTTCTTGAGGGTTAGCGGGTTCATCTAAAAGGTTATCGCGTAATAGTGACAGGGTAGGGTCAACCTCACGTTTGCGACGTTCTTCAAAGACACGTATTGCCATTTCCCAAATAGACCCAGCCGGTGAGTAATATTCTTTGCGATCTTTGGGTTTATGTTGTACTTGAACTAAGCGCCAAGACTGTAATTCTTTAATACCCATACTGACATTACCGCGAGAAATGTTGAGGGCTTCTGATATTTGTAGCGCAGTGAGTGAATCATTGTGAATAATTAATAAACCATACATTTGACCAACGGTGCGGTTAAAGCCCCAGCGACTGCCCATTTCACCACAGTGCATAACGAACGATTCAATTTTAGCTGTCATAATCATAATTAAGTATTCTGAACTTTCAGTAATTTCTGAAAGTTTAAACCTTTGTTGATTTAGATCAAGTGTTATTTTGAATATTATGGCTTTTTTTTGATTGTTAAGTGAGTCACTCAGCTCGTGATAAAGCAAGGTGTTGTTAAGTGAGGTACCGACAGAAAAATGGGGAAAGTATTAATAAAAACTAGCTTTGGTAGCGACAGAAATTTATGAATAAATGCGGCGCAAAAGCACCGCAGTTATTAACTTTTATGGTGATGTGGTTTTAATTGGTTATTTATACTTAGCTTGTAAGTAATCAAATACGGCGCGAATACCGAAAGCTTCGCCGCCAAGGGGGCGCCCTGGTAAAGCTCTGATATTAAATGCCATCACATCAAAGTGAACCCAATCAGTCTCTTTTTTTACAAACTCTTGTAGATATAATGCCGCGGTAATTGCACCACCAAAGGGTATTGCGGCGCAATTGGTCATATCAGCAATAGAGCTTTTCAGTAAATCACCGTATGGGCTATAAAGCGGCATACGCCAGACCGGATCGCTAATTTTGCTGCCCGCTTGGGTAATACCTGCAGCAACTTCATCGCTTGTTGAGAAAAACCCTGGTAATTCTGTGCCTAAAGCAACACGCATTGCGCCAGTGAGGGTTGCAAAATCAATAATTAAATCAGGCTGTTCGGTGTCAGCTTCTGTTAGAGCATCACACAATACTAAGCGACCTTCTGCATCAGTGTTGTGAATTTCAACGGTAATACCTGCGCGTGTAGTAATAACATCACCAGGTCTTATGGCATTGCTTGACACGGCATTTTCTACCGCAGGAATGAGTACTCGTAAATTAATCGGTAGGTTATGCGACATAATTAATTGAGCTAATCCGAGGACATGTGCAGATCCGCCCATATCTTTTTTCATATTACGCATACCGGCAGCGGGTTTTAAGTCGAGACCACCACTGTCAAAGCAAACGCCTTTACCCACTAACGTTACTTTTGGGTGATGGCTATTACCCCAAGTTAAGTCAATTAAACGAGGTGCATGCGCACTCGCGCGACCAACGGCATGTATGGTTGGGTAATTTTGTTCGACAAGTTCATCACCAATAATTTGCTGAACTTGGCCGTGATACCTATCAGCCAAGTTTTGCGCACAGTCACCAAGATCTATTGGCATCATATCAGCTGCTGGCGTATTGACTAAGTCACGGACTAAAGTCGTTGCCTCGGCATATTTAATGGCACTGCCGACTATGGTTTGATTATTAACGGCTAAGCAGGGAAGCGGGGCATTATTTTTGTTTTTTGTTACATAACGATCGAATTTATAGGCGCCCATTAGCCATGAAAAACAGATGGCTTGTTGCTGTTCATCTGTCGCATGTAACAAATACTGACCAGGAGGAAGTTGCTTAATTAATTCGCCACAGGCAAAGAAGTGTCTGGCATCTTCAACAACAAATACTGCTAGCGACAACTCCCCTTGAGTATTAGGTAATAACGCTAAACCTTCAGCTTTATAATTAGTATTGGCTAACCATGCTTGGTTTTGCTGGGTTTGCTCGCTTAACCAGTCGTTATAGTTATTTTTGTTGATGATAAAAAGTGATGTACCTTTATCGTCGGCACGTAGTAACTGATTCATGAATTTCCTTAGGACGAATTGATTGGTTTTTATGTCTTGCTAGATTGTAACCTAAGCAAGATTAAGTTGAAGTGCTATCGGATGTTTCTGGCCTAATTATAAAGTAATTATTGCGACCTTAGGTGTTTTGTAAATAAAATGTTGATATAAAGACCAAAAAATTGAAATTACCTATGTTATGGTAAATTAGAATTTCAACTAAAGAAAAGGAATATCTAATTGAAACATATGCTTTTTATATTAATTACGCTTATATTAAGCCAAAGTGCTTTTGCTGATAGCGGCTTTAAAATACCCCCCAAGCAACTTGCAGATCTCGTTGATGCCCCAAGGCAACCGAGTGTGATGATTTCGGCAGATAAACAATGGGTCGCGATATTAGCTCGACCTGGCGCTAAGACTATTGAAGAGCTTGCTCAGGCTGAAGAAAAACTCGCAGGATTAAGAATTAATGCTGATATCTTCGCACCTAGTCGTTCTAGTGGCTATACCGGGATTAGTCTTAAGCACGTTGATGGTGCTAAACAAATTGAGATTAAGGACTTGCCCGCAGGAAAAATAATGAGTGTTAACTTTTCACCTGACTCTCAATATTTAGCCTTTATCTTAGAAAATAAACAAGGTTTAACATTATGGACGTATAACCTCAAAACGAAAAAAACTAAGCGAGTGAGCAAGCAAACGATTAATGCTTCACTGGGCGGTACTAAGTATCGTTGGAAACATGATTCAAATGGTTTTTACACACGTTTAACTGTTGCTAACGCAAGCGATAAGCCTCTTGCGTCTAAAGCGTCTATAGAGCCGGTTATTCAAACTACCTCAGGTAAAAAAGCCGCAGTAAGAACATATTCAAATCTATTAAAAACGCCATATGATGAAGCACTTTTTGAGTTTTTAACGCGTTCTCAATTAGTTGGAATTAACTTAACCGGCAAAATAAATAAGCTGGGTAACATCAGTATGGTTAAAGATTTTAACATTTCACCTGATGGTCAGTATTTACTGGTTTCACAAGTTAAAAAGCCTTTTTCTTATTTGGTACCTGCCAGTCGTTTCCCTATAGAAACACAAGTATGGACAGTAAAGGGGACGTTAGTGACTCAAGTCGCTGATTTAGCTTCAGGAGAAAATATTCCTAAGGGATTTGATTCGGTTAGAGAAGGCCGACGCGATATCAGTTGGCGAAGTGATGTAGCTGCCACGCTAGTTTGGGCTGAAGCTCAAGATGGCGGCAATATGAAAACTGTTGTCGATTACCATGATTTTATTTATGCATGGACCGCCCCTTTTAAAAATACTCCACAAGTATTCCAAAAAGTAGCACGTCGCTTCGATGATATAACGTGGGGGAACAATAATTTCGCGATGATCAGTGATTGGCGTTTTAGTGATCGTCAAATCAGGCAATGGAAATTCAATCCAAGTGACGCCAACGCTAAAATGGAGCTCTTTCAAGCGCGCTCTTATAATGATCGTTACAATGACCCTGGTCGTTTTGTTAAAGAACGAAACCAATTCGGTTTAGAGGTTATTAAGACTTCTGATAACGATAAGAAAGTTTATTTAACTGGCAGAGGCGCTTCTGAAGAAGGTAATATTCCTTTTTTAAATCAATATGATTTTAGAACTAAAAAGATAACAAACGTCTGGCAATCAAAAGCGCCTTACTATGAACGCGTTGTTTTATTACTCAATGACCAAGCCAGTAAAGTAATGACCTTGCGAGAGTCTATTAGCGAACAACCTAACTTTTTTGTCCGTGATTTAAGTAAAAATACTTTAACAAAGTTTACTGATTTTCCACATCCAACTCCTGCCTTTGTCGGTATTAGTAAAGAAAAGCTAAAATATAAACGCAAAGATGGTGTGGAATTAAGTGGCACACTTTATTTACCTGCCGGCTATGATAAAAGCCAAGGACCGTTACCAACTTTAATTTGGGCTTATCCCAGAGAATATAAAGACAAGGAAGTTGCTGGGCAGGTTTCTGATTCACCTTATGAATTTGTCCGGGTTAGTTATTGGGGACCGATGCCGCATTTAGCACAAGGCTTTGCTGTATTCTCTGGTGCTAAAATGCCGATTGTTGGTTTTGATGGTGAATTGCCTAATGATACTTTTAGGGAGCAATTAGTTGCAAGTGCACAAGCAGCTGTTGATGTTTTAGTTGAAAAAGGCGTTACAGATAAAGAGCGAATTGCTATTGCGGGTCATTCGTACGGTACTTTTATGGTGGCTAATTTACTTGCCCATAGTGATTTATTTAAAGCGGGTATTGCGAGAAGTGGTGCCTATAATCGAACTTTAACCCCCCTTCGGCTTTCAAGGAGAAGAGCGTAGTTTTTGGGAAGGTCAACCAGCCTATGCATCGATGTCACCGTTCTTTCATGCAGAAAAAATTAATGAGCCTATGTTGATGCTCCACGGTAAAGAAGATCCAAATTCAGGTACCTTTCCAATGCAATCAGAACGAATGTTTGCTGCACTAAAAGGACTTGGCGGTAATGCTCGCTTGGTGATGCTACCACATGAACAACACGGTTATCGAGCCAGAGAGTCGTTGCTCCATATGCTTTGGGAACAATATCAATGGTTAGACATACATGTGAAAAACCCCACTAATAGCGCTACCCCTAAATAAAATTTATCAGGCGCTTTAACTATCAAATAATCGTCTAAGTAAAAGCCATGTCAACTGTTTATCAGTGAGCATGGCGAATTACTCACCGCAAAATAATGAAATTTTAAATTTCAGCAAATCAATAATGCGTTAACGCATAAGGTTATGCTCATTATGAAAAATCTATATAACATGCGCTAATGCTGCTCTATTGTTGTTTAATTTATAAACTGTACCTATAGTTGGTTACTGAACTTAAATGGATTCAATTTGACTTAGCTAGGATAGCGCCTTTCCTTTTTACTCGGCTGAATCTTCACGTTCGTAAAGTCTATTTAACATTGACGTCGATATTTGGAGAAAAAAATGAGCGATAAGCCGGTCTTAATTTTAATGCATGGCATTGGAATGCACACCTCTGACTCTTTTAAAGAAGACGTTGTTGAGTCAATTAACAATGCATTGGAAAGGTATCCAAGTTATAAAAAACTAAAAATTGAAAATGAATTGATCATCCATAGCATTAGTTATGACCATCTATTTGAAAAGATCCGCAAGGAAATTTCAAGCAGTAGTAAAACAGTTGAACACTTTATTAAAACTCAGCTGGCGGGTGTTGATACGCCTGACTTAATGAATAAATTGATAGGTATTGATGCCAACTTGGGGAGTGATACCTTTGAAAATACTCATGCCTTAGATGTTATCCTGTATTTGTCTATCTTTGGTGAAAGCGTTAGGGGCTTTGTTATCAAAGAGTTAGTGAGTATATTTGGTCAACACAGTGCAGGTACAACTTATCATTTTTTAACGCATTCTCTTGGCACGTCAGTAATGCATGACTCATTAAATAAACTCTTTCCTGATGAAAAACCGCTCGGTCAACCGCAAATATCTACTTATTGGAGTTTCGCTAATGTTAGCGATTTAGTCACGTGGGCTTCTGGTTTAACTTCACCTTATCAATCTATTGTTAAACCCGGTGTTGGCGGAATAATGAATGAATTTTATAATATCTATCATGAGTGCGACCCTATTGCTTTTGATCTATTTAGACGCTTCGATCCTAAAAATAATGGTAGTTGGATAAGTAAATCAGCGTTTGATAATGCATATCGAAAAATAGTTACTAAAGAATTTAGTCGCAAGAATACCCATTCAATTAAAGGGTACATTGAAGATCCAAAAGTATCTTATCCTTTACTTTATGCCTTTTTAGATGACTTCGACCCCAACTCAACTGAGCAAGCACAAGCTAATAAGGCATTTAAACATTATCAAGGAGAGCTAAATAAAATTAAACATTATCAACAAACAGGTGGCTTTACTGCTGACATTAAGGGATTAGTGGCAGCTATTAATGGTTTTATTAGATATTTCAAAGAGGATAAACAATGAAATATTTATTGATGGGTATTTTACTTGTCTTGATATCTTTATCTTCTTTTTCTGAAGAGCTTATTTGTCAAAAACACGACGCTACAAAAGGGACATTTTTTATTGATATGTATGAGGGGGTCGATGATATTTCTCTGAAAATATGTAATAAACTTCTCGATGGCTCAGAAGTCGATCAAGCGATGAATGCTTGGTTTATTAATTGGAAGGAAAAACTTTCTTTACATGTTAAACCACTAGAAAAAATTGGTGTCGACAGCTATTTTATCATTAACAATGCTTATAAATCGTTAACCACATTGTCGTACCCTAAAAATATTAATGCCTCAAAAAGCACCAAGACTGGAAAATATCATTTAAAGTACAACAATGATGAAATTGCAGTTTTAGATAATGCTGACTGTAAGGGGGCGGGACCAAAAAACTGTAAGATCCTCTTTGATAATTTGCATAAGGTAATTGTTGCTCCTTTTGAATCTTCTTATCAATATGCCAATTCAAAAGCAGGTATAAATATAGCTTTAAAGAACACTGCATGGTCAAATTATTTTGAAAATTCGCGTTCGCAAACTTTTATAGATTTAGCCATTAATACTTGGTATTACCAAGATAAATTAAAAGAAAACCGTTTAGTTCCACCCCCCAATAAACAGTACTTTGCCTTACATCCTTCTATTATTATGCATTACAGTGTCGATGCTGAACATGGCGAACAGATGAAAGAAGCACTTGCTATAGAATGGGCCGGGATTAATTATTGGCAGTTAAAGATACCTTTGGGACTATCAGTCGTCTCTACCTATGCAGATAGAGTTTCAGTTAAGTCGGTAACTCACGGGGTTATGTTTCACATAAACAATACTTATTCTTTTGGTTTAACGACTAACAGCGAGCAGCAGCATGGTATTTTTGTTACTTTAGATTTACTGAAATTATTCGAAGATAAAAAGTCTAACTACAAAAACTATCTTAACAATATAAAAGATCTGTAAATTTTAGCCTCGACACTAACGACTTTTATTGGTGATGAAGTCGTTAGTAATATTTAGGATTAACTTATTATTAATACGGCTGGAGATCAGATGATTTAGCAAAGTAAGTATAACACCCTGGCCGATAACCCAACTAGATGTACTACTCAAGGCTGAAAGAGAGTCTGCATATTTAAAATGTTCTAATTTAAAATAGACTCGTGTCGCAGTCATAAGAAAGAACACTACACCAAGAAATGGACCTAAACGTTTAAACCAGGAAGACACGTTTATCCTTAGTGCATTCATAAAGATAGCATGATAGTTTATTACATATTCACTAACTTAAGCATAGATTAAGGAAGGGAATATGTAATACAAATAACGCTAGCTTTTAATGGTGTTGGCTCATTATAGTTTAAGGATCAGCGAATAAAATGTTAATCAGGCCTTGGTGGCGAAAACTGACCATTTCTTCAGACCCCATTGTTATAATCGGTGGCGGTGCAGGAGGTTTAGAGCTTGCCACTAAACTCGGCAAGTATTTTCGAAAAACCAAACAGAAAGTTATTTTAATCGACCAAAATAGAAAACATGTTTGGAAACCACTTTTACATGAAGTCGCTTCAGGCTCACTTGACGCAGATATAGATTGTGTTGATTATTTATCTCATGGTGCGCGTAATGGTTTTTTGTTTCAGCTAGGTGTAGTTGATGGACTCAACCGAGAATCTAAGCATGTACTTTTAAAACAATTAAATGATCAAGACGGTGCTTTAATATTTCCTGCTCGCCAGGTTAAATACTCATTATTGGTATTTGCGTTAGGGTCTGTAACGAATGACTTTAATACGCTGGGAGCAAAGGAGTACTGTACATTTCTTGATACTTGTGAAAATGCAGAGCGATTCCATACTGAGTTACTTAATGCCTTTTTACGACTTAAAGGGGACGATACGCGCAGCAGTCTCAATATTGCCATTATTGGTGGTGGTGCTACAGGCGTAGAGCTTGCTGCAGAAATAGTAAAAACTTCTGAATTACTGAAAAATTATGGATATGACCATTTATCAAAAAAGAGTCTAGATATTCACATTGTAGAAGCTGGGCCTCGGATCCTTGCTGCACTTCCTGAACGCATAGCACAAAGTGCACAACAAGAACTAGAGGCGCTTGGTATCACCGTAAATACTAACACCGCGGTTACTGAAGTTACGCCCAACAGTGTAATAACAAAAGATGGCCGTGAAATCGCTAGCAGCATTACTGTTTGGGCGGCGGGCATAAAGGGACCTGATTTTATGCAAGCTATTGGCGGTTTGGAAAGTGCAAAGAACAACCAATTATTGGTTAATCCATTCCTGCAAACTCCCTTAGACACCGATATATTTGCCCTTGGCGACTGCGCTTCATGCACGACATTAAAAGGGATAAAAGTTCCCCCTAGGGCGCAAGCAGCACATCAAATGGCATCGACTGTCTTTACCAATATTATTGCTAAATTAGCATTGAAACCCTTAGTCGCCTATGAATATATCGATTATGGTTCTTTGGTGTCATTGTCATCTTATACGGCAGTAGGCAGTCTAATGGGAAACATTAATCAACGCAGCATGTTCATCGAAGGTAAGTTGGCAAGACTGGTTTATATTGGGTTATACCGTATGCACCAAGTGACACTTTTTGGTGTGCTTAAAACCTTACTCATTGTCCTTGTTGGTAGGGTTAATAGAGCGTTAAGGCCTAACCTGAAATTACATTAACTGGTGGGTGGTGAAGATGATTGATAAAGATTTTTAGTATCTATAGGCTTTACACCTATTTATTACCGCCATGCACCAAAAAAAATATTATCCCATTGATCAATGGGGTTAAATAAGCAGATTAGAAATATAGTAGGATATTTAAAAATGACTTCAGCTCAAAAATTTTACTGGCAAGTTTTAACCCTAGGTAACATCAGTAGCTTTATCTTACTTTATACTATTGCTGGCTGGTTCCCTGGTTTTTTGGTGTTTTTTACCCTGACCTATTCAATAGTAGGTGCATATGATCTTACCCTAAGTAAACATACCTTAAATAGACTGTATCCGGTTATTGCTTACTTTCGTTACTTCTTTGAATCAATACGAACAGAAGTTCAACAGTATTTTATTGCCAATAACACCGAAGAAATGCCTTTTAATCGCGAACAAAGAGATCTGGTTTATCGACGTGCAAAGTCGGTGACAGACACCATTCCCTTTGGCACTCAACGAGACTTAATGCAAACTAACTATCAAAGTATATGGCACTCGCTAGCACCAAAAACAATAAAGGATGAATCTAAGCATGTTACCGTCGGTGGGCGACAATGTTCAAAACCCTATAAAGCGTCAAGATTAAATATATCAGCAATGAGTTATGGCTCATTAAGTGCAGAAGCTATTGAAGCGATGAATCTAGGCGCAGGTGCAGGTGGCTTTTATCATAATACTGGCGAAGGTGGTGTTAGCCCTTATCATTTAAAACATGGTGGAGACTTGGTTTGGCAAATAGGTACGGGGCTTTTTGGCTGTCGAAATGAAGATGGCCGATTCAATCCTGAGATGTTTGCTAAAACAGCTCAATTAGCACAAGTAAAAATGATTGAAATAAAGTTGTCGCAGGGCGCTAAACCTGGTCATGGTGGCGTACTTCCTAAAGCTAAGATAACAGATGAAATCGCGCAAATCAGAGGTGTCAGTAAAGAAGAAGATTGTGTCTCTCCGGCGATTAACCCTGAATGCAATAGCCCATTTGAATTACTGTCATTTGTTAGCCAGCTTAGAGAGTTAAGTGGTGGCAAGCCCATTGGTATCAAAATTTGTGTTGGTAACCCGGCTGAATTTTTATGTCTTGGCAAAGCCATGTTGGAAAGTAACATCTACCTTGATTTTATTACGGTTGATGGCGCAGAAGGGGGCACAGGTGCTGCACCCGTGGAATTTAGTAACAGACTGGGTATGACCTGCTTGGAAGGAACCTATTTTGTTCATCAGGCACTTGTCGGATTAGGACTACGTAAACAGATACGGGTGATTTCAGCCGGTAAAACAGCTTCTGGTTTTGACATGCTTAACAAGGTTGCCTTCGGTGCTGATATTGTCAACGCGGCCCGAACATTTATGATGTCATTAGGCTGTATCCAATCTAGGCAATGTGACACCAATATGTGCCCAACGGGGGTCGCCACACAAGATAAGAATCGCTCTAAAGCCATCGATATAGAAGTAAAAGGTAAACGTGTAACCTCATTTCATCATCACACCCTAAATAGCTTCTTTGAATTATTGGGAAGCATGGGATTAGATGATGTCTCGCAGTTAACTTACAACATGATAAAACGTAGAACACCAAACGGCATGTTAGAATCTAATACCCACACAGTACCTGAACTGACTGATAGTCAGTTCAGGCAAGAAAATATTACTGGGATGTGGTTAACCTGGTGGAATCAAGCCTCTAGCGATACTTTTTATGTTAATGATATCGCGCCTTTGGTACCACCTGAATTAGCCGTTAAGCAAATTTTTTAATGATTACCTGAGCGTTGCGCAATACTCTTTGATTGTTATCTCTGAGGTTGAGAACCGTTTAATTATCAATGAATATTGACCACTAAAACTCCAATATCGTGGTTCATATTATGGGCCACGATATTAGAATAGAACGTCTTTTTCATTAATAAAATAGACGTTCGTATTGATAATTACCCTCATACTTTTAATAGTTAAAAGCGGCAAAAAGACTTTTTAGTGTTGATAAGTCAAGGAAAAGGGTAGCGGGGCACTAACGACCTACTTTACCTTTAACAAGTGGCTTAAAAGAAAGCACGCTATATTGCCCTTGGCTGTCATCTTTACCGTTGTTGAGTATTGGCGAGCGGTGAAGTTTATTAACGGTAAGGTAAATTTTATCATCGTCTCCGTAACTAAAACCATCAGGCCAGACAAGACGTTCATCTTTAAATAACACTTGGTAATCACCACTAGGTTTAACCACACCAATAGCGCCGTTAGTAATATCGGTGACATATATATTACCGCCACCATCGACAATAATACCATCAGAAATAGGCTTAGTACCGTAGCGTTGTACTTTTCCCTCGAGCTCTTTACTTGACAGACTTTCATTTATAATTGCGCTCGTGGCAACACGATATACCGATGTGCCCGACATAGAGCCAAAGTATAACCAGTCTTCATTTGGCTCAAGGGTAATTGGGTTTACACCCAAACGCGCAGCTTGCCCACCAATTTTCATTGTGCGACCTTCAATAACTATATCGATGTTTTCAGCACGAGTATAATGGCTGTCTTGCAGTATTCTTCGTGCGGCACCCGTTTTAAGGTTTACAGCAATAATTGCGGCTTGACTACCTTGTGCCGTGTCAGCAATATAGATATAGCCATTTTTGTTATCAACGGCTAAGTCGTTTAGAAACGACGTATCTGTAATCGTTGGCTTTGCTAAATAAATAATTTTATCAAGCTGCTCACTTTTAGTATCCCAACCCACTAATCGCCCCGCATGATCAGGACCTGACGTATCTAGCATCCATAACACACCCTCGGCGGATACATTAATCCCCAGAACACCATAAAAACCTTTACCATTATTATAATTATATGCCCATTCTTCATTAGGATAAGGTTTTGTGGTGCCGTCTGGCATAAGCTCCATGATCTTTTGCTTCTGTCCATAAAATCCATGTATCGACAAAAACTTTCTTCCCGATGGCGTAATAGCAATGTTACCCGGTGGATGTTGTGCATCGAATGTAGCGACTGTGTGAAGGTCGCTGTTATTGGCTAAGGTAGTCACTGTAGTGAGTAATGCTATGCTATAAGCTATTACTGAAAGTAATTTTTTCATTTTTATACCTATTATTAAGTTGTTAATAATTATACTTAATCGTCTTAGATGAGTCTCTTATATTTGCAGGACTGCTTTTTAAAAACCTTCTAAGACAATTTTTCCAATCGATTGTCCTGATTCAAGTATTTTATGGGCCGCTCTTAGGTTTTTAGCGTTAATGGTTCCTAAGTTTTTACCGACCGTAGTTTGGATATATCCTTGGTCAATCAAGTCTGCAATTTTGTTAAGTAAGCGATGTTGCTCATCGATATCTGTTGTTTTGAACATTGAACGTGTAAACATAAACTCCCAGTGCAGTGACAAACTTTTAAATTTAAGTTTACTGATATCAAGCGACTTAGGATCGTCAATTAAGGCTATCTTTCCCATTGGAGCTAACAGTTCAACAAAGCTATCTAAATAGGAGTCAGTATGCGTTAAACTAGCAACGTGTGTTACTTGCCCTATAGCTAATTGTTCAATTTGTGCTACTAGTGATTTGGAGTGATCGATAACATAATCTGCCCCCAGTTTTTTTACCCATTTTGCAGAACTATCACGTGACGCCGTAGCAATGACAGTTGCGCCTGTTAGTGCACTTGCTAACTGAACTAAAATCGAACCGACACCTCCCGCCGCGCCAACAATTAAAATTATATCGTTTGATTTTTTCTTTATCTCAGGATGTTGTTGTTTGATTAATAAGCGTTCAAACAATAATTCCCAAGCAGTAATCGCGGTTAATGGTAATGCAGCGGCTTCGCCATCTGATAAACTTTTTGGCTTATGACCGACGATGCGCTCATCAACTAATTGATATTCGGCGTTACTTCCTTGGCGATTTAAATCTCCGGCATAAAAGACTTTATCCCCAGGTTTAAAGTGACTCACTGACTCACCTATGGCCACGACTTCACCAACAGCGTCCCAACCAAGTACTTTGTATTCATCGTTCTCTGCTGCAACATTTTGACGGATTTTGTAATCTACAGGGTTAACAGCGATAGACATAACCTGTACTAATAAGTCATGTCCTGAAGCTGTAGGTTGCGATAGTTCGATGTCTATTAATGATTTAGGATTACTGATCGGTAATGATTGTATGTAGCCAACTGCTTTCATGGTTTTTCTCCAAAGCTTTATAATTATTAATTACGGGGAGTTAACGTTAATTGTTATGGTGATTATAATGATATGACTTGATCGCTCAAATAGAAACAGCATAATGATAGATTCTTTATCAAATTATTTTTGACAATTATGCTATTAGAAGATCTTAATATTATCTTAAAAGTTGCCGAATTTCGCAGTATTACTGCAGCGGCAGAGAGTTTAGATATGCATACAGCAACAGCTAGTGCAGCAATAAAAAGGGTTGAACGTGCGCTTGGCGTTGATCTGTTTATACGAACGACTCGAAGCTTAAGGCTCTCTGTTGCAGGTGAAAGGTATATTCCAAATTGTCAGCAAGCATTGCAAATGCTTGACGTAGCTAAGCAAAATGTTAAAGATGATTTAGACATTATTGATGGTGAATTAAGGATTTCTATCCCCTCAGATTTAGGTCGGAATTTAGTATTACCTTGGCTTGATGAATTTATGGAAGAGCACACGGGGATCAGTGTTAAATTACATGTCAGTGATAGTAATATTGATTTCTATAGGGATCCCGTTGATATTGCCTTGCGCTATGGTTCACCAAATGATGCCAACCTTTACGGTTTTAAAATCTGTAATGTACCACGAGTTATTTGTGCAACACCTCAGTACCTAAAAGCGAATGGTATACCCAAGCATCCTAATGATTTGACCACGCATAACGGTCTTCTATATAAGTTACATGACATTGTTCATGATGTATGGGAATTCTCTTATAAAAGTGAGTTTATTAAAGTCAAAATGAAAAGTAATCGCGTTTCAAACGATGCTGACCTAGTCAGGCGTTGGTGTTTAGGTGGTAAAGGAATAGCTGTAAAATCTAGTTTAGATATGTCATATGACTTGCTGAGTAACCAACTTGTGACACTATTAACTGGCTTTGTCCCTAAGCCAACAGAATTATGGATTATTTGCCCAAGTAGACAGACCATTACTCCGGCAGTTCGCCTGCTTAGAGAACACTTAAAAATAAAGTGTAACTATGTTCTTACTCAACTTATAAACAAAGGTATTTTAGCTCAAGCGGATGTCTACTAATTGAGCATTTTATGTGATTTAAATGAGCGATTTTATTGGTTTTAAGTTTGATGGTAATCCTAAATGCTTTAGAGGCTAGTGACGACAATGTAGTATTGTTGTGTATAAATAGGTGAAATACCAACGGCAGTTATAAGTTTGCTGGAGAGATTTTTAGCTAAAAATAATTTCTTATGATTGGCAATAACGTCATCCGTCACTCAATTATATTAACATGACTTTAATGCCTGTTATTGACGTAATGAACTGAAAAGCTTAATGTCTTCTTTGACTAATGAGCTGTTAAGTATGGAATACATTTAACGTAATAAAAAGGACATCGATGAAACATCTTTTATTAACTATATTAACCACTACTTTAATCGTGCTTAGCGCTTGTGGCGGCGGTGCTGATAAAAAAGCACCAGAGATTAATATATTGCCACCGGTTGAAGAAGGCTTCACCTTACAGAATATTCGCTTTGATTCAAGAGATTATTATGAAGGAGAGCAGGTTACTGTTATAGAAGGTATTCGCTTTGAAGTTCAGTGGGTATCACCGACTTCTGCAGCCTACAGAATAGATTTATACTTATCGATTAACGGCGACGTATATTCTGACGATAATAAAATAGCCGGGCTTAAATGTGGTAGCGCTTCTTTCTCACTCTGCCCAAACGCAACAGGTGAAGTTCAATGTGTAATTGATGACAACAGCTTATCTTGCTCTTTTGGAAACAAATCTGTAGGAAGCGAGTCTTTTCAAGATAATGACCTATCAAGCTTAAGGTTTATTATAAGAGGTTGTGATGCCCTCAGTAACTGTGATGTAAAAACGTTTAATTTGTCAGTACAAAATAATACGGGTAATTAAAATCAACGTTTATTAAAACCGCTCTCAAAGGTAGATATCAACAGGCAGAGAATAGATGTTTCACCTAACCAAAGCCCACCAATAACTGCCAGCAAGGCTACCATAGATGTCGTTTATCATAAAAAGGCTAATGCTAGTTTGTCTGCTTATCTGACAAACTAGGCATTATACTTAATAATTGCTTAAACAGTTTATAGTACCGACTTAATAGGTAACTCGCACGAAGTTGCCTATGATTGTTCACATATCATGAATAAACTCTTATAATACTCTGTGTATGGTTTTTAAGGGTTTTTATGTTTAAAGCAGTGTTAAGAATGTTTATTATAGCAATGATGCTTGTTGCCTTCGTTGGGCAAGCAATAAGCTTTAATACTGCTATGTCTTGTGAAACTTCAGAAAACGCTCTTTCTTTTGATACCAGCAAACAAGTAAAACATTACGGTTTAAGTACAGTTAGTAAAGCTAACCCAGAAGACTGCTGTGGTATCGAATGTTGCGATGTTAATTGTACTTGTATTGTCAATGCATGTTCATCAACTGTATATTTTAATACTGTCGTTCACTCAGCTAAAATAACTATCTTAGCTGAAGCTTTTTATATGCAACAATTTGAGCAGCTTAAATCTATTTATCCTTTGCTCTATCGGCCTCCTATTTTTACCTCATAAAAACTTAGAATAACAAAGATTGTACAACTCATCACTTTTCAAGTTAATTAGTGCCCTTGTGCTGAATTATTATTAAGTAATACCTGAGGTAAAAATGTTTAAAATATCATTAAAAACGGCAGTAGCCATGCTGTTAATTCCTGCGTTTTCTTACGCGAATGAAAATAACAATGAAGATGAACACAACAAAGAACACCATGAACATAACGATAACAGAATTGAAAAAATTCAAGTAAGCGCTTCTCGTTTAGGTCGTATCGTTACTGAATCGGCAACACGAACCGAAATTATTAATGGGGAAGAAATACAAGAAAAAGCGCTAATGCGTCCAGGGAATATCTCTATGTTAGTGGCTGAAACGGGTGGCGTTAGAGTGCAAACCACCTCGCCTGCGCTAGGAAGTTCTAACATTCGACTGCAAGGAATGTATGGTCGTTACACACAGCTCTTAAGTGACGGTTTACCCTTGTACGGTGGTCAAACCGCTTCAATTGGCCTGTTGCAAATTCCACCTACAGACCTTGCAAATGTTGAAATAATTAAAGGGTCTGCTTCTTCACTTTATGGTGGCTCAGCACTTGGAGGGGTGATCAATCTAATTTCACGCACACCTTCAGATGTTTATGAGGGCGAAGTGTTACTTAATGCTACGTCTAAAAATGGTCAAGATATCACTTTATACTTTGCCGCTCCTTTAACTAGCGCTTTAAGTGCATCGATTACTGCTGGAGTTCATCATCAAGAAGAGCAAGACTTAGATAACGATGGCTGGATTGATTTGGCTGGCTACGAAAGGCATAGTGTCCGACCTCGTTTCTATTGGCAGCAAGATAATGGTGCAAACCTTTACGTTACCTTGGGTGCAATGAAAGAACAAAGGGATGGTGGTACTTTAGGTGACGTTACTTTACCTGATGGTAATAGTTTTCCTCAAATACAGGGTACGCTTAGAACTGATGTTGGCTTCATATATGACCGCCCATTGGGGCAGGTGATGACTATTAATGTCCGTGGCTCGGCAATGAAACAAGACCACGAGCATCAATTTGGTCCTGTTCAAGATGATGACAGCCATACAAGCAGCCTGATTGAGTCGAGTTTGTCAGGGTATTCGGATAAAGCGGCATGGTTAGTTGGCTTAGCGCTACAGTCTGAAAAGTTCGAATCTGATACCTTTTCTGAATTTAATTATTCCTATCAAGTGCCGGGACTATTTTCGCAACTAGATTATGAAGTCAGTGATGATATTTCTATGTCGCTTAGTGCACGTGCTGATTGGCATAATGAATACGGCACGCAAGTAAGCCCGCGAATTTCATTATTATACGGCCAAGAAAGCTGGTCGGTTAGAGGGGCATATGGGCAAGGTTTTTTCGCACCAAGTCCTTTTATTGAGGATATTGATGAAGCCGGTTTATCTCGTCTTGCGCCGCTAGAAAGTATTGATGAGGAGCGAGCATCTACCGCATCTATAGATTTTAGCTATGTGCTGGGCAGTGTAGAAACTAGCCTGACATTATTTGCGTCTGATATTGATAACGTTACTGAGTTAGCCGTGATTAATAGTGATGATGCTTCAAGAAAGCAAGTTCTTATCGTCAATGCTGCTGGCGAAAGTAACATTAACGGTGCTGAATTATTACTACGCTATCGCTGGCAAGATATTAAATTTACCGGTAGCTATCTATACATAGACGCCACTAAAGAAAAAGATCCGCAATTTGGCCGAGTACCCTTAGCGTTAACCCCTAAACATTCGGCTGGTCTTGTTGTAATGTGGGAAGAACATGGTAGTCATATGGTAGGATTTGAAGCTTACTATACGGGTGCACAACAACTTGAAAACAACCCATATCGAGAGCGAAGCAGCCCTTATTGGCACTTAGGGCTGCTGGGTCAAATTACCATCGGACAAGTCAGTTTTTTTGTTAATGCTGAAAACTTGTTAAATGTGCGACAAACAAAGGATGACTCTTTAGTATTACCCGAACAAGCACCTAGCGGTCGATGGACAACCAACATTTGGTCAAGAAACGATGGTTTTACCGTTAATGCTGGTTTACGTTTTAAATTTGGCGGTTAAAATTATACTATATTAGTATAACGATTTGTTGGACTGACCATATTGTATTAAGTGTTTTTAGAGGGGATACCGGCAGTTTTAGCTATCCCCTGATTCGAAGAACGGGTGCTTTGGTGATCTTAAATGTGCTATTAAGGGCTTCTAGTGGCTAGCGTTTAGTTCTCATCGTCACCCTAAACCCTAAATAGGGATTAGGGTGCTAAGTTTGTCAGTCTCACTCAGCCACAGCTGAGATCAAGAATATAAAACCTCTAGTCTATAATGTGGCATTAGTTAGCGTTAACAGGTTACTCTATTAACTTATCAAAAAAAATGCTCATAATGAAGATTAACTATTTAGGGATCTTTAGTTTAAGTTTTGATTACTTAATATGAGACTGTCTTTTTGATATTCAGCGCCAGTTAGGCGCTATTTATTTAAATAAGCGATAAAGTTATTGATTGTAATGAAGTTGAATGACTAGTTAACATAAAACTCTATATACTATAATCTAAGAGGATTAGTACCAAGTGGTCAATTTGTATTTAGGATTGTGATGAAAGTTAAGTTGAAGTCTGACGAAAAAATTAAAAAAATTAGCGATAAAGAAATATACCAAGAAATTTTTGATGCAATATTATCGTTTCGTTTACGCCCAGGTACTCGGCTGACTGAAGAAAATTTATCAAAAATATTCAATGTGGGTCGTACAACGATTCGTAGTGCTTTACTGCGACTTTCTCAAGACCATATTATTGAAATTCAACCGAACAAAGGGGCATTTATCGCAAGTCCGACCGTTAAACAAGGTAAAGATATTCTTGAAGCTCGAAAATTAATTGAAGTAGAGATTGTTAAAGATGTCATTAAGCATGCAACGCATAGTGACTTCGACTTATTGAAAAAAATAGTTAAATCAGAAGAAAATAATATCGAACGTGAACATATGGTTGAAGGTATTCAACTCGGTGGCGACTTTCATTTAATGCTGGCGAAGATATCAAAAAACACCACGCTTGAACGCATTCTGACAACCTTAATACCGCAAACCTCTTTAGTGATTGTACTGTATGAAAACCCTGATGCGCCAAAATGCTCGCATTTTGAACACTTCGAGCTTATCGACGTAATGGAAAAAGGTCAGGTTGAAAAAGCTACAGCACTTATGTATCAACATATTCATAGTATTGAGACGCGTTTAAATTTAGATGAAAAAGAATTTACTAGCGATTTAGTTGATATATTTAAAAAACGTTAATGCGTTAACGGTGAGATATTTGGTTAAAATATGGCAACAATAAAAATTACTGATGATGATTTAGTCAATACACAACAAAAAGCTAGGCTATTAAACAAAAATAAAATAATAAAAGCTGCTGAACAAGAATTTAAGAAATATGGCTTTAATGGTGCGTCCATTGCGCGTATTGCGAAAACGGCAATGTTACCCAGAAGTAACATTCATTATTATTTCACGAATAAACTCGCGCTTTATGGTGCGGTGTTAACTAATATTATCAATTTATGGAATCAAGCTTTTGCTGATATAAATCCCAATGATGACCCAGCAAAAGCAATTGCAAGCTACATAGATGCGAAAATAGAGTATTCAAGAACTAATCCTACTCCTTCAATTATTTTTGCTAGTGAGTTACTGCATGGCGCGCCTTATTTAAGTCAATATTTGAAAACAGATTTTAAACAGTGGATCACTGACAAAGCTAACATCATTCAATCATGGCAAGCGCAAGGTAAGTTAGATGAGCAAATATCAGCTTATCATTTGTTGTTTACTATTTGGGGGGCTACTCAACATTATGCGAACTTTTCAGTTGAGATTGAAGCTGCTTTGGATAGGCCATTGACCAATAGCGACTTTGATGATGCTAAAAGAACAATAAAACATATCATTTTAAAAGGTTGTGGTATGCAGCTTGTTGAGAAGTGCTAACAATAGATATAACTTTTATAATTTCAATCCTTTCCTTTAGAAAAATCACCTATATTATTCAGAAACATAAAGTTATTTAAATTTTTTGGCTTTAGTTTATGGGTAAAAACACTTGTCTGTACTGATAACTAATTGTAAACAAGATTGTTGACAATTTTGTTTTTGTTTTATATGCTAAGTTGATGTTTAGTAATGAATGTAAATTACACAACACAAGCCTTAAGCTATAGTTAAGTTGGCAAATTAAGCCGCGCTATAAATGCAATATAAATTCTTTAAAAGGGTCAGAAATTTGGAAGCGTATTTGTTTGATGTATTAAATTTTTTAGTGCGAAGTTTTCATATAATTACCGGCATAGCTTGGATTGGCGCATCATTTTATTTTGTTATGCTAGATAATTCATTATATACACCTAAAAATCCTGCAGATACCAAAAATGGTGTTTTTGGTGAGTTATGGGCGGTACACGGTGGTGGTTTTTATCATTCGCAAAAATACATGTTGGGTCCCAAAAACCAGCCTTTAGACGATAATCTTCATTGGTCTAAATGGGAAGCATATACAACGTGGATCAGTGGTTTCTTTTTAATGGCTATTGTCTACTGGTATGGCGCTGATATTTACCTTATTGATACAAGTGTTGCTGATATATCGCAAAGCACAGCCATTGCAATTAGCTTAGGCTTTATGTTTGGTGGATACCTTATTTACGACTTCTTATGTAAATCTGCTTTAGCTAAAAATGATTTAGTTTTAGGTGTTGTAATTTTTGCACTTGTCTCTGCCGCCGCTTATGCATTAACACACATATTTAGTGGTCGTGGCGCTTTTATGACCTTTGGTGCCATGTTAGGTACTATTATGGCCGCTAGCGTATTCTTTGTTATTATTCCTGGCCAAAAGAAAATGGTCGAAAGGCTTATAGCAGGCGAGAAAGTTGACGCCGCCCCCGGAATAGCAGGTAAACAGCGTTCTGTTCATAACACTTATTTTACCTTACCTGTTGTCTTTGTGATGATAAGTAATCACTATGCCATGACTTATAACCATGAATATAACTGGTTAATATTAATGGGTATTTCTATGGCTGGTGCTTTAATACGGGTGTTTTTTGTTTCGCGTCACACGCCAGGAAAACCACTAACAGGAGCGTTAGTTACTGCTGTAGTTATTATGGTGGTCGTTATCTGGGCTATGGCGCCTAAGTCAATCGTCACGAACACTGATTCAACAGTATCACCAGTAGAATTCTCTCAAGTTCAAGCCATTATTCAACAGCGTTGTTCATCTTGTCATGCAGACAAACCCACTCAAGCTGGTTTTGCCGCTGCGCCTAAAGGCTTTATTTATGACACACCTGAACAAATTAAAGCGCAAGCCACCCAAATTTATCAACAAACCGTAGTCCTTAAAGCTATGCCTATAGGTAACTTAACCAAAATTACTGACTCAGAGCGGAAGTTAATTGCACTGTGGTACCAACAACGTCAAACAACAAAAGAGTAATGTAACCTTTACTTTATACAACTAAATAATCACGGAATAAAAAGTTACAACAAAACAAAAACTGAGAAGATAAATGAACATGATAACCACAGTTATTAGTACTACCTCGTTTCTATTGTTTGGTTTGAGTGTTGCTACAACACAAGCTGCTACTTTTAGTACAATTAAAGTAGCAAGTTTATAGGACACAGGACATGATAAACCAAGCCCTGATGGCAATGAAGTAACGTTCACTATTGCAAATTCAACAGGCTTTACTTGGGGTGATAGCTATTGTTGTGCCGATGTAACCCTTGCCAGTGATGTTAATTGAACCTGTGTACAGATCTCGAGTTTGGTCCTCGCTATCACCTCTTTAAAACTGATCATAACGATGCAATTAAAGAGCTTACACCCTTGTTCAAGCTGATATTACCTCTAACAAGTTCACTTCAAAGATATTAAAAATGGCAGGTGATTCTGTTTCTAGTGCAAATTTACAGGTTTTTGTAACCCATGGACAACAAGGCTTTAATTTTCATGCAGTAATTTGGCATATGCCCTTAATATAAGAAAAAAGACCGATTTTTTATTGGCTTTGACAGGGTCGGTGCTGGCAAACATTGTGATGAACTTACTTTAGAAAACGAAACTATTGAGTTGACATTAGTATGAGTAAAATAGATATGAATAATTACCCTCGAGATATGAAAGGATACGGAGAGCATGCACCTAACGTTACTTGGCCGAATAAGGCAAAAGTGGCGGTGCAATTTGTGATCAACTATGAAGAAGGAGCCGAGAATTGCATTTTACATGGTGATAATGCCTCGGAAACTTTTCTATCAGAAATCATTGGCGCACAACCGTTTGTTAACGAACGGCATATGAACATGGAGTCTTTTTATGAATATGGCAGCCGCGCAGGTTTTTGGCGATTACATCGCTTATTCTCTCAGCGGGGCTTACCTGTAACTGTTTTTGGTGTCGCGATGGCGATGCAACGTAATCCTGAAGCGGTTGAAGCGATGTTAAAAGCAGATTGGGAAATTGCCAGTCATGGATACAGGTGGATAGATTATCAAAATGTACCCATTGAAACCGAGCGTGAACATTTAAAAAAAGCGATAGCTATCCACGAGGAAATGACAGGACAAAAACCTAAAGGTTGGTATCTTGGCCGCATGAGTGAAAATACTCGACAGTTGGTTATGGAGGAGGGCTCTTTTTTATATGATGCTGATAGTTATGCTGATGATTTACCTTATTATGTCAAAGGTAAAAAAAAGCCACATTTAATTGTCCCTTATAGTTTAGATGCCAATGATATGCGTTTTGCGAGTCCGCAAGGTTTTAATTCAGGTGAACAGTTTTATTGTTACTTAAAAGATACTTTTGATACCTTGTATGCTGAAGGAGCTGATGCGCCAAAAATGATGTCTATTGGTTTGCATTGCCGCATTATTGGCCGACCAGGTCGTTTTGCAAGTTTGGTTAAGTTCCTAGATTATATTGGAAAATATAATGATGTCTGGGTGTGTAGAAGGCAAGATATTGCAGAGCACTGGTTAGCAAACCATAAAGCAGAATAAGTAGTAAGCAGAGTAAGTAGTAAATAGCTAAAGCTAATTATACAGCAACAACACCAAGAGCCTCAATTTAAGAGGTTTGACTGGTGTTGTTGTTAACAGATTGAGCATAGGGTAAAAATATTACAATGCCCCCCTCAAAAGAAGTAAGTTGAAACAAAGGTTACACTAGCAATAAAACCACGATGATCTGTTTTTCTAACCGCTAAAAAAGGCATAGTTAACGCACCAAAAATGTCTGCTCCCATAAAATAACTCGCCAACATACTCGCACTAACGGTACATAATAATTTGCGTTAGCGTCAAAATGCCAAGATGAGTTGGAATACGATTTAACAATGGTGGTTTATCTTGTTAGCCCTTTTATTTGAAAAGTAGTCTGCCACATGGAGCATGATAACGTACTTTCCAACTTCAATCTTGGTGTCGTCAAGTAATAACTCGTCTGTTTGTGACCGTCAGTATTAGTCATTAAACCAGTAAGCGTATGATTATTATGTTTTTTATGTGCGTTACTCGCATTATAGGTCAACTTTTTGGTAAATTACACGTGATTATTAAGGTATTTCATTAAGCATAAATATTGTTTGACCTTAATAGATTTGACTTAAATGTTAATTGTCAACAATTACGTTTACAATTAACTGCCTTTGTTGACAGATGTTGTGAATTTGTTTACATTCATCAACATTGCAGCTTTAGATAAAGACAATTATCAGCGAAGACCTCAACACATAATTAACATAACAATCAACGTATGATTAAGGAATAAGTGGTTAAGTAAATGACAATATATCAACAGAAAAACTTGCTAAAAGTCGATATTGATTTAGTAAAATTCATAGAAGACGAGGTTTTACTCGGCTTAAACATTTCTGCTGATGTTTTTTGGAAGTCCTTATCAACAATAACTCATCAATTAGGCCCTGAAAACAGAGCCTTATTAGTAAAACGCACTCAATTACAGGAACAACTTGATGATTGGAATCTCGCGCATCAAGATAATTTTGATATTGAGGAATATAAAAATTTTCTTTTTGATATAGACTATTTGAGCCCTGAAGGTGATGACTTTCTTATCACCACAAACAACGTAGATAATGAAGTCAGCTCACAAGCTGGACCACAACTTGTTGTTCCGGCCGCCAACGCTAGATTTGCATTAAATGCCGCTAATGCGCGCTGGGGAAGTTTATACGATGCCCTTTATGGAACTAATGTCATTAGTGGTGAAGATGGCGCTGAGAAAAAAGCAACGCATAATCCTATTAGAGCAGCAAAAGTAGTCGCTTACGGCCGTCAATTTTTAGATGATCACTTTCCACTAGTCAACGGCTCACATCATCAGTCATGTGCTTATATTATTGACAATAAAAAGCTTTTAGTCACTTTAATTGATGGTCAAACCTCACTATTAAAAAATACTGAACAATTTATTGGCTTTCAGGGGGATAAGAATAAGCTCAGCTCCATTTTACTTAACCATCATAATTTACGTGTGGCGATAGAAATAGATGCAAGCTCAGCTATTGGTAAAACAGACGCTGCAAATATAAAAGATATTACTTTAGAATCAGCATTAACCACAATACAAGATTTTGAAGATTCGGTAGTTGCAGTAGACGCCAAAGAAAAAATTCATGTTTATCGTAATTGGTTAGGGCTAATGAAAGGTGACTTAAGTGAAACTATTGATAAAGCAGGTAAAATAACCCAGCGAGTATTACAAGCTGATAAAATTTATCAGGATCTTAACGGTGGTAACTTAAATTTGCCAGGACGCAGTTTATTATTCTGTCGAAATGTTGGTCACTTAATGACCAGTACTGCAATACTCGATCAAGAGGGCTTCGAAATTCAAGAGGGTATCATGGACGCCATGATAAGCACCTTAATAGCCTTACACGATTTACAAAAAAATAGTATTCACCGTAACTCAAGAAAGGGTAGTGTCTACATTGTTAAGCCTAAAATGCATGGCCCTGATGAAGTGGCTTTTGCTAACAAACTGTTTAATGCTGTTGAAGACGGTTTAAGTCTTGTCAGATATACCATTAAAATTGGGGTAATGGATGAAGAACGTCGCACAACAGTCAACCTGAAAGAGTGTATTAGAGCCGTAAAAAATCGTGTTGTATTTATTAATACTGGTTTTTTAGATAGAACGGGCGATGAAATACATACCAGTATGCTACTAGGTCCCATGGTGTTAAAAGGTGATATGAAGGCACAACCCTGGATTAAAGCCTACGAAGATTGGAATGTAGATATAGGTTTAGCTTGCGGTTTTTCCGGTAAAGCACAAATTGGTAAAGGGATGTGGACTATTCCTGATGAAATGGCTGAGATGATGAAAATGAAAATTGCTCATCCTTTATCAGGTGCTAATACGGCATGGGTTCCATCACCAACCGGGGCCACCTTACATGCAATACATTACCATCAAGTGAATGTATTTGAAGTACAAAATAGTGTTGCGCAAAGACCTCGTGCTCGTTTAAATGATATATTAACAGTACCCTTATTAAAAAAATCTGAGCAATTGGGTAAAGAGGCAATAGAAAAAGAGCTTAATAACAATACCCAAGGTCTCTTGGGTTACGTAGTTCGTTGGGTTGATTTAGGCATGGGCGCCTCAAAAGTCCCCGACATTAACAATGTTGGCTTAATGGAAGATAGAGCGACATTACGAATTTCTAGTCAGCACATTTGTAACTGGCTAGCCCATGGTATTTTATCTGAGTCTGAAGTGAGATCTTCCTTAGAAAAAATGGCGGTTATTGTTGATCAACAAAATGCCCATGACCCTTTATATCAGCCAATGTCTGTTAACTTTGTCAGTAGTTTAGCTTTTCAAGCAGCATTAGATCTTGTCTTTAAAGGAAAAACACAGCCCAATGGTTATACCGAGCCTTTACTTCACGCTTATAGAAAAGAATTTAATGAAGCCCAAACAATAAGGAAAAACGAAAATGTCTAATAAAAGTACATATTATGCGCCTAAAGGTGGATTACCCCCACAAACACAATTGATCTCTGATCGCGCTATTTTTACCGAAGCTTACGCAATTATACCTAAAGGTGTGTTAACTGATATTGTTATCAGTTACTTACCCTTTTGGAATAATATGAGGATGTGGGTGCTGGCTCGTCCATTGAGTGGTTTTTCAGAAACTTTTTCTCAATATATAGTAGAAGTAGCACCAAACGGAGGCTCTGAAAAACCAGAACTTGATGAAAATGCTGAAGGTGTACTCTTTATTGTTGAAGGTGAAATGGATGTTACTATCGAAGGGACAAACCACTATATGACATCAGGTGGGTATGCTTATTTACCTGCTGGTGCTAAATGGACACTTAAAAATAATAGTTTAGAAAATGTAAAATTCCATTGGATCCGCAAAGCTTATCAAGTTGTTGAAGGCATCGATGCACCAGAAGCTTTTGTAACCAGTGACCATGAAGTTGAAGCTATTGAAATGCCTAATACCGGTGGTGTATGGAAAACCACCAGATTTACTGAGCAATCAGATATGCGCCATGATATGCATGTAAACATTGTAACTTTTGAACCAGGCGGCGTGATCCCTTTTGACGAAACACATGTGATGGAACATGGATTATATGTTTTAGAAGGTAAAGCTGTTTATCATTTAAACGGTGAGTGGGTTGAAGTAGAGGCGGGTGACTTTATGTGGTTACGTGCTTTTTGTCCACAATCTTGCTATGCCGGTGGCCCAGGTCCATTTAGATATTTGTTATATAAAGATGTAAATAGACATATGCCATTTATACGTCCGAGAAGTTAATCTCTTCTGTGCTTATCGTCGCTCTATGCGTACTTTTTAGTAAAATATCGAATGTGCTAATAATGTTGGATATTTTACTTTAGCCGCTGGCTAATAAGAGGTTTATATATGTCTGCTAAAGGCATCCTTGTAAGCGGAATAGGGCTTCTTATTTGCTAGCATTTATAAAATCCCTATAAACCTAGCAAAAGATGATGCTAGCTACTAAGAAATGCTTGAGGTATCTCAATTAGTAAAGTTAACTTCATTTATTGATAACTTATCGTTTGGTATTGATACTTTGCTAGTCTCTAAAAATGTAGGATTATCGGATGGCCAAGCACAACGATTAGAGATTGCACATTGGTTGTTACGTCTAGCAAAGGTGCTGATTTTATACGAGCCAACCAAAGGCTTAGATCTAGGGAACTAAGAAGTAGTGATTATCAAACTCTCGCACGTGTAAGAAAACACAAACAGACGTTACTCGTTATTACTCATTTTTGCGACGGATTGACATTTTTACCTTAGGTAATTTTATTGACGTTTATAGGCCGAGTATAAACTTTGATAACGCAAATATTTATCATTTAGCCAACACTTATGTTGCTGGCATTACACAAATGTATTTAACCACCTCCTACCTTTTTAACGTCGACTTATAGGCTTTTAAAGTTCCCCTTAGGCTCATTAGTTCTAATCAAAAACACCTCCCATTAAGGGGATGTTTGTAAGATTACAGCTTGTTTTTGTACCTTGATCAAATTACTAATTATATTTCAATATATTAGCTTGCATATAAACCCATTCGTTTATATGCTTTTATGAGAAAGATTATTAAAAATAATTGGGTATTTAAATGAGTAAAGTTGTGTTAATTGTCGACGATAGTATTGTTTCTCGAATGATGCTCAAAGAAATTGTTAAATCTTATATACCTGGAGTCGACATCATTGAAGCTGGAGGTGGCGAGCAGTGCTTGAGCCAATTAACGGCGGAAAGTAAAATTGATATTGCGATTTTTGATTATAATATGCCTAGTATGACAGGTATAGAATTAATTTTTGCATTAGATAAACTAATTTCAATTCCTAAGCGCGCTTTGTTGACCGCAAATATTCAAGATGAAATAAAACAGCAGGCTGAGCAAGCGGGTGTTGTTTTTTTAACTAAGCCGATTACCGAAGAACTTATTAGCCATTTTTTAAATAGTTAGGGAAGCATATGAAGGATAATTTATCTCCACTTGAAATTGATGCCCTCACCGAAATATTTAATATCGGTATTGGTAGAGCAGCCAATTCCCTGAATAAAATGGTATCTCAACCGGTTGATTTAACTATCCCAAAAGTCGAAATCATCTCTAACAAAGTAGCTAAATCTAAATTGAATTTTGCTAGTGATACAGAAATTAGTGCTGTAATCCAACGATTTGAAGGTGACTTTAAAGGCCAAGCATTACTCATGTTTAGCAAAGAAAGTGGTTTGCAATTAGTGAGTACTTTACTTGGTAATAAGTTTCCTCCCGAGGCTTTGTCTGATCTTGAGCAAGATTCTTTAGTAGAAATAGGCAATGTTATTTTAAATGCTTGTTTTGGAACGGTCATTAACTTTCTTAAATCTTCAATAAAAATTGAAATGCCGGAGTTTATACAAGGAGATATTAATAAAGTCTATGTATATAGCAGCGAAAATGATTGGTCTTTATATATAAAAGTTAAGTTCTCTTTACCTGATGATAATATTGAAGGCTTTATTTCTTTTATTATGGATATTACCTCGTTAGAGATTTTTCAAGAATCTGTGCGAAAATTTGTTTTTGGCATTACTAACAAAAGTGAAGCTTAGCTCTGCTATGAATAATTTAACAAAAAATATTTTGTTTAGTTCTGTTAATGAGCTTTCCCTTGGTATTATCATTATTGATGAAAACTATCAGGTTGTTTTTTATAATCAGTGGATAAAAGATCATTCTGCAATAGTCGATGATAAAGGTTTTGGTTGTAAAATCGGTGATATTCTAGAGGGTTTTAACTATTCTCGCTTAAGTGATGCATGCAGTGAGGCATTAACGTTAGGATTGCCCACTAAACTCTCTAATACTTTTAATCCTAAACCTTTAGCGTTATTCCATAAAAGCCATGTCGGTGATAACAATTACCGTATACAGCAGCAAATATCGATTAAAAGCATCAATACTTCCCGCAATGAACGCTTATGTGAAATTCTGATCCAAGATGTGTCTAGTTCAGTTAAAAAAGAATTGATGCTGAAAAGTTTAGCCGATGAAAATAAGAAACAACAATTAAAAGCTGAATTAGCCAATCGGACTAAATCACAGTTTTTGGCTAATATGAGTCATGAAATTAGAACGCCAATGAACGGTGTTTTAGGTATGTTAAATTTATTATCAACGACCGAGCAAAGTCAAGAACAAGCTCATTTTACTCGATTAGCGCATTCAAGCGCCGATACCTTGCTTCATATTCTAAACGACATTCTAGATTTTTCAAAAATAGAAGCAGGTAAACTTGAAGTAGAATTGATTACATTTGACCTTTTAAGGAATTTAGGTGATTTGGTTCAGTCATTATCGATGAACAACAAAGATAAAAAATTAGAAATTATTCTTGATGTCACCGATGTTGCTCATCAAATGGTCATTGGTGATCCTGGTAGATTAAGACAAATCATTACTAACTTAGTTGGCAATGCAATAAAGTTTACCCCCACGGGTGAGATTGTTATTAAAGCAAAGACAGTTTTAAATGACAATGGAGATATAAAACTACATATCGATGTCATAGATACAGGAATCGGTATACCAGCGGATAAATGTTCAATACTTTTTGATGTGTTCACTCAAGTCGATGTATCGACAACACGAGAGTATGGTGGTACTGGTTTAGGCTTGTCTATTGTAAAGCAATTATGTGAATTAATGGGGGGAGGTATTACTGTTAGCAGTGTCTTTGGTCAAGGTAGCGAATTTAGTTTTAATATCCAATTAAAACCTACCACAGAAAAATTGCAAATTCAGTTAGGTACCCATTTAAATGGAATGAGCATTCTAGTTACTGATGATAATCTTACTCATCTTGAAGTGCTTAGCAAACAACTCAGTCTTTTTGGGGCTAAAGTTATTCAAGCTAACAGTGGTAGTAAGGCATTGGCTATATTGAAGCAATACGATAGCCATTATTTTGCTATGGCTATTATTGATATGCAAATGCCGAGTATGTCAGGTAGTGAGCTAAACGCTGAGATTAGAAGAATTAAGTCACTTGATAAGCTTAAAATAGTGATGTTAACCTCAATGGATCAGATTGTTAAAGGTCCTTTGTCATCAACATCAGGATCCTCAGATTATTTATTAAAACCTGTAGTCATTGATGAGTTACTTAATATCCTAGATGCTACACTTAACAAGACACAGGCATTAAAAAAGACGGCTAGCCTTAGAAGTAATATGTTAGACAATAAAAGTCAGATCGCTAAAGCAAAAATATTGTTAGTTGAAGACAACCGAATTAACCAACAAGTTGCTCTAGGTATATTAAGAAAGTTTGATTATTCTATTGATATAGCAGTCAATGGTGTAAATGCAATCGATATCTTAGAGAAGAAAGATCCAGAAGAACCTTATGACCTAATTCTAATGGATTGCCAAATGCCAGAAATGGATGGCTATCAAGCCACTGAACATATAAGAAATAATATGGATAGTGTCTTTTTCTCGACTATTCCTATTATTGCAATGACGGCAAATACTATGAAAGGTGATAAAGAAAAATGCTTTGTATCGGGTATGAATGATTATATTTCTAAACCGATAAACCCTAAACTGTTGGAAGAGAAAATTAGTTACTGGTTGAACAAGCTTAATTAACTTTAGTAATCAACTAGTGATTTTCTTACTAGTAAAACAGAAAAATAAAAGCACAGGCCACTTTTTTAATATAGTAACTTTTTAAAGTATCGCTAAAATTAATTATCAACGCTCATTACTTATTTTATCTGAGCACTATCAAAAGCAACATTAACCTTAAATTTAAATGTTGCTAATAAGCGTTACAAGAGCTTCACCATGAAGTAAACCATATATTCATGTTTGCATTATTGACGCTTGAATTCTTCGCATAATGCAGTGATTTTTGATAAAAAGACAACTTTAGGCTCTCCAGTCGAGACTGAGCTGTCAGTTACTTTGGCGATGTTAACAATCATTATTTATACTATTAGTGCTGTTGTCGCCATCAACACTTAACATATAACAAGTGGCAAATTTTATTCTCCTTTAAATTGAAAAATAAATTTTATTATTATCGTCATCATTAAACTTCAGCTGACAATTTTGCTTCTCGCCTATAACTTGGCAGTAGGCAATCGCATCAGGTTTAAAATATTGATAAAATACGTATAACTTAGGCGACTAATCCTCAAATTTAACTATTCAATAACGCCCTAGTGAAAGGAGTACATTTAAAGATGTTAGAAATAGCAGTTATATACTTAGTTGCAGCACTTGTTGCCGTGCCGGTGGCAAAGAGACTCGGCTTAGGTTCTGTTTTGGGTTATCTGTTAGCGGGAATTTTAATTAGCCCTAACTTACTCGGCTTGGTTGGCGATCAAACCAGTGTTATGCATTTTGCCGAGTTTGGTGTTGTGATGATGCTATTTTTAGTTGGCCTGGAATTACAACCGGCCAGACTCTGGAAATTGCGCCACTCTATTCTAGGCCTAGGTGGCTTACAAGTTATAGCAACAAGCACACTTATTTTTACACTTTGTTTTTACCTATTCAGTTTGCCTTGGCAAACATCATTGGCAATAGGCTTGATGTTAGCATTGTCTTCAACAGCGATTGTTTTGCAGACATTGACAGAAAAGGGTTGGATCAAACAAGACGCGGGGCAAAATGCTTTCTCGGTACTCCTGTTCCAAGATATTGCGGTAATTCCTATTCTTGCAATATTACCACTGCTTGCCTTTCAAGACTTAAGTACAGCACAGTCTTCTGGCCATAGTTTGATTGCTCACTTACCCGTTTACGTTCAAGTGGGGGTTTCTCTTTCAGTCATTGCAGCCATTATTTTAGCAGGCAAATACATCTCATCGCCATTATTTCGTTACATTGCAGAAACAAGGTTACGTGAAATTTTTACCATTGCGGCATTATTATTAGTTATTGCCATTGCACTGATTATGGAAAAAATAGGTTTGTCTCCTGCGCTGGGTACATTCTTAGCGGGTGTAGTTCTGGCTGAAAGCGAGTTTAGGCACGAATTAGAGGCTGATATTGAACCCTTTAAAGGATTATTGCTCGGTTTGTTCTTTATAACCGTAGGTGCTTCGATAGATTTTCCTCTTCTTTTTGAGAAAATTACATTTGTTACGTTAACGGTATTAGCCCTTATAACGATTAAAGCACTGGTTCTTTTTGTGTTGGCACATTTTTTTAAGATGAAAGGCAGTCAAAAGATACTGTTCACTTTAGCTTTAGCACAAGGTGGTGAATTTGCTTTTGTCTTACTTTCATTAACAAGTAATCTACTTATCACCACACCAGAGCAGACTAAGTTAATTACACTTATCGTTGCTATATCAATGCTTTGCGCACCATTACTATTGATTTTATATGAGAAGGTATTGGCGAGAAAAACTTCTGCTACACCTGAATTTGATGCGATAAAAGACCTCGAACCCACAAAAAATGTCATTATTGCTGGTTATGGACGTTTTGGACAAATTATAGGACGTTTATTAACAGCTCAAGGCTATCATTTGTCGATTCTTGATCACAGTGCTAGCCAAATAGATTTACTCAGGCGTTTTGGTAACAAAGTTTTTTATGGTGATGCCGCCCGACAAGATTTATTAGCAGCTGCAGGGGCCCAAAATGCAAAAATGCTGGTTATTGCTGTAGACGAGCCCGATAAAACATTAGATATTATTAAATTGGCTCGTAAGCACTATCCGCATTTAAAAATTCTTGCACGCGCTATTGACCGACGACACGCTTATCAAATTATGCAGCTTGGGGTGACAAGTCTTAAACGAGAAACTTTTGACTCTGCCGTTAATTTTGGTATTGAAGCATTGGTATTACTTGGCAACGATCCGGTTGAATCGGCTAGAGCAGGAGAACTTTTTGCTGAACATGATACTGAGTCAATGACAATTTTGGCTGATAAATGGGGTGATGATAAAAGTTATGGGGTAGCGGTTAAACAACGAAGTGAAGATTTGCAACAAGTATTACAAAACGATAAAATTGAGCAAAACAAACTAAAAAATCGTCAAAAAAATAACAAATAAAAGTGCTAATAACTCGATGTTATTAGCACTTTATTAACGTATTTAGCATTTAATCGGGGAATGGTCAGTAGAATAATTAACTTAGTTATTCCCCCAGCGCTACTTATGCATTTTTCTGCCATGCAAATGCTTTGAATGGTGCGTCTGTTGGCGTACTCGCAATGTGATTGGTATAGTTACTGATCACTTTTTGAGACAGGCCTAATATTATTTCTAATATTTGCTGTTCGCCATACCCAGTTTCTTTAAAACTGGCTAATTCTGTATCACTAACGTGTCCGCGATTACGAACAATAATCAAGGTCATATCTTGAAGTGCTTGTAACTTAGCGTTTGGCATTGGCGATTGATTACGCAAAGCCTCAGTTATTGCAGTATCAACTTTCATTGAATGAGCAATAGCCGTGTGTGCTGGTACACAGTAATTACAGCCGTGTTCAACATTTATTGTTTGCCAAACAACAGTTAATTCTTCTGCATCAAATGAGGTATTTGTAAATAGCTCATGAAGTTTTTGATAAGCTTCAAGAAGTTGTGGTGAGCTAGCAAGTACACCATGTAAATTTGGTAACATGCCAAAAGCTTTAACTGAGCCTTCTAAAAGTGTCTTACTTGCTTGTGGAGCAGATTCAATGGTATGTATTGTTAAAGTTGTCATTTTACTTTCCTTATCATTAATTTAATTTTATTGATCAGATTAAAATTCACAGTGAATGAATACTTCACGTCTATGGTGCTTATTTACAATAGATGTACCGATCGGTATGCCTTGATTTCATTATTGTACCGATCGGTATGATTAAGTCAACCGTAATTAATGAAATAAATATTATCGATTTAAAGGTCTAGAGATTGAGGTTATGCTAAAGAGTAAATAACGTGCTTAGGTATGCTGATTCACGAAAGGGTAATTAAAATTGAACTGGAGCACTTGTAGTGCTTTATTGGGGAATATCAAATTTTAAATCCCCCAAAATAATGCTAAATAGCGTATTATTGCAGGATGTGTATAGCCCAGGGACATCGTTTTAAAAAGAGCGATCTCTTTAGTTAACGCCGATACCTTTAAGCATACTATCTACAGTATATTCTAGTTGCGATTTAGCTACGCCAGAACGAGCCATAGAGGCAGTGCCTTTTAATAACGTATATACGCTTAGACTGTTTGCGTCGGCATTTTTATTTAGCCCTAAAGCGATAGCCTCTAAATCTTGATTGAAAAAATCGACATATAATTGTTTAGGAATGACTTCAGCATCTTCGAGTATCAATTTTGCTTGCTCAGGAATATCACCACTGACCAGTTCTGATTGACATAAAACTAAGTAGCATCCTTTTGCTTGTTCATCACTGCACTGCATGGTGACAATTGACATCATATGATTTTTCAAACGATTTTTTAGGGAAAGATCAGGTGCAAATAGTAACGCCATATGAGGTTTCATTTTAGTTTCAATATAGCATTGTGTGGCTTTAACAAATAAGGCTTCTTTGTTACCAAAAGTACTGTACATACTTGGTTTGTTAATCCCCATTTCTTTAGTTAAATCGGTGAGTGATGCGCCAACATAACCTTTTTGCCAAAAGACATTCATCGCAGCATTTAATGCTGTACTCTCATCGAAGGCTCTTCTTTTACCTTTTATCACAATATTACCCTGTAAATTTAACTCAACCCATTGTACCTAACGGTACAGGCGCATTCAAGCAGCAATAAATGGATAACGTTATGGAAAGATTTATAGTAAAAGTGATTAATTCTACGATTGGGTATACTCACTTAAATGTAAAAAGGCTACCTAGGTAACCTTTTTAAAATATTACGCTAACTTTACTTAGTTATCTGAATACGCTCAATTAAACTTTCATGTTTTTTATCTTTATTCATTGAAAAATCTAATTGAACTAACGCATTTTTTAACATGTGGTCACTGACAGAGTATTTCCATTGTTTTAATGCCTTTAAGGCTGCTTGGTCAAATACACCGGCAGGCTTTGAATTTATGACTGCTACATTTTCAACCGCACCATTTGTCATGATATCAAACGTTAGTACTACTGAGCCCTCTATATTGTCTTTTGCTGCTTGTTCTGGATATCTAGGATTGACTCGCTGAATAGGCTTAAGCTGAACTGACTCTGCGACTTTATCTCCAAGACTTTCCTGTTGATTTCCTGCGTAACTTAATCCTGAGAGCAGAGTAACGGTGGTAAATATTACGCTAGCCAATATTAATTTAGAGCTTTTTGGACGAGTTTTTAAATTATTAATTCGTTCTAACATCATTTTTTTATCTCCATATTTTTTAAATGATAGTTGAGCAAATGCTAATGAAGGTGTCGACTGAGCCGCCACTAACAGCGCTTTACTATAGTTAATCCTGCTCTCTTTTGGTTTGCGCGCCAGAACGAGTTGATCACAGGAAAGCTCTTGATCTTGACGAAACCTAAAATAGCCGAGCCAAGCAAGAGGGTGAAACCAAAACAACGTTAAGCAAGTCAGCGCAATTAGGTTCCAATAAATGTCATTTCGATCAAAATGACAAATTTCATGTTCAAGAATTAGTTTTTGTTGCTCAGTACTATAAAGCTCAAAAAAATCTTCTGGAATAATAAGTTTTTGCTGTACTAAACCCACCAACATTGGGCTATAAGTACCTGTACTTTGGTAGAGTAATATATTTGGGGGTAACACTAATGGCACCATAGACTTATTAATAGCGGTGAGCTGAAGGTGCTTGTTAAATATATGATAAGTTAACAAGCCATAGGTTATCATGGCAGCCGCAATAATTAGCCAAATATAGAGAGCCCAAGACATAGAAAGACTTTGTTGAATTTCAAGGGTTGGAGTTATCAAGTAACGTTTTATTTCAATTATTTTTGATAGGCTATTCTGCTGCCAAGGGAGTGGTAAGCAATATATCACCAGGCCTAAGGGCACTATTAACCATAGTAAATAAGTATTACTAGCGCCTAAATAATGTATTCGCCATTTATGTCCAACTAGCAGTATAGTTAGCAACAATGTTAAGGGCAGTAATAAAGTAAAGAGGTTATCAATCATTGTCTTGCTCCCATTTTGTAATGAGAAGCTTTAATTCATCAATATCTTCTTTCTTCAAATTGTTTTTTTTCGCAAAACCAGCAACTAATGGCGAAACTCTTCCTCTAAATAACCGTTCAATGAAACTTTGGCTTTGAACTTCCGTATAAGCATCTCGCTCAAGTAACGGAAAATAAAGATAATGACGTTCTTGCTTTTCAAAACCTATCGCCTCTTTTTTTACCAGACGATTTATCAGCGTTTTTACTGTTTTATCGTGCCAGGGCTTATGTTTATTAAGCTGTTCAATAATGCTATTTGCTGTAGCAGGGTGTTGAGCCCACAACGCTTCTAACACTTCAAATTCTGTATTAGTAATTTCAGACATATTTAAATATTACAGTTGTAATCGATGTGTTGATATTACACTTGTAATCACAGCTGTCAAGTCTCGAGGTGCTAATGGTATTTATATATCTATTGGTAACTTGGTTTACATGTTTTAGTAGAGAGTCAAATCCCCTAGATATCTGCTGTACTTTAAAGTCACTTTTTCTTGATTGAGATAGATAAATACCTAGAAGCTAAGCAAAGTTCGACAATATCAGCCATGGTAAGTCAATTTATAACACAGAATAAAAGTAACTAAAGTGTTGATATTCTTTAGGCGCTTATTTTACTTAAAGTACTGATTGGATTTAAGCTTTAAATAGAACAATGGTATTTACGCTTTACAGCTACAGTTGGTTTTTAAAACAAAGGGCCATGCTAGGTCGTTATATTTATAATTAAATATGTAGCGCAGGTGTAAGTTGCAAAAAATAGAAAACCCCTAATAGTCCCTACAGGTTTAGCGTTTAACTTTACTTTGACTTTAGCTTTTTAGGTAAAAATGACTTTGTTAGCTTATTTTACATTTTGTATTGTTAAAAATAGATATTTATATCTGTACGAAATTAATAAAAACAATAACGTCTAGTTTTCGCTTAGTAGACAAAGTTATCATTAATTCTTATATTGCTAACGTCAACAATTTTCATTCTAGGCTCATCATTTTTACTGATATTAAAGATTTTGACCTGTAGCATAATTGCTATCACCGATTTGTAAAGTCTTACAAGGGTTTTTTATCAATAGAAGTGGTTAACTTGCTATCTTCAATATCATCTGATTCTTGTAATATTTCAAGCATATCCGATGCAACCTCGGGGAAAGAATCGACAAATGTGCTGGCAATTTCTACCGCATGTTCAGGAATATTTTCAACCATATGGTTAACATAGTTACTGGCAGCATTTTCAATGTTTTCTGAGGTCTGTGCTGAGCCAGCTTGTTCACTGTCGATTAAATTTTGTACATAGGCCTCTGCAACATCACTTGACGATTCAGGAAGTGAATCTGATACCGTAAAGGCAAGCTCGGCTGATTGCTCAGGAGCAACATCTGTTAATCGATTATAAAGCTCAGTTGCTGTATTTTCTGATACAGCGGCTATTCTATCTATCGGTCGCATTGCATCTAAAGAATCTGATAAATTTGTCATGTATTCTTTAGTCATTTCTAAAAGTTCACTTGGGTAATCTTCGGCCATATTTTCAGCGGCGAGTTCCATGACATTAATACCGTCGTCAGGCATTGTATTTGCAATAGCAACAATAATATTAGTAAATTGGTCAGGGTACTCAGATGTTATCCAATCAACCAATTGATTGGCTTTCTCAGGGGAAGCATTTGTTAATGCTTGAGCAATATGAATACTCATTTGAGGTGCTGCGGAGGTTATTGCCGCATAAAGTTTACTAATGTCTATCGCGTCTATGGTACTTAATGCGGCGGCTAGATTTGAAGCATTTCGGGGGTCTCGAAGGACTAGCGCTTTAACCATGTTAACGGCTGCTGATGGGTTTTTATTTGCAAGGCTGATAGCAACTTCAACTTCTGGCGTTGTTTCAAATTGTGCCTCTGCATATTGCGTACGAGGATCGAGTTCCGATACTACGCCGCTGGGTGTTTGCATAACAAAGCTTTCTTGCTCATCAAGCGGTAACGCTTTTCTTAGTTTCATTCGAATACTGATAAATAGTAACAGTGTTATCGCAACGACATTCATAAAACTAAACAAGGCACTGTTACCGAAAGTATCCATGATCATAGAGGCTAGGTAGGGGCCTAAAATGCTGCCTAATGCATAGATCAATAATAACGAACTCATTGCAGATAAAATTTGTTCCTTTAATACTTTATCAAAAGTCTCTGACATACTCATTGGATAAAGGCAGGCAACTAATCCCGTAATCAGTGCTACGGCCAACAAGGTGAGTTTGAACATATCTGAGGAAATAAGAAAAGGTACTAATAAACATAATAAAATGAGTGTTGCGACCATACAGAACATCACTTTTCGACGGTCAAAGTGATCTGATAAGTAGGCAATAGGGAACTGCAAAATGATTGCCCCAGAAATGGCTGTGCCCATAAATATGGATAAATCTAAACCGGCAATACCATTGTTACTGGCGAAAATAGGCAGCATATTAATTAAAGCCGCATAGAGGACTCCACAGTAAAAGCAACTGACCACACCTAAAGGAGATAACTTGAAAACCGTCATTAAAGACATTGATTGACTGTCTTCAATTTGTGGTCCTTGTTGCTTACTAATCACGATAGGTGTGATTGATAAGCTAAATAAAATGCCGCAGATAACAAATAAGGTAATGTCATCAACAGGCGCGACATTTAATAAGAACTGACCAGAAAATAGTGCTGTCATTATCATCATTTGATTAATTGATAGTATGCGCCCTCTATTATTTTCTGTGGCGCTGTGGCTTAACCAACTATCAAGTGTGGCATTGGTACAAACAATACAAAAGCCAGTGACAATTCTCATACATGCAAGCATTAATGGTTCTGGATATAGGCCTGAAAGTAAAATAGCGACGGAAGTTAAGCTACCACACATCGCGAATATTCTTATGTGCCCGACACGTTGTAATAACATACGGCTATAATATGCACCCAACAAAAAACCCACAGATAACATCGATAACACTAAACCAATATTGTTCATGCTCATTCCATCGCTCTGCATGCGTACAGGCAATAAAATATTACTGAGTCCATAGCCTAGCATTAACAAGAAGCCACTTATTAATACTAAAATAAAGGGTCTGAGGGTCATTATCACAAGGAATACTCTTATCTATTTAGCGGAACGCTTTAATTATAAATTATTGATGTTACTTCAAAGTAACTCACAGATGTTTAGTATATCAAGCGCATATTAGGGTTTACAGTGGAATAATAAAAACAGATGACTAAAATTAGTTTATTCGTTCAAAATTCAATCGTTACCTTTTAAATCACACTGTCATCTCAATATTTAACAGCAGAAATGACTCTAACACTTCGTTATAGTAAATATATTTCAAGGTTAACTTATTAGCCGTATTAATCGATTATTGTTAATATAAGCAGTGAATTCCCCATAGATTGTACTATTTAAGCTAAAAAGTTGATTAAAACTTGAAAGCTAGATAAATATCTCAATATGAATGTAACGAGTGGTAATATTTAAGGGGCTAATAACAGCGCCTTTGCTAATTTAATAAAGAAACCCATGAATAAAATACGTGCAAGAATTAATCTAAAAGTTGGATTACACAGTGATATCGAGGCAGAAATCGCGACCTTTACAATGTTTGATGAAAACCATGAGCACATAGCGTTAATTTTTCAACAGGCCGATAAAAATCAGCAAGCACCACTAGTTCGTATGCATTCGGAATGTTTAACGGGCGATGTATTCCACTCTTCACGTTGTGATTGCGGTGAGCAGTTAGATGAAACTATCAATTTGATGAAAGAGCAGGGCGGAATTATTCTTTACCTTCGCCAAGAAGGTCGTGGCATTGGTTTATACAATAAATTAGATGCCTACGTGTTACAAAGCCAAGGGATGGATACCTATCAAGCCAACAAGCACTTAGGTTTTGCAGAAGATGCCCGTAGTTTTGAAGATGCAGTGACTATGCTGCAAGCTTTAGCCGTTAAAGATTTACGTTTGATCACTAATAACCCTAAAAAAATAAATGCCTTAAAAGATTATTTTAATATTGTCGAACAAGTGAACACGGGTTTGCATTTAAAAGATGATAATAACAATTATTTACGTACCAAAAAAAATCATGGTAAGCATGATTTGAAAATTGATTAGATAGTTAATCTTTGATTCCAAACCTATAAAGTCCATCGGTAATTATGTATCCGTTGGATTTTTCTCTAAAGCATTGTATGAAATGCTTAGGCAGTCGATAGAATAAATCACTTTTAAGTAGCGCTTTTAGCTAAATTCGTTATTCACTAAGTCAGTAGTATTAATTATTAATAAGGGAAAGTTTTTTAGATGTATAACCCAATAGTGAATTATACAGAAATAGTTAAATTTTAAGGTATTCCTACATTAAGTATTTACTGGCTATGCTAGCTTAACAATGCCCAGTGTCCTTAATATAATTCTTATTCAATAGCGTTTATATATGTTAGAATTCAATGATATTATTATTTAAAATTATTAGGCGTATTTCATGTCTGAACACACTATTATCGACATTTGTGTTGAACCTATAGAACTATGTAAATTACTCAAAATTGCTAATATGGTTGGTGGTGGCGGCGAAGCTAAAACCATGATCAGTGAAGGTAATGTTTTAGTAAATAATGAAGTTTCAGTTCAAAAGCGTAAAAAAATTCGTCGCGGCGATATTATCGAATATAACGGTAAAATTATTGAGGTTGCTTATAACCCGACTAAGAAATCAGCAGAGTTTATCAATTCTGTCGTTTCAGTAAGTCAGAATTCAAAAAAGAAAAAAAGAGCAAGAAGTAAATCGCCGATTATTGCATCTGAACCTGTTACAAAACCATCGAGTGAACGCTCAAAAAGAAAGTCTACAGCACTTTAATTCTTTGTTAAATTTCCTCCATATTGAAAATAAATCGTAACTTCTTTGTTGGGGGAAATTCAATTTCCAGTTATTTTAATAAATGGCATAATATTCTAGGCGATGAACCCCAGTAAAACTATGGGTAATGTGTTCTCGAAGTTTAGACTAGCTTTAATGAGCAATGAAAAAAAATCAGTGTTAATGACTTCCTAGTGCGTATTCGAGACATAAAGACTTACTGAATGTTAAGGTCAACTTTCCGATCATATAGCGATATAAGTTTCTGCTTCTATCGTGGCTTGGGGCATATAGTGCCATAGAATTTATAATTGCTTAGTACGTAATATAGAGGCGAAAAATAATTAACGTAAACCTCTGTTGTGGCATCAAATAAGACATTAGAAGGTTGGATTACAAAGGGAATCTATGCCATATGGGTATATAAATAACTATGAATTTACAGCTAATATTGCTCTTATGTGTATTCCTGAACCTGACTTAAATATTTATAGCAAAGATATCAATTTGTAGAGTAAGCTTCCCGTTATAATTACTAATCCAATCCAAGAAATCAAAATTTATTTTTAACAATTGAATTAGCTCTCTGGTTTGTTTTTATCTATGCAGTAGTTTAAATTTTTGTACCTACTTTATAAGATGAAGATAAGTTCTGTTTATTGGTAAGGTTCTATTCGCAGCCCTAGTTCAATAGCTGTTTTTGGCATCTCACATACGATTGAAGTATTACAATATTGACAAATTCTATGGCTTTCTTGTTCTTTTATTCTTTAACTAGCTTGGGAGCTAACAATCCCCATACCAATTAAAAAAATGCCAATGACTATCCTACTAGCTCCTTAACAGAGTCAAATAATACAGTAACGGAGGGGCTATTACCATTGATGGGGACTTACCTTTTAATATAACAGATGTAGATATTTGTCAGGGTTTGTACAACGACCATATGACGGTTATCTGGCGCAACATATACATTCTCTCGCACTAAAAGTTGAGCATTCCTTGGAACTTAGGCTTGAGCTGAAACTAATCCATCAAGCTTATCTGCAAACTGTTTTACAAGGTTTTTCCTATACGCTTTGTAATCACGATAGGTTGAAAATATCAGCCGCCGATATATGACATCTCCACTTTTTTGTTGCTTGTCGTTTCTTCTGTTCGAAGTTGTGAATAGCGATCCTTACGCTGATTCCAAATTAGCCCTATAGCACGGGTAATTTGCGTATCGCTCTTACCTGAACGCATAAGTGCGCGTAGATCATGGCCCGACTGTGCGAATAGGCAAGTGAACAATTTGCCATCAGTTGAAAGTCGGGTGCGTGTGCAGGTAGAACAGAAGGCTTGCGTTACACTGGATATAACCCCAATTTCGCCGCTACCATCGGCATAATTCCAACGTTTGGCAACTTCACCGCTGTAGTTGGACTTTGCTTCGACAAGCGGCATATCAGCATTGACCATACGTACAATCTCAGCCGAAGAAATAACATCCTTCATGCGCCAACCATTAGAAGAACCCACATCCATGAATTCGATAAAGCGGACAATATGCCCGCTGCCTTTGAAATGCCGCGCCATGGCAACGACATCTTGATCATTGACACCCTTCTTAACCACCATGTTAATTTTAATGGCGCTAAAACCAGCATCATGTGCCGCATCGATCCCCTTTAATACATCGGCTACAGGGAAGTTAACGTCGTTCATAGCCCGGAATGTCACCTCATCAAGAGAGTCGAGGGAAACGGTAATCCGATTAAGGCCTGCGGCTTTAAGCGCTTTTACTTTCTTGGGTAATAACGTGGCATTGGTAGTAAGCGCGATATCAAGTGGCTTGTCGTTTGGTGTTTTTAAGGCGGCCAGCATTTCAACCAACACCTCGAGGTTTTTACGTAGTAGGGGTTCGCCACCGGTAAGACGAATTTTTGTAACACCGTGTGCAACAAACAGTCGCGCCATGCGCGTGATCTCATCGAAACTCAATAGTTCGGATTGTGGCAGGTATTGGTAGCCTTTTCCGAAGACTTCCTTGGGCATACAATAAGTGCAACGGAAGTTACATCGGTCGGTGACTGAAATGCGTAAATCGCCCAAGAGCCTTCCGCGTGTATCTGACATCTGACCATTGGGGGCAGGCGCGTACGCGGGAATTAGCGGTACTTGGCCAGCGTAAAGCAGGTCAATAGTAGGGATTATGTTTATGCTCATTGGGCACTAGATATAGATAAATTGATCATTAAGCGATAAGTCATGACGAGCAGCTATAATGGGATAACCCACCGGTTTCGAAGAATTCAAGTGGCTTAAGCCGATAGTATTTTTTTTCCATATCAATTGATTGCTCGGCATATGGCTGCGTCATGACTTCCTGCAATTCTCGCACTAACGAGTAATTCCCTATGCTCGCTTGTTGATACGCAGGCACAACGAACCACTCTCGCAAATTATATTTTGGATTGACAAGTTTCATCTGCCTAGAGAGCTCAACTGGAGAACGGGCACTATTTACTTCGGTAGTGCTAGGGTCGGTCGTACTGGCGTTAAGAGATTTCCATGTTGTGAGCCACGCTGACCAGCGCTTGTCGATTCCTTCGGGATCTGCATTATACGTCGCGTTTTTGTAGAAGCTTTTTTTGAGTGGGCCAATATCGCTAGGCACCGTTGATAGTTCTCGGAAGAAAATGGTGTAATCAACCGCAGTTTGCGCCATCAGTGTTTCGAGTTCGCGCAATAATTCCGCATTAAATGTCTGCAGCCCAAGTTTTTCAGCCCACATTTTTTCCATTTTTTCTTGCATTACGGTTGTAAAACCCGTGCGAATCTCGTCGAGATTTTTTATAGCATCCTGATGTAATGCCACGAGTGGCTGCAACGCCTTACAAAACATGTTGAAATTTCGTTCTGCTGCCACAGGCTGATTCATAAACGAAAAGTGATGACCGCCTCCTGTCCATGGTTGATATTGCGGGTTGAATACATCGCAAAACCCGAAGGGGCCATAATCGAGTGTAAAGCCACCTGCCGCGCAGTTGTCACTGTTGAAGTTGCCCTGACAATAACCGACACGGATCCAGTTGGCTACCAGTGACGTCAAACGGTTGCGGAACGCGCGCGCGAGCAGCACCACTTTTTCAGCCATGGAAAGTATATTGTCAATGATGTCGCTGTACTCACGATCGATCAAGTGCAGTACAATCATCTCAAGCTCTGCCATTGCTTGTGGGTGTTCCTGCTTGTGAACACGGCGACTGAACAGTTCTAGCTGACCCACACGAATAAATGACGGTGCGACGCGCGTAGAAATGGCGACCGCCTCAGATATAAGCCTATCGGGATCCTGTGAACGTGAGCCTTCAGCGTACCACGGTCGATTAACCTGCTCTGTTTTCGACACGTATAAGCTCAGCGACCGCGACGAGGCTACTCCAAGCGCGTGCATGTGCTCTTGTGCTAAAAACTCGCGCACACTTGATCGCAGCACGGCGCGACCATCAGCGCCACGGCAGTATGGTGTACGTCCTCCGCCTTTTAGTTGCATTTCCCAGCGTTGACCGTTAATAACTGCCTCAAGCACAGACATTGCGCGACCGTCTCCGTAGCCGTTACCCGTTTGGAAAGGGCACTGTTGATAGTATTCGCTACCGTAAATAGACAATGCATAGCCTGTAGCCCAACCAAACTTGCGCAGCGGCGCTGGAACCTCTGTTAGGTCGCCAGAGAACAGTCGAATGAAGTCAGCCGACTGCGCCATGCTGTCGGAAAAACCCAGTTCACGGAAAAAGGTTTTACTATGAGTAACGTACTCAGGGTCTTGGATAGGGGTTGGCTTGACGGGAACATAGTGCCCGGTAAATACTTGTCGTGGACTATGGTCTACGCCATTTTCTCTCGCATCAGGATCGCAGTTGAGCGTATCCATGAGCGAGTAGTTTGCTAGCTTAGCGAGATCGTCTAGCGTAACTATGGTTGGAGTCGTTTGCTGGGGCAGTCGATTTGTCATAGGGCCTCCTCATGACTTGGGTAGAATGGTTGTTTTCCCGCTGAGGGGTTGGTCGTATCGACAACCTCCTCGATTTTTGGAGCGATCTTTTTCAGTATGACTTCGAGTCCCTGTCGTAATGTTACCTGATAAGATGGACATCCCTGGCAACCACCGCTCATGCTGATGTAAAGTTTTCCTTGACTGATTTCTCCTATTGATATCTTGCCGCTGTGGTTAGCAACCGACGTAAAACACATTGGTTACATACTCGATATCAAGCCGCGCAGCTGTGAGTGGATCATTCTTTGCCTGTGCAGCTTCTTTTAGAGTCATAGGAATAATATTAAGTGCATACACCTGTTCTGACCTCAGTTAGACATTGCATTATAAATAAGACAATGCCGGACTATACGATGTAATCTATTGAATCTGGCGTCAAGCACTTGAACTCGATAATGGTCAGCGTCTACTTGACCAGTATGCTATTCGCTCTCGTCCTCAATCTCGATAATAGCATCGGGAAATGCCTGACTCAAACATTCTAACAAATTATCGTGCGTAGGTTTCATTGTATTTTTTTCTTATTTTTAGGTCCTATGTAAAAAATAGGTGGTGGTGTACGAATTAGATTCAGTACATCACTCGAATAATATTTTTCAATCGTTTTATCGGTCAGTTCGATTTTCAACCTCAATTGCCACACATGATAATATGCAATTGACCACCACTCTTTTTTTAGGTATGAAAACACCTGTTATTTTTTAATTTTATTCGTTTTTTTATAGCCAAATTCAGATAACTTGATAAATGCAACCAGCAATATTTAGACCCTTGCTACCTATTTTTTCATGGAATAAACCTGTTATTTTTCAACAAAAGCTCTTTCAACAACGTAGTCACCTTGTATTCCTTTTTTAGGACTTTCCTTGAAGCCTTTTTCATCTAGAATGGTACAGGTATCCTTTAACATTGAAGGACTACCGCACAACATCACACGATCAAACTCTGGGTCAAGTTTAGCTATACCAAGGTCAAGAGATAACTTTCCCGTTCGCAATAAATCAGTTATTCGTCCTTGATTTTTATAAGGCTCTCGTGTGACACATGGATAATAGATGAGCTGTTCAGTAATCATTTCACCCAGATATTCGTGATTAGGCAGATCTTCAGTGATTATGTTTTTATATGCTAATTCATTGGCATATCTTACGCCATGGAATAATATAACCTTTTCAAAACGTTCATAAGTTTCGGGATCTTTGATAATACTTAAAAAGGGAGCTAGCCCTGTGCCAGTGCCAATTAACAATAAGTTTCGACCATCGCGTAAATCATCAATAACCACGGTTCCGGTTGGTTTACTGCCAATAATAACTTCATCACCAATCGCTAAATGTTGTAATTTAGAGGTGAAAGCACCGCCTTCAACTTTAATACTGAAAAATTCTAAATAATCTTCATGGTTTGCACTAGCAATGCTATAAGCGCGTAAGATCGGTCTAGCATCATCTTGCGCTAAGCCAATAATGATATATTCCCCATTTCTAAAGCGGAGTCCTTGGCTGCGTGTGGTTTTAAAAGAAAATAGGCTATCATTCCAGTGAACAACATCGATGACTTTTTCGGGATTAAATTTCTTATTCATGTTTTATCCTATACAGTTTTATTATTTTATTTCTTTACCCGAGGCTTGAAGATCTGCATGGTAACTTGAACGTACCAAAGGGCCACACGCAGCATGAGTAAAACCAAGTCTTTTAGCGATAATACCCAGCTCATCAAACTCTTCTGGAGGTACATAGCGTTTAACCGCAAGATGATGCTTACTCGGTTGCATGTATTGCCCTAACGTTAGCATCTCTACATTATGTTTACGCAAGTCGTTTAATACGGCGGAAATTTCATCATTTGTCTCGCCAAGCCCCATCATTAATCCTGATTTTGTCGCGACCTGTGGGTGCATGGCTTTAAAACGACTTAACAACTCCAATGAATTTTTATAACTTGCCCCCGGACGAACTTCACGATACATATGTGGTGCAGTCTCTAAGTTATGGTTAAACACATCGGGCGGTGCCTGACTTAAAATGTTGAGTGCTCGTTCTACTCGACCTTTAAAGTCAGGCACCAAAATTTCAATTTTTATATGAGGTATTTCTTTACGTATGGCTTTAATACAGTCAACAAAATGCTGAGCACCGCCATCGCGAAGATCATCCCTGTCGACCGAAGTGATTACCACATACTTTAATTTCATGTCACGTATTGTTGCGGCTAACTTTTCTGGCTCTTCTGCACTCACTGGTAAGGGTCTACCATGCGCGACATCACAAAATGGACAGCGGCGAGTACAAATAGCACCCAAGATCATAAACGTTGCTGTGCCGTGGTTAAAACATTCATGTAAATTAGGACATGACGCTTCTTCACACACTGAGTTTAAATTATGCTTACGCATCGCTTGTTTAATTTCTGTTACCTTAGCGGTGTTACTCGGCATCTTTATTTTTAACCAACTAGGTTTTTTTAAAGTGGTTGCTTTTTCACTTGCAATAATTTTTACTGGAATAAAAGCCAACTTATCCGCATCACGAAGTTTTTCGCCAGCGACCAATAGTGATTGTTTAATGTTACTCATGATAGTGATCGACCTTGAGGCCAAAAACTGACCTCCTACGTTTATAATATACGCTATTGATTACAATTTTGGCAGCTGTGTTTCTAAGTTATCAATTGCGTGGACAGGCAAATTATTCTCAGACATAAAAGGCGCAATGGCTGAGAGGAATTATTATGCCACCCATAATAATTACTATGCCACCCATAATAATTACTATGCCACCCATGATAATACTACGCAGTGATAATGCTCTGAAACACAGCTATCAATTGGTCAACAATAATGCATGTACTGCATCTTGTAAGCTTTTGCCTATCGATTTTTATAGATGTTGATTAAAGGAGTGAATTTCAGGCAAGTTTTACTTGCTACTTAAAGGTAGTCGTATTTTTTCTTATGGTTTTAGTGCGGTCTTGCATGTGGTTATTTTTACGCGCTATTAAAACAAGCTTGGGCATTTGCTTTCCCGTGTGCGCGCTTTAACCCTACGTGCTCAGTAAATTCACACAAATGCTCTGCGGTGCCAACCGCGCCAGTGAATATACCTTCAAAGTTTGTGGTGAGTTT
>NZ_JACGUS010000118.1:0-150162 GCF_014076785.1 Colwellia sp. MB3u-55
CTAGCGACAATAGCACTGTGGCACCACCTGATCCCATTCCGAACTCAGAAGTGAAACGCAGTAGCGCCGATGGTAGTGTGGGAGTTCCCATGTGAGAGTAGGACATTGCTAGGCTTCTAATTAAGAAAAACCCGTAGCTAATGCTACGGGTTTTTTGCTTTCTGGCGTTTAAAAACTTAGTAATTATAACTAATAAAATCGTTTTACCAACAGTTGTGTAACTAAAACATATTATTCCTCTATCTTAAGTGCTGTACTTGACGTACTTATCATCACCACTAAAATACTACACAGAGCGATATCGGCTTTAATTATTTTTAACGTTTTTATATCGCCTCTTCTTGGCATTTTAATATTGAGAAAGATAATATCTGGATATATAAATTCACTACTATTTTCCTAGGGTATTTCATTTCTCAAGTAAGTAACCGTTTGTTGTTAATTTACTAAATACGCGATTGAATTTTTAATATTAAAATCACTGAAAGCATCTATCATGTTCAGCATGATCAATATTGTTTTCAACCATTAAGGTTTAAATTGCTTTAAGATCATACCTAATTTTATCTCTATCTGTTTGGTGATAATAAACAATTTAAACAGTTTTCTACGCTATTATTTTGACTTTTTTAAATTTCAAGATAAATAGACTTCCTACGCCTAATTCAGATTTAGCTTCTATACTGCCACTATGATGTTCAATAATGCGCTTAACAATACTTAAGCCTAAGCCAGAGCCTGAAAATTTTTTACCATTAACTAGTCGATGAAACGGCGAGAATATTTTATTAACATGTAATGGATTGAAACCGATACCATTATCTTGCAATAATATTTCAATATAATTACCAGTATCGTCCATGGCTATGTCGATAATTGGTAAGCTATTATTAAATTTTATGCTGTTAGCAATTAGATTTTGGAACAAGAGTTGTAACAAACCAATGTTACCTGAGATATCAGCCAGCTCATCCGGTATATTCACTTTAAAGTCAGTTTGTATTGTATCTTTAAGTGATATAACTGCTTTAGTAATAACGAGCTTTAAGTTAACAATTTCGAATACTTGATTTGCATAGCCTACAGATAAGTAACTTTGTAAGTCTGATACTATGCTATGTACATCTTTTGTACTTTTCTCAAGGTAGTTAAACCATTTTAATTCATCAGGAGTACAGTCTATCCTTGAGGTTAAGTCGGCTTTTAATGCCTTAGATACCCCCATAATACGACTAATATGACCGTTAAAATCATGAGATAAGCTAGCACAAAATGCTTGCATATCTTGATTATATCCAGCAAATTCTTGTTGGTGCCTAAATCTCTCAATAGCATAATAACATGTTTTATATAGTAATTGTGGTGTCAACTCATCTTTAGATAAATAGTCTTGAACGCCTTTGTTCAGCAAAGTTTGTGCAATTTTAATACTGTTTACAGAAGTCAATACCACCATTGGCAAGGGGTTAGTTTGTAAACTTAACCACAGTACAGTTTCGCTTATAGTTGAATCAGGTAATTGTAGGTCACACAGGCATATATCAAAGTGTTCAGAGGAAAGTCTTGCAGCACCTGTAGATAAAGTTTCTGACCTTACAACATGAGCATGTATTTCCGTAATAGACGCTAAAGCATCTTCAATAATCTCAAAATGGTCAGGGTTACCCTCTATTACCATTACCTTCATGATATATGTTTTCCTATGTCATTAATGAAATGTGAATACATCCATGAAAATTAGACATTATCAACTTAGGTTGCTAATGTAAATACGTACCAATTGTCTTGTAGATTTTCACAAAAGGTTATGGATGTCTTTGTGTTCGTATTTTTAAAGTAGATGTTCATGCTAGGATGGTACTAAATGAGAATTTTGATTGTTGATGATGATGAAATTGATAGTGCTCTGGTAAAAAGAGCGTTGAGTACATCTTTACAAAATAGTTATGAAGTGGAAGAGGCTGATTCTGTCATCAAAGGTCTTGCCCTAATTGAAGCTGAAACCTTTGACGTTATTTTACTTGATTATCATATGCCTGAAGTTAATGGTATTGAAATGATTATCGACATCCGCTCTCGCTTAAATCTTGGTAATACCGCTATTATTGTTATCAGTGCCGCACAAGACAGTTCAATTGCGTTGAACTGTATTGAAGCTGGAGCACAAGACTTTATCTCTAAAATTGACATATCACATGTCAAACTCCATCAAGCGATTATACACTCTAAAAAACGCTTTGAAATGGAACAGCGATTGCACGAAAGCTACTTAGCTTTAAAGAATATGGCTGAAACAGATCAACTGACGGGTCTACATAATCGCTATTACTTTAATGAAACCCTCAAGTTTATGATTGCTAATAGTGACCGAACAAAGCTATCTGTCGGTATGCTAGCCTTGGATTTAGACGAATTTAAACATGTTAATGACTCATTAGGTCATCATGCAGGAGATCAATTACTGGTTGATTTGGTTGTAAGAGTTAAAGAATGCTTAAGAATCAATGATGGTTTCGCTCGACTAGGTGGTGACGAATTTGCTATTACTTTAGCCAATGTTCAATCTGTCGAAGAAGTTAACATGATTGCCAATCGTATTTTAAGTTCATTTCAAAAGCCATTTTTAATCGACGATCATCGTATTAAATGTACTATTAGCATGGGTGCTGCCTTATACCCAAACGATGCGGATAGCCAAGTAGAATTGGTCAAGTGTGCTGATATCGCGATGTACAGAGCAAAACAGAATGGTAAAAACGCTTTAAGATTCTATGAATCGCATTATCAAAATGAATTTAATCGCCGTTTTTTGATTCAAAGTGAAATAAGTGAAAATCAACGTAAATCATTGTTTAGACTATTTTATCAACCCGTGTTTTGTGCACATAACGCTCAAATCATTGGTGTTGAAGCCCTTATTAGATGGCCTGATTCACCGAAGTCATATACACCTGGTGAATTTATTCCTGTTGCTGAAGAAACACGATTGATTCATGATCTCGGTCAATGGGTACTTACGACTGCTTTAGCTGACCTAGGATCATGGCAAAGACAATTTGCTGATGATTTCTCCATGTCCATCAATATCTCAGCCTTACAATTGCAAGACCCTCAATTAACTAAAAAAATAATATACGAAACAACACGGCAAAGAGTTTTACCTAGTACCATCATCTTAGAAATTACTGAAACAGCACTTTTAGAAGACGATGAAGTAACGCGAGATACACTTCATTCATTGTCATCTCATGGTTTCCAAATAGCATTAGATGATTTTGGTATGGGTTTTTTTTCTATTGCTCATTTAAATAACTTCCCTATTGATATCGTTAAACTCGACAAGTCGCTACAAAAAAAGGAGCAGTACGTTAACAAGAAAAAAAGCTTGCTTGAAGCCGTCACTATTATGCTTAAACTTCTTGATTTCATTGTTGTTGCTGAAGGTATAGAAACAGAGAGTCAATTATTAGTTTGTCGTGAACTTAAAATAGATAAGATACAAGGTTATTTATTGGGTAAGCCTATGCCAGCACATATGTTAGAAGAAAAGTTGCTTGCACAGATTGCATAACTTAATGGTTTTATATATCACTTAACTCTTACGTATAACTTGATATAAATGGAGCGAGAATTCGATGATATCAGCTTTAATACCCGACAATGAACTGGCACGTTTGGCAGCATTAGATGAGTACAATATTTTAGATACGCCATCTGAGCTAGCTTATGATCAGCTTACCGAGCTTGTCTCCAGTGTCTGTGGTACTCCTATTGTGCTAATTTCTTTTATCGACGAGAAGCGACAATGGTTTAAGTCTCATTACGGGCTTGAAGTAGGAGAGACTCCGCGCGATATTGCCTTTTGTGCGCATGCTATTCATCAGGATGACATCTTTGAAATACAAGACAGTCGTAAAGATAAACGTTTTCATGATAACCCTTTAGTAACTGGACCCGCTCAAGTTGTTTTTTATGCAGGTGCTCCATTGATAACACCTGAAGGTCTAAGGCTGGGGACTTTATGTGTCATCGATAACAAACCGTCACAATTGACCTATATTCAAAAAAAACAGTTAACCATTATTGCTCAGCAAGTTGTAGCCCATTTAGAGCTCAAGAAAGTTGCCCGTATCAAAGATAGCCTTGTTTCGAAGTCATTATCATTAACGAGTAACTTAGTGGCAAAGAATAAGGAACTTGAACAGTTTGCTTTTGTGGTATCGCATGACTTGAAATCACCTTTGGTCACTATTAATAGCTTTACGTCCACGTTAGCGAGAGAATTATTGGCTAAAACTACCGAAAAACAGCAGCATCGTTTTAGTAGAATACTTAAAAATGTTCAGCATATGGGGGATCTGCTCACCAATCTACTTGAGTTTTCTAAAGTCATGAAAGGGGACGTCATTAAAGAACCTCATGATGTAACTAGCCTTATTGAAAAAAGTTGGCAGAGATTGTTGACCAAAAACAAAATACTGAACGCTGAGCTTATTTTAACTAAACCCTTACACTCCATTTTGACTCATCAGCCACTTTTTTCACAATGTATCGATAACTTATTAAAAAATGCCTTGCAATATCGGAGTGTTGAGCGGAATCTACAAGTAAAAATTCATACTGAATTATCAGATACAGCGATTTCTTTATTTGTCTGCGACAATGGCTTGGGTATAGAACAAAAAGATCACGAACGTGTTTTTGATGTTTTTGAGCAAATTGTTGAAGGTGAAGGGACTGGAATTGGCTTGACTATTGTTAAGGCAGTAATGGAAAAACACAGCGGTTTAGTGACTTTAGTCTCTGGATTAGATCAAGGATGTTTCTTTGAATTGCATTTTCCAAAAATATAAATATAACCCACTAAATAATCCACTAAATAATCCATATTAGGAATAACCATGAACGAATGGGTACAGCAATTTGCCAACCCCAATTTTATGCCGCACGGACATTGCTACCTTTGGTGACCTGATATCTTATGGACCCATGTTATTTCTGATATCACTATAGGTGCATCCTATTATCTGATCACTATTATTTTGGCTATATTACTCTACAAGAGGAAAGAAAGTGTGCCACATAAAGATATATTTGCCTTATTTATGGCGTTTATTTTCTTTTGCGACATCACCCATTTTGTCCCTATTTATGTAACTTGGTAACCCGTTTATGACTACCAAGGCTGGATAAAAGCCTTAACCGTTTTTACTTCTATTTTAACTGCCATTGTTTTACCACCAATATTACCCGATCTTATTCAATTACCGGGTGTCGAAATTAAATATCATGAGGCACTAAAGGACGTTGAGGCGTTAAAACATAAAAATGCCCAAATGAGTTCAGTTTATTCTGCAACACTCGACTGAGAAGAACGCGTCATCGAATTAAAAAAAGAAGTTAATGCCTTAATGGTCGAACTTAAGCGAGAGCAGGTCTACGATGTTTAACTTCGCCAGGTTGTCTATATTAAATTTTTATTGCACATTCGCTTTTATGTGGAATATCGATGTATTCTAAGAATTCCGTACTAACTGCGCTACTACTATTATTCTTCATCACACAAGAAGTACTTATTGCACTCTATTATGTATCGAAACAAAAATACATGCGTGGGCAACGCGTTTCGGTATATTCGGCTATTATCGAAATGCAAAGTCAGATTGGTTATGTTGGTTTAATACATAATTTTAAAAATGCGATCTTACGGCCCAATGAACCGCACTATTGGGCTGATGCTTTTGAAAACTGCCGTAAAGCAAACATCCAATTAGATAAACTAGAAATAAAAGGCGCGTTAATTCTCAGGCAACTTAACATGTTAGCGGTAAGATACATGATGGTGGCTTATAAGGAACGGGTATCCCTGTTACCAGCCTTAACTGAGAAAAATATGAGCATAAGTGAAGTTGATAATTATTTACGTTACGACGATGAGCCTTCTCATATTGAAATAAAAGTTGTTGCAGATAAGGTTGCGATTTTACTTGAAGATAAGATGTCTGACTTACTTCGTAACAGCCTTAAATCTGGCTTTATTGTGCTAGTTGCTTTGTTATTGACCTTAGTCGTCATTATCCGTTTTTTCTTTAAAGATCAGCAAAAGGTACGCGCGCAAAGTACTATGTTAAACATCAAGATGGAAGGGCATAAAGTTGATATGGCTCGTTCATAAGTCATCTTATTGAGTATGATGAAAAATGTTGAAAAAGAAAGACGTCAAGCGACTAAACTCAACAAGCAATTAGTAAATAAGAACAAAGAAATGGAACAGTTTATCTATACAGTTTCACACGATCTAAAATCGACATTAGTCACTATTTCCGCTTTTAGTCATAAATTAGAATTAGAATTTGCTGATAAGTTAATCGATAAGCAAGCATATCGTCTGAGTCTCATCATCGAAAATGTTGATAACATGGAGAGGGTATTAACTGATTTACTTGATTTATCTCTTATTGTTCAACAAGCTATAGAAACCTCTGTAATTAATATTAAGCAAGTAGTAGGACAACAAAGTGCCGTATTGAAGAGGGACTTCTCAAAGCCACTGCTACTATTAATTTAACTGACAATTTACATACCGTAAATGCCAATTAACGCTTGGTGCCTGAGGGGATACTGAATTTATTCAACAATGCCATACGCTATCGAGTCACTCCTCTCCTTATTGACGTATTTACCAGCCAAACAAAATTATCAGCAACAATTCATGTAAGAGACAACGTTATAGGCATCGACTCAAAATACCATTGCTTAATATTTGGTATCTTTGAAAAGCTTTCCGCAACAAAAGATACTGGCGTTGGCTTAACGACTGTTAAAACAATAATGGATAAGCATAACGGCAAGGTGCTACTTACTTCGGCACTGGGCGAAGGGTGTTGTTTTTCTCTTGAATTTCCTAACGATGTCAACGGTAATAATAAAACAGTGACTTAACATTGATAACGGATTCAATATATTGCTCACGCTAACTGTAGTGGGATATTATTTATCTAATATCATTTATTTTTTTACTAAAAAGCCGCGTTTACTTATCAAGTAAACACGGCTTTATTTTTGGGCAGATAATATTACTTTTTCTTTTTACCAAATGGTTGCTTTGGCTTTCTATCATCAAACTGATTTTCAGAGAAACGTGTTAAGCCTTGCTTACTTTTCTCAGCAGTTGCGCTTGTTGCCGGCTTCTTGCCATAAGCCGTCTTAGTCGTTACTGGCTTTTTGCCAAAGGTGGTTTTATTCCCTTTAGCGTTATTTTTTCCTTTACCGTTATTCTTATAGTGTTGTTGCTCTTTCTCACCACGGGTTTCGTTGGGTACCAGACAGCCCGGTTTAGAACCAATTAGCGTCTTTCCTAAGCCCATTTTAGTAAAAGCTTGACGAAGCATCGGCCAGTTAGCTGGATCATGATAACGTAATATAGCTTTATGTAAGCGACGCTGAATAGTGCCTTTAGGTACGGCAACACTCTTGCTGTTTTTATTTACGTTTCGCAGTGAATCTATTTCAGTGTGGTACAAAGTGGTGGCATTGGCTAAAGGTGATGGATAAAAGTTTTGAACTTGGTCTAATTTAAAATCATTACTTTTTAACCAAAGTGCTAAGTTAACCATATCACGATCTGTTGTGCCTGGATGTGCAGAAATAAAGTATGGAATTAAATATTGTTTCTTACCGGCTAACTTAGAGTAATGATCAAACATTTCTTTAAATTTATCATAGCTGCCCATACCTGGCTTCATCATGCTATTTAAAGGACCTTCTTCAGTATGCTCTGGGGCTATTTTTAAGTAACCTCCAACATGATGTGTAGCTAGTTCTTTGACGTACTCCGGATCTTGAATCGCTAAGTCGTATCTAACTCCAGATGCTATTAATACTTTCTTGATACCAGGTATTTTTCTCGCAGCACGATATAGCTCAATAGTAGGCGTATGATCTGTATCTAAATGACCACATATTGTGGGCCATACACACGAGGGTTTACGACAGGTTGCCTCAGCTTTTTCGCTTTTACAATTTAGCTGATACATATTGGCGGTAGGACCACCTAAGTCAGATATTACGCCGGTAAATCCTGGTACTTTTAGTTGAATATCTTTTATTTCATTGAGTATCGATTCTTGTGAACGACTCTGAATAATTCTGCCTTCATGCTCTGTTATCGAACAAAAAGTACAACCACCAAAACAACCACGCATGATGTTAACCGAAGTTTTTATCATGTCATAGGCAGGGATTTTTGCATCACCGTAACTTGGGTGCGGTACTCGGGCATAAGGTAAGCCAAATACACCATCCATTTCACTTTCTGTTAATGGGGTTGCGGGTGGATTTAACCAAATAAGTCTGCTGCCATGACGCTGTACTAAAGGTTTAGCAGAAGTAGGGTTTACTTCCTGGTGAAAAATACGTGAAGCATGGGCATACAATACTTTATTATCACGTACTTGTTCGAAAGTAGGTAAGTTAATATAAGTCGTTTCCCAAGGCTTCTTTTTATCAGCCCAAGATTTATTTTTATGTTGCTCTGCCCGATGCGGTGTCAGTTCAATCACTTGTGCTGTTTTGGTTATATCAGTGTCGGTGTTTTTAGCCGCAGCATCTGCTTCTGCACTGTTCTCAGAACAATCAGTAGAGGTGATTTCTTGATAAGGACTGAATATTGGGTCTATTTTACCGGGTTTATCTATCGAACGAGAGTCGATACCTTTCCAGTTGGGTAATACTTGGTTAGCAAGAAAAGCACTGCCGCGAACATCGGTGATATTTTTAACTTCCTCACCATTTGCAATACGGTGGGCAATTTCAATTAAGGGGCGTTCGGCATTACCGTAGACGAGGATATCTGCTTTTGAATCAAATAATACCGATTGACGTACTTTGTCTGTCCAGTAATCGTAATGGGCAATGCGACGTAAACTTGCTTCGATGCCGCCAATAATTACTGGCACACCTTTATAAGCCTCTTTACAGCGCTGAGTATATGCAGTTACTGCTCTGTCTGGACGTTTGCCGCCTTCATCGTTTGGCGTGTAGGCATCGTCATGACGCATTCGACGTTCAGCGGTATAACGATTGATCATTGAGTCCATATTTCCGGCTGTAACGCCAAAAAATAGATTAGGCTGACCTAGCTCCATAAAGGCATCTTTGGTATGCCATGCAGGTTGGGCGATAATTCCGACACGAAATCCTTGCGACTCTAACATTCTGCCAATAATTGCCATTCCAAAACTTGGATGGTCAACATAAGCATCGCCAGTTACTAAAATAATATCACAAGAATCCCAACCAAGGGTGTCCATCTCACTTCGAGACATAGGTAAAAACGGCGCTGTTCCATAGCATTCAGCCCAGTATTTTGGGTATTCGAACAATGAGGTTTTTACTTGTGTGAGCATAATTTGGCCTAGGATTGTGTAAGTAAGATTTTATTGTCGCTGGTCAATACAAAAAACAATAATTTGTTGTATAGAACAAGGCGCGCGATTATAGCAAATTATCATTTTAATTGTAGCCTTTATTGATGCATGGGCATGATTTAAAAAGCCTCCATACATTATGACGCAACTTTATTGCGGTTGGTCGCATAAGATTACACTTTGCCGCCAGTTAAATTTACTATTTGATTGTATAAATTTATCGGGTTGAGTATAACTAACTATCTGATGTCCATTCTCAAAATTCACGATTAAAATAAGTCTCTTACCTATGAAAATAAAAATATTAACCGCCGCTATAAGTTTATCTTTAGTTGCCTGTGTAACAACAACGGCTGATCAATCGGCTGAAAAGATTTTAGATGATAACTACAGCAATAATAAATCTGTGGCGGCCGCTAAAGAAGTAAAGACAATCGCTATTGCTAAAGCCGTTGCCCTAAAAGAGTCTTTGTCAGCAAATAACGACTTATTAATCACCTTAGAACAAATTATGTCTGACCCAGATTGGATGGGGCGTTCACCACAAAGTTGGTATTGGGGTGATGATAATCAGACTATTTTCTACAAACAAAAACGTGCTGGTAGTCCGCTAAGTGATTTATACCGCCAAGCGACGTTGGACAGGGAAGCAGAAAAAGTTAAATTAGCGCAAATGCATGTGGTCAGTGATAGAAATGCACAGCGAAACAAAGCCAATACGCATGAAGTTTACACTTTTGAAGGCAATGTTTTTGTTAAAGAGCTGGCGAGTTTAGATGTTCAACAACTGACTTATACGTCAGCTTATGAATATTCAACGATGTTTTTAAATAATGGTAATGTCGCTTACCGAGTTGGCAACAAATTTTTTGAACATGACTTATCCAGTAATAAAATTATTGAATTAGCTAATTTACAATTAAAAAAAGATCCTAAAGACAGTGAGGAGAGTCAGAGCTATATTGCCAGTGAACAACATGACTTAATCGCTTATGTTGCCTTGCAAAAAAGAAATAGCGAACTGCGAAAGAATCAACAAGAAAAACTCAAAGCGCAAAACGCTACACTGACTAAGAGTGATTTTTATCTAGGCGATAATAAACGTATCAATCACGCGAGTCTATCGCCCAACGGTGATAAACTTATTGTCAGTATTAGTAGCGGTGAATCAAGCCAAGCTGATAGTGATACTATGCCTAACTATATTGCAGATGATGGTCATATAAAAGCGGAAAAGGTCCGTCAGCGTGTTGCTGATAATCGTCAATATAATGATGAGCTTTTTTTACTTGATTTAAAGTCAGGTCAAAAATTTCCACTCTCTTACGAGGTTTTACCCGGTGCTGATGAAGATGTACTTACCAGTGTCAAAACTGAGAACTATCAACGTGAAGGTAAGGTTTATCAGTCTAAAAAATCACCCCGTAATATTCATGTTATGCAAGCTAATTCGCCTATTCAATGGCACGAAAATGGCAAACAAGTTGCAGTATTACTAGAAGCATGGGACAACAAAGACCGTTGGTTAACAACAGTTAATTTAATGGAGAATAAGCTAGAGAGCCAACATCGCTTACATGATGATGCTTGGATCAACTGGAGCTTTAATGAGTTTGGTTGGTTAAAAGGTGACAATACCTTGTACTACCTCTCAGAAGAAACTGGCTATTCTCATCTTTACAGTAAAAACTTAATAGGTAAAGCTAAACAACTCACCCGTGGCCAATTTGAAATCAGTGATGTGAGCCTAACGCAAGATAAGTCGCGTTTCGTCTTTAAAGCCAATAAGAAACACCCTGGTATTTATGAAATCTATCAAGTAGATATAAAATCTGGTCAGTTCAGTGCTTTAACTGATTTAGGTGGTATGAATGACTATGCATTAAGCCCAGATGATTCAACGTTATTAATTGAACATTCAACAGTAGCTATGCCTCCAGAGCTTTATGTAAAAGCACTTAAAGATGATGCTACGGCGATACGCTTAACTCATACGGTCTCTGAAAAATTCTTAAGTATGCCTTGGACTGCGCCAAGTGTGGTTGCTGTGCCCTCTTCATATCAAGATGAACCTGTTTATTCTCGTGTTTATTTACCAAAAGACTATGATAAAACGGCTGATAAAAATCGTGCGGTAATGTTTAGTCATGGTGCTGGCTATCTACAAAACTCACATTTAGGTTGGTCTGGGTATTTTAGAGAATACATGTTCCATAGTATGTTAGTGCAACAAGGTTATGTCGTTATTGACATGGATTATCGTGCTTCTGCAGGATACGGCCGAGATTGGCGAACAGCTATATATCGCCACATGGGTAAACCTGAAGTACAAGATATGCGTGATGGCGTAAACTGGTTAGTTGATAATGCTAATGTCGACCGTCAACGTATTGGGACTTATGGCGGTTCATATGGCGGCTTTCTAACCTTAATGTCTATGTTCACTCAGCCTGATTTATTTCAATCAGGTTCAGCACTGCGCTTAGTTTCTGACTGGGCCTATTATAATCATGGTTATACCTCAAATATTTTGAACACCCCTGGCGATGACGCAATTGCTTATGAGAGAAGTTCACCTATTTATTTTGCTGAGGGATTAGAAAAACCCTTATTAATTAATGCGCCAATGGTCGACGACAATGTCTTTTTTCAAGATACCGTTCGTTTGGTGCAACGCTTGATTGAGTTAGAAAAGCAAAACTTCGAAACGGCTATTTATCCAGTCGAACCTCATGGTTTTGTTCAGCCAAGTTCTTGGTTAGATGAATATCGACGCATCTATAAGTTATTTGAAAATACCTTGTAATTTATCTAGAGCTTGCAAGACTAAAGGGTTACCTTTCTTATAAATTAAGAGCGGTAACCTTTTTTTTTGGCGAACGAACGACACTCACTGATTGACATAAAATCGTTGCAGGAGGATGAAACTAATATTTGTGGTCTTATTTTATCTCGCCTTTATTGTAAATGCTCAGGCTAAAGCGGTATGTAAAGTCAGTTTGGGGAGCATAACTATTCCCCTTATGCCATTATTGTAAAGGGAAAGTCAGTGTCAGGTACCATGAAAGATATTAATGATGCTATTACTGAGAAATTGAGCAGCTGGAGCAATATCAAATTCAAAGCTTAGTGATAAGTGATAAGTGAGCATAATATCCATAGCGCTTTCAGCTAATTCTAATCTATCAATAAAATAATAAAATAATAAAATAATATAATAAGGCATTAATCGCGTTGAAAAAAGCAGGTGTTATCGACAATATTTAAAAAAATCAGTCTTTACCTTAATGTTTTTTTAGTGGAAATAATTTTAGAGCCATTAAAAATAAGATGGCGAATACACCACCTAATGCTCCCCATAAATGAGCATTTATTGCTACGTTAGCGCCAATCAAGTCAGCGACGTCTTCACTTGCGCCATAATATTGTTCGTGAGCTATCTTTAAAATTACTCCAATAAGTAATAAGTAACCGGTGCGCTCTTTTGCTTTAATATCCTCGATAGCGCCCCAAATAAACAGGCCATGTAAAATACCGGATAAACCCACGTATTGTTCAATGTTTGGTGAAAACCAATGGATGCCAACAGCACAAATAACAGCACTTATCATAAATACAATCAGATAATTTTTAATGGTGTAGAATTGACCATGCAAGGCCCACAACATAATAACCGCTGCGCTATTCAACAGGAAATGCGCACCATTGGTGTGAAAAAAGTGCCCAGTAAATACCCGCCAAACTTCGCCTTGTGTGACTAAACTGCGTTGATAAACAAATAAATCACTGAAACTACTATCAAATATAAAAGCAACCAGTGAAATAATCAGAACTATCGCGGGAACCGTTACTTGTTGAACAGAAATGGGAAAAGCAGAAAGTGACAATCGCATGAAAATAGGCTTATAAACAAAGAGTAAAATATATTTTACTGCATTTTAGATGTTTTTTATATTAAAAATATTCTTAACGTTTAATGGTGAACAGCGTAGACTCATCGCTAATAATTATCTGTTAAGCCCAAATTAATGACCCGAGCATACTGCTTACAATGCGAACGTCCTGAAAAATCTTGTCTGTGTCATTTAGTCACATTGGTTGATAATGATATTCATATCGTGATTTTACAACATCCATTAGAAGTTAAACAAAGTAAAGGCAGTGTTACCTTATTGCATCTGTCATTAAAAAATAGCCAAGTTATTGTGGGTGAAAACTTTACTGACCACATTGAAGTACATCGATTATTAGAGCATTATCATCAACAATGTGCTGTTTTATATCCAGCTAATGACGCCGTTGTTTTAAGTGCCAATAATAGTGATATAACAACGCCTAAGTGTTTGTTTATCTTAGACGGTACTTGGAAAAAAGCGTATAAAATGTTTATGAGTAACACTTGGCTGCAACAACTGCCGCATTTTACCTTGGAGAATGATATTGTTGGACAATATCAAATTCGAAAAACAACCAAAAAGCACGCTCTGTCATCGCTAGAGGCATGTTGTTATGGGCTTAGTGTTTTAGAACACCAACGTGATGGAGAAAATAAGTATCAAGCAGTATTGGCAAGCTTTGTAGAATTTAATCATTTTCAGTTATCGTTTAACCCAAATTAGTTTATGTATTTTTAAGGAAAACTATGTCTCGAATCCCACTATTTCAGCGTTTAAGTATGGTAACGCTATCACTGGTACTTACCTTTACTAGTCAAGCTGAAATAATAAAACAACAAGAAGACCGTGAACCCGAAGCTGCTACGGGTGTTATCCATAAACAAGCAGTTACCAGCAAAGACTTTATGATCGCAGCAGCTAATCCTTATGCTAGCCAAGTTGGTTTCAACATCCTAAAAAAAGGTGGCAGTGCTATCGATGCGGCGATTGCTGTGCAACTGGTATTGACCTTAGTTGAACCACAATCATCGGGGATTGGTGGTGGTGCTTTTATTTTGCATTGGGATAAAAAAGAACAATTCTTAACGACTTTTGATGGTCGCGAAACTGCGCCAAAATTGGCTACGGCTGAGCTGTTTTTAGATGATAAAGGTAAAGCCATTTCTTGGATTAAAGCCGTTGTTGGTGGTCGTTCTGTTGGTGTTCCTGGTGTGTTGTCAGCACTAAAACAAGCGCATCAACAATATGGGGTGCTTGCTTGGTCAGAATTGTTTGTCGAAGCCATTGAGCTTGCCGAGCAAGGTTTTATTGTTTCTCCGCGGCTCGAAAAACTAGTATCAATGCAGTTTAATCCAGGCATTAGCCAGCTGCCTGAAATAAAAAATTATTTCTTCCCTAATAATATCGCCATAAAAGCCGGTGATCGTTTAAAAAACAAGAAGCTTGCTGCTGTTTACAGAAGTATCGCTAAAGATGGACTTAAACCTTTTTATCAAGGTTGGATAGCGGAAAAAATTGTTGATGCGGTGCAAAATTCTATCATAGCGCCAGGTAGACTTACTCTGCAAGATATGGCTAATTATCAGCCTAAACAAGTGCCTGCTGTTTGTGGTCGTTATCGCGACTATAATATTTGTGGTATGGCACCTCCTAGTTCTGGCGGTGTTGCTGTTATTCAACTGCTTGCCCAACTTCAACCTTACGACTTTGCGAAAGAAAGCCCTAACAGTTTAACGGCCGTGCATTTACTTACACAAAGTTCACGTTTAGCCTTTGCCGATCGAGAACGATATATTGCCGACAACGACTTTGTTAATGTACCTGTTGCGGGGCTAATATCTCCAAACTATTTAGCAAAACGCTCGAAATTAATTAATATCGATAAGGATATGGGAACAGCGCAAGCTGGTTTCCCGCAGGGCGCTTTAGTACAAGCAGACGATCTTGCTTTGGAGTTACCATCAACCAGTCATATTTCAATTGTTGATAAACAAGGAAATGCGATATCAATGACGACCAGTGTTGAAATGGCTTTTGGTTCAGCGGTGATGGTGGAAGGTTTTATTTTAAACAATCAATTAACGGATTTTTCATTAACACCAAAAGTGAATGGGCAATGGGTAGCAAATCGCTTAGAGCCACTAAAGCGACCTAGAAGTTCTATGGCTCCTACGATGGTATTTAACCAAGATAATTCATTAAAACTTGTAGTGGGTTCACCTGGTGGTAGCCGGATTATAAACTATGTTGCGCAAGCCATTGTTGGTGTAATTGATTGGCAGTTAGACCCTCAAACGGCAATAAATTTACCAAAAGTAACCAATCGTAATAAGGTGACCACCTTAGAAAAAGGCACGAATATTGAATTATTAAGGCCAGCTTTAGAAGCCAAGGGACATAAAGTTATCGTTAGAGATTTAAATAGTGGTCTTCATGCAATTGAAGTGACAGAGCAGGGATTAATTGGCGGTGCAGATCCGCGCAGAGAAGGGGTTGTCTTAGGTTTATAAATCATTTTTTGACCTATCTTTTTTAGGATAGGTCAAAAGTGTATTTTAAAGCAAAGACTAATTTAGAAAGGGTCTTTTAATATTTTATCAATAACCCAATCGCCATCTATCTGAATAAGAGATAAGCGCTTAACGTCTTTCAAACGATTATTATCGTAAATACCATCAAAATAAACAGTAATTACCGCTGCGTCTTTGAACTGCTCACGAACTTTTACACCGCTGTCATCTGGCGATGCAACCACTGAATCGTATGACATATTAAATAAATGACGGCCAACAGCTTTGGGTGACTTGTAATGTAATATAATTCGAGACAATTGCGGGCTACATACTTTAGCTGCTTTCTTCACATTTTTTTCATTATAAAGCGCATCAAAAAAGGCGACAGCGACAACTTCAGGACTTTCTGACGTTTTAATATCTCCATTTCCTTCGTCACCACATGCCGTAAGTAGAAGAGTAAATGAGATAATAATTAATTTTAAATAGTTCATAAGATGTAAATATTACTGGGAAAGTATACCTATATACTACCTGAAATTATTAACTCATTAGTATTAAATATTATAAAAATTCAAATATTATTGAAATTTTATAGAGTAAGTTCAATATATAAGCTATCAACAGATCCTTAGGAATACCAATTGCAAAATATCGTTTTGAACTTTATTTTGTTCATCAGCTCTTTAGTATCGGCTAATACTGTATCTCAGTTGCTTTGTCATCTGTGATTAGCAAGGATACTCAACAAGAAGAATACATAGAGTATTGTGCTGAAGTCTCCTTACTTATATTACAAAAAAAGCCGAAGTTTAACTATATCAAGCATTAAATGCTCTAAATATTAGTGGTACTTATTTATATTCGGATTTATTTCTTGACGCTTTTGATTTACATCATAACTCCCTTATACTTGTCGATACACAGATAAGTAGGTAAAAGTATAAAATTCAAAAACAAACTTTTCAAAAGTCTGTGGTAACGATTCATCTACAATTCATTAAAACGCTTTATCAAGTTGAAAGTGAAAACCTCAGCGCGTAATGGATTATTTTAATAAATATCCGTTTAATCATTTCATTGTTTAAACCTTTTAAATAATTTGATTAAGTGCTCTATGGAAAATTTCTTTAGGTATGATTTATATCTGGCGTTAGCGCCATGGTTCGTTTTTGCGGTGCTATCAGTATTAGCGATAATATTAATGAAGCTTGCTAAAAAACGCCGTGGTATAGCGATTGCCTTTGCTGTTTTTGTGCAAATGTTTTCTGCCGAACCTTTTGTGGAAAAAGCGATTGCTATGGTGGTTTCTGAAAAAAGAGTGATTAAAAAGCAGCAAGAAGAAGATGGTGGTGGGGGGAACTTAATAAAAACACGACCAAAAAAGACTGAAGAGAGTTTGTAGTACAAAAAATGCCAGAGCATAATGTCTGGCATTTTTAGTTATCTATTGGTTACTTTAATCGCTAGGCAAAACTGCTAAATTGTTTCAACGTCAATTTTGATCTAATTTTAGATAATGTATTACGAGAAAGCATCATTAAAAAAGCCACTGCAAAAATAATGAAAGTGCTTGGTTCTGGAACAGAAGTTGCCGGTGAACCTGTTGGTTGAAACGGGTTGTAATTTGTTTGAAATGCACGATTAGCTTGCCAAGATTTACCAATAACTTGTCCAAACATCTGCCCACCATTCGCTGCTATATCGGCAGTAGGAGCTAATATACTGCCATATAATGCAATATCTAAGTTTAACTGGCTAGCGCCATAAAAGTTGTAAAGCAACTGGAAAGGTACGGGGGTATTCGCTTCACCTGCAATAAATTTATTGCTTAGAGGGTTCGTAGAACTTGTTGGGGCACTATCGTTCGTAATATATACCATTCCTCTTGATGAAAGGTCGATAACGGAAGATCCTGTGTCATTTGATATATTAAATACAACCGTTGCGTCTTCAGCCATGCCATTAGTATTGATATAGAATTCGCTCTCAGATTGTTGCTGAGTAACATTAAAAACGTAAACGCCATTTTCTGGCACAACATTCTCATCAACTGAAAATATTAATGCCCATCCATTGTCTTTAACACTACCGTAGGCAGTTCGCGCTGATAATTGTTGTGAAAGGTTTTCTAAATGGGAAAATGCACTATTAAAATCAACCGGTAAAGAGTCAGAATTCTGAGTTAATGATCGCACATCATTGAGAGTACCCGTTAATGTTCCACCAATTATTGCATCACCCAATTCAGGGGTTTCTCCTGCTTTATGATGCTGATAAACAGCAAGGTTGCCAGAGGGATTTATTTTTTCAATATTTCCGCCAACAACTAAACTCGGGCCATCCCCCATAGCAAAGTCAATTATCTTTGCGCCAATGTCATATTGACCATCAACTAAAAGGTTACCACCAACGGCGATTCGACCCTCTACGTCAGATGAACTAACAGAGTAGTTTTCTTTAATAAAAGCATGATATTTACCCGCTTGACCAAAATCGATGATGTCAGCAAATAGTGGAAAACTTAAGAATAAGCTTGCGATAACAGCTAAATGTCGCATTAATGTTCCTTATAATTGAATCAATATGACTATATTTTGCACATCATATCATTAAATAAACCTATTTGACAACGCTGTCTTTTATGCAGGATGTTTATTTTGGGTATTAACTCTATTAATCTTTATTTATTAATAGGTTTATTTTTTTGGTTAGTTCGTGATCTAGGGCTAGCTTTTGTGCTGTGAGCAAAGCAGCTTTAGCTTGGGGGATTCGCTTCAAAATTGCTAAGGTATAAGCAAGGTGGTAATGATAGTTTGGATTATTCACATCGCGAGCAATTGATTCTCTTAAGTAACTTAAACCTGTTTGAGGTTGATTGTTTTTAACAAATAACCAACCTAATGTGTCATTAATTACCGCTAACGTAGGGGCTAATTCGTAGGCCTTCTTAGCGAAAAAAAGTGCTTTTTTTGGATTGTTTTCTTGGTATAAATTAGCAAGGTTATTTAGAAAAATAGGCTGTTGGTTAATATGTACATAGTTTTCAAGCGTCGATATTGCTAATGCTGTATCACCGTTATTTAGAGCAATGGTACTTAGCTGTGAAACTGCCCAAGCATCTGAACTTTGTTGTCCTATCCATTCCTGTAATAATAAGGTGAGAGCTGCAAGGTTTTTCTTCTGTGAGTAAAGTTGAGCGAGTAACTGCATGTGCTCACGATTCTTTTGGCTTTGATAAAGTGGTCTTAATAAATCGATTGCTTGATCCATGTTGTTTTCGGTGAGTAAAAGATGAATTTTTAGCTCTATCCAAGTAGGATCTTCAGGATTTATTAACAACTGTTGTTCAATCAATTGATTAGCTTTTTTAGTATCTTGCGTAACTAAAGCAAAACGAGTTTCAATATAAGGAGAAATTTTGCCACTTGATAATTGTCTAATTCTATCAATACTGCGTTTTGCTGCCTCAATGTCAGCTATATCAATTTGAAGGTTACTTAACGTCTCAATTTTAGCGACGTCATCATAAATTAAACCAAATAAAATTTTAAGTGTTTTAGAAGACTTAGCCGTTTTACCTTGCTGTTTTTGTAGTTTACTTTTTGCTAATAGTAACTCTTGATCAAACAAGAAGAACTCTTCTAATAACTGAAGTGTTTTTTCTGCGTTGGCTAACTGATTATTTTCTAGGTAAAGTTTTAGTAATGCCCGCTGATTTGTCATGAAATCAATATGACCTTTGGGTATTTGGCTAAGTAACTTTATCGCTAAAAATAACTGTTGTTGTTTAATCGCAAAGTCTGCATACAACTGAAGTACTAAAACATCATTAGGGTAAAGTGTCAGTAATTGTTGATAATAATATTCAGTTTGTTGTTCATCTTTTTTATTTAGACTTATACCCGCTAATGCCAATAATGCGGGACGAAATGTATCGTCTAATATAAGTGCTTGTTTAAATAGCTTTATCGAGTCTTCATCCCGACCAAGCTTTAATGATAATTCACCGGCGAGTTGTAAAATTTCAACTTTATTGGGATTTTCGTCTAATAATGTTTGAGTCGTTATTTTAGCTTGTTCAATATTATTGGTTTGTAATTGTAAAAACCCTAATAGCGTTTTATTTGCTAATGTACTGCTGCTACTTGTTTTATTAAGTAAAGCTACCGCGTCATTGCTTCGGTTAACAGAAATAAGTGCGCCTATGTACTGATCTCTGAGTAGCGTATTATCAGGAAACGTCGACTGGGCTTTCTCAATGAAGCTTAAGTATTCATTTTTGTCGAATTGTTGTTGATAAATATGAGAGGCAAGCAAGTGAATATCAACTTCATTTGGCGATAGGGTTAGTGCTTTATCAACATATTGTTGTGCTAAAGTCAGGTTATTCTCTTTTAAAGCGATCATAGTAAGATGGCGATAAGCAACGACATTTCCCTCATAATCGCTAAGGTAAAGTAAAAACTGTCGGCGTGCTTGATGATAGTTTTCATTTAAATAATCAACACTAGCAGACAGCAACAATACTTCTCTATTTTGCATGTGCTCGTTGCTTAAATTCATAAACTGTTGCTGAATATCACGTAACAAAGTGCGTGCTTCTCTTTCATTACCTTGTAATGCGATAATTGAAGAGTGTAATAGTTTTATATAAGGGTCATTTGGGAAGTTTTCTCGTAACGTTAGTGAAAAACTAAGCGCACTATTGAGTTGGTTAAGCTCTAATAAAATGGTCGCTTTACCAAATAATGATTGCTTATTTGTGGGTTCCTTTTGAAGCATTTCAGTATATATTTCTAAGGCATCATCAAAGTTATCAGTGTTCTTTAATATCTCAGCCTTGAGCATAAGCGCACCTTGGTGGTTATCTTTTAATGAAATCGCTTTATTTACCAAAGTTAAAGCGCTATCAAGTTTTCCTTCTTTAAATGATAAATCAGCCATAGCTATAAACAGCTCTAACGTTTCTCCATGGATATTTATTGATTGCTGATATGACTTGTTAGCTAAAGTTGACTGATTCAAACCTTTGTATGCATTACCTTGTAAGAGAAAATATTCATTTTCAGTGGCAAGTTGTGGATATTGGTTTAATAAATCTAAAGCGTCATCATGTTTATACAAGAATAATTTCGCTTTAACTAAAGGTAGAATCACAGCAAAACTATCAGCTTGCAAAGATAAAGCTATAGCTAATTCTTTTTCTGCTGACTGTGGCTGACCTTTTTGCAAAAGGATATCGCCTAATAATAATCGAGAAGGTAAGTAATTAGGACGCTGCTGAATACTATTTTTAACCGCTATTTCAGCTTCATTAAGCTTGCCTTGTTGTAAAAAAATCAATGCATTTTCGTAAGAACTGGGCAATTGTTCAGCATGAGTATTACAACAAGTTGAGATAAAAAATATGAAGAATAAGATGGAATGAGATTTATTCATAGCAGCACAAAATAATTAGAGATACTTTATGTTAAAACACAATGACGTTAAGTGATATTGTATTTTTAGTAATAAAATAAAATAAATTGAAATTTATTAAATAATATTAGTGCTGTTAACTGACGACTTGTCTAATAAATTTAAAATTTCTTCTTTGTTTTTTAGTGTTTTAATATCATTAAATAACTGTTGTGCTTCTGGGTATTGTAATTTCAAATAGCGCAACCATTGTTTCAATCTACTAGAAAAGTAAAAGCTCTTATCACCTATTAATTCAAGATCACTGTATTGTTTTAATAGGATACAAAGTTGGTGCCAAGGCATAGCTTGTTGGTTGTTTTTTATTACTGCCTCTAAATTTGGTAGCGCAAGTGCACCACGACCAAGCATTAAATTTTGGGTGTGGCTTTCTTCAATACAGCGGTGGGCGTCTGCTAAATTCCATATTTCACCATTCGCGAAGATCTCTATTGGGTACCTTTTGACAATGCCAGCAATGAAGTGCCAATAAGCGGGAGGACGATAGCCATCGGCTTTAGTTCTGGCATGAATGGTGAGTTGATCCGCTTTGGCAGAGGTTATAGCACTAACTATTTCGTCTAACAATGAGGCATCATCAAAGCCTAAGCGAATTTTTGCCGAAAGGATCACATCCTCGCCAACCGCTTTTTTTACCGCTAGCACTATTTTGTAAATATCTTCAGGGGTTTTTAGTAATGCGGCACCGCCACGGTTTTTATTAACAGTTTTAGCTGGACAGCCAAAATTAAGATCAACACCATGTGAGCCTAGCGCTATTGCTCGAACAGCATTTTCTGCCATCCAGTTGGGTTCTTGACCAAGTAGCTGCATTCTCAATGGTGTGCCTGACTGTGTATAACCTTGTTGTTCTAATTCAGGGCAAACTTTGTAGAAACATCGCTCAGGTAAAAGCTGGTCAACAATACGTAGAAATTCAGTAATACAAAAATCGTAATTATTTAATGAGGTGAGTAGACGGCGCATTAAGGCATCAGCAACACCTTCCATTGGTGCTAAAACAACTTTCTTTACTTGAGTATTCATAGATCAGCGAGTAACCTCAAAAATGAGCGATAAGATTTATTTAAGAGTGAATAAATATTTTCAACTTCATTGAAATTTATTTATTCGGTGAAGGGGGCTTTGTTAGTAGCTTACATATGTAGTGCCAAAATATATAATATTAAATGAAAATATCATGAAAATTTAAAAAAAATCATCATTGACAGCTTTATTAGGTTTATTTGCCTTAATACTTGCCATTTCAGCTCCTGTAAAAGTAGAAATGAACCCTTTTGAAACTAAAAGCATTGTAACGATTACCGCGGCAGATGCTAGTGGAAAATGTGGTGAAGGTAAAGCTGACGAAAAAGCTAAATGTGGCGAAGGTAAGCAGACAAAAAAGGTAAATGTGGCGAAACTAAAACTGACGCTAAGAAATGCGGCGGTTAATTCTTAATCATTTATTAAACGTTATCATATATCTTTAAAAAAGCTATTTAACCCTTCGTTAAATAGCTTTTTTGTTTATTTATAGCTTATACGACGGTCAGTTTTTATAGTTATTATCGTTTACTGTTGCGCGAGGAATGATAAAAAGTGATTCACTACCTTGGTTGAATTATTGTTTTACCACACTTTACCTAGCTATTTTAATGTCCCTGTAAAATCAAATTCCTGGTTACACCGCGCTATTTTATTTAAAACAGTGTCTTTCTTAATTAATGTCTTTTTTTCCAAGACTAATGTCTCGAAAAAACAGATAATAGCGATCATTAATTACATCTTGCCAATTGGCAGTCGCTAAAACTAAGCAAATCACTGAGCTTTTAGTGCAAAACTTCGGAAATTATTCAATGGAAATCAAAGTTAATTATCTCGACAACCTTAGAATTGAAGCTAAATTTGATGATTTTTCTGTCATCGCTGATCAACCTATTCGCTATAAAGGTGATGGTTCTGCTCCAGGGCCTTTTGATTATTTTTTAGCTTCATCAGCACTTTGTGCCGCCTATTTTGTTAAGGTTTATTGTAATTCGCGTGATATACCCACTGAAAATATTCGTTTGTCACAAAACAATATCGTAGATCCTGAGGATCGTTATAACCAAATTTTTCAAATTCAGGTTGAGTTGCCTGAAAGTATTTCTGAGAAAGACCGTAAAGGCATTGTCCGTTCCATTGATCGCTGTACCGTTAAAAAAGTCGTTCAAAGTGGACCAGAGTTTAAAGTAGAAATAGTCGATAGTCTTGAAAACGACGCCCAAGCAATGCTTATGGGGCAGTCAGCAAGTGGTTCCAGCACCTACATTTTAGGTAAAGACTTACCACTTGAACAAACTATTGCCGATATGACCTGCCTGTTGGCTGATTTAGGTATGAAAATTGAAATATCTTCTTGGCGAAATATTGTGCCTAATGTTTGGTCATTGCACATCCGTGATGCTGCATCACCGATGTGCTTTACTAACGGTAAAGGCGCAACGAAAGAAAGTGCGCTTTGCTCTGCACTTGGTGAATTTATTGAGCGTCTTAACTGTAATTTCTTTTATAACGATCAGTTTTTTGGTGTTGATGTTGCCAACAGTGATTTTGTTCATTATCCCAATGAAAAATGGTTTAAACCTGGCGCCAATGATGAGTTGCCCAGCGACATACTTGATGAATATTGTTTAGCGATATATAACCCTGACGATGAATTGCGGGGCTCAAACCTAATAGATACCAACTCTGGCTTAGCAGATCGAGGTATTTGCTCTATTCCTTATGTACGCCATTCTGATGGTGAAACCGTCTATTTTCCTTCAAATTTAATTGAAAATTTATTTTTAAGTAATGGTATGAGTGCAGGTAATAACTTACCCGAAGCACAAGTACAATGCTTGTCAGAAATTTTTGAACGTGCGGTAAAAAAACAAATTATTGCACAAGAAATTGTTTTACCTGATGTGCCCAAAGAAGTGATCGCAAAATACCCAAGTATTTTAGCAGGTATTGAAGGCTTAGAAGCGCAGGGCTTTCCTATTGTTGTTAAAGATGCATCCTTAGGTGGTCAATTCCCAGTCATGTGTGTCACGCTTATGAACCCTAAAACGGGGGGTGTCTTTGCCTCATTTGGTGCTCATCCAAATTTTGAAGTTGCGCTAGAAAGGAGTTTAACTGAGTTATTACAAGGAAGAAGCTTTGAAGGCTTAAACGATGTACCTAAGCCAACCTTTAATAGCATGGCGGTTACTGAACCTGAAAACTTTGTTGATCACTTTATTGACTCAACAGGTGTTGTTTCCTGGCGTTTCTTTAGCAATAAAGCTGATTATGAATTTTGTGAATGGGATTTTTCTGGCACTAACGAAGAAGAAAATGCTGTGTTAATGGCGATTTTGAAAGACTTGGGCAAAGAAGTCTATATTGCAGAGTTCAATCAATTGGGGGCTACCGCTTGTCGTATGCTAGTACCAGACTATTCAGAAGTGTATCCGGTTGAAGACCTTATTTGGGACAACACCAATAAATCTCTTGAATACCGCGAAGATATTTTAAATCTTCACATTTTAAGTGAAGAACAATTAGTCGCTTTAGCTGAGCGTTTAGAAGATAGCCAACAAGATAACTACATTGATATAAAAACATTAATTGGTATTGAGTTTGATGAAAATACTGTTTGGGGTCAGCTCACTATTCTTGAATTAAAGATTCTTATTTATCTTGCCTTAGGTGCTTTAGAAGAGGCTATTGAATTAGTTGGAGAGTTTTTACAATACAATGACAATACGGTTGAACGTGGCTTATTTTATCAAGCGGTTCATGCGGTATTAGAAGTTACCCTAGACGAAGAGATGGAACTTGAAGACTATATCGGTAACTTTAATCGAATGTTTGGTGAAGAGACTATGGAACACGTGGTTGGTTCAGTCTTTGGTGAAGTTAGGTTTTACGGTTTAACACCAACAAGTATGAAACTTGAAGGTTTAGATAAGCACCTGAGGTTGATTGAAAGCTACAAAAAATTACACCAAGCACGTAAAATAGCGGCTGAGAAATAGTAAAAACATATCATGTAAAAAGCCAATATCTACTATGGGTATTGGCTTTTTATAAACGTTGCGAATTTAAATTTTAAATCTTAAGTTTAATGAGCATTAATCAGTTTTATACACCTCGGTTCTGTTTCTGCCAAGTTCTTTTGCTTTATATACGGCATCATCAGCCTGAGCGTAAAAGTCAGTAAATGATATTTTATCGTCACAAATACTGGCACCAATACTTACCGTTAATGGTTTATTGTCAACCGTAATGTCAGCGATTAATTGATGTAATCTTTCACAAAACAATAAAACATTCACTTTGTCTGTGTCAGGTAGCATGATCAAAAATTCTTCACCACCAAAGCGAGCAACGAGGTCTGTTTGTCGACAAAAGGCTTTTAATTTTTGACCAAGCTCTTTTAATACACGATCCCCTTCTAAATGGCCAAAGTTATCATTTACTTTCTTAAAGTAATCAATATCGAGCATTAACAAACCAACCGATTGATGAGATCTCGCTGCCTGCTCAAGGACTAAAACACTTCGGTATTTCATTTCTCTTCTATTTAATAACTCGGTTAACTCGTCAGTAGAAGCAAATAATTTCAACTCTTCTGCTTGCTCTTCTAATGTTTTGCGGATTTTTAATAATTCATTATAAAGTTGGTCTCTTTTCGAGGCATTAAAAAAGCTCCAATAAATACAGCCATCATCACCTAAATGCGCGTTAACGGTTACTGGAATGCGACCCCCTTGAGCATTAAATATAATTAACTGCATTTCTTCACACGTTTTCTTGTGTAAAAGTGTTGGAATGAGATAACTTTGAAAAAATATTTTTGACGATTTTGTGAAAATCACATCAGTACTTTTACCGATAAGTTCTGCTGGTTGCCATAATAGTTCAGTGGTGAAATATGTATTAACATAGGTAATAATTCTTGACGAATTAGTGACTAAAGCACCGCAAGGAAAACTATCCAGCGAATAATTTTGCATGTTACTTTGTGTTTTATTTTTGCGTGTTGTGGTCATTTTTTGCGTATTCTATTATTAAGTCGACAATTTCGTTCGGATGCGTCATATGTAAACAATGTCCGTCAGCCAGAACCACTTCCAGTTGACTATCTTTTATTTGGCTATGAATAAACTCACCAACAGTCGTCGCAGCCAATGCATCATTCTTACTTTGGAAAATTAATGAAGGTTGCTTTATATCTTTTAAAATATGGCGATAATCAGATAAAAATGTTGCTTCAGCAAAATTCTTCGCTATAACAGGGTCGGTAGAGCAAAAACTTCCCGTTAACTCTCCTATTAAATCTGTTGAATGATCATTTCCTATTACTAATGGCGCTAAATAATCAGCCCAACCAATATAATTTTTATCCATCAAGCTTAATAGCTCGAGTAAATCTTCTTTTTCAAAGCCGCCCAAGTATTCAGGAGGAAAGTTTAGAAAACAAGGAGAAGGGCATATCATGATAAGCTTAGAAAAAAAGTCAGGCCTTTTATTGGCGACAATCGCACCAATAATACTGCTTACTGAATGCCCGACAAAAATTGCACTTGATAGCTGTAGCACTTCAGCTATTTCAATAATATCTTCGGCATATCCCTCAAGTTGGCTATAACGTTTTTTGTTGTATTGTGATATATCCGAACCACCAGAGCCGACATAGTCAAATAATACAATGGTAAATTGACTCAATAGCTTAGGCGTTAAAAATCGCCACATGTTTTGATCACAACCAAAGCCATGAGCAAGAAAAAGTGTTTTTTCGCCTTTTCCAATAATTTTAACATTATTTCTAATCAACACCTCTTTTGACAAAAGCATAATATTTCCTACTCAAACGTATCATTAATTAACGGTCACTAACCTTGTTTATACTACTATCTAATAATCTTGTTTATATTACCACAGAAGGAAACAGTTGCAGGGTTTGCTCAATGATATCAGTTTTCTGACTTTTCGCTAAATAAGCGGCATATATATCTCTTGAATATACCGGCGCTTCTTCAACTAGGTATAATTTATTTTTCTCGATATACTCAAAAGTCATTTGTCTGGGTAAATAAGCACTTCCGCCGGCGTCTAATAGAAAATTTAATGCAATTCTTGGTTGGCTCATATAGTGTCTTGCGGGAGGAGCATCTTGAAATTCTCGAAGGTGTTGCGCATTCACTGATTCACCATAGTCGACCATTATGTGGTTATCTAATGTTAACTTTTCCATAATATCGTTTGGCTCTGTGGTGACTAAATGTAGTGGAACCGTGGCGACTTTTTCAGTGATTAAATCTTTAACAAACGGTGGTTCGAAAAAAAAGGCAACATCGACCACACGACTTAGTAAACTCTTTCTAAGCTCTAACGGCGAGTAAGTGTTGGTTAATAAACTAACATCATCAAGATTGCGGTGAATCTTTTTCAACCAATCTTGTAAGACAATATCCCAAATAGACATCATAGAGCCAACAACTAATTGATAAGTATCACTGTCTGCAACACCAACATCTTGTTTCGTTTTTTGCCACATAAACAATAACTCATTAGCATGTTTTATTAACCGATTACCTTCAGGGGTTAATTTTAAATGCTTTTGGCTTCGGTCAAACAACAGTACACCTAAGTCACCTTCTAATAACTTAATCCTTGCGCTTACCGCAGATTGAGTAATGAATAAGTTCTCAGATGCTATTCTAAAGTGTAATGTACGGCTCACTTCAAGAAATGTTTTTAATAGTTCGATTCTCATACAAACCTCGACAAACAACGCAATCATTTTTTTTGATTAAACTCATCAAAATATAGCGCTATATTATTTAATAAGCTGACTATACACTCCGCAGCACTTATTACCTCACTTTTTATCATTAAATAAAAGTGAATATCAAAAGACTGACTTATGAAAATTGCTATCTTATCTAGAAATAAAAAACTTTACTCTACGCGCCGCTTAAAAGAAGCGGGTGAAGCTATGGGCCATGAAGTTGATATTATCGATACTTTGCATTGTTATATGGACATTACGAGTAGCCGTTCATCGGTGCGTTATCACGGTAAAGAACTACCAAAGTATGATGCAATTATTCCTCGTATTGGCGCCTCTGTAACTTTTTATGGCACAGCGGTGGCAAGACAATTTGAAATGATGGGTACCTTCAACATTAATGAATCCGTCGCTATCAGCCGCTCGCGCGATAAATTACGGTCATTACAGTTGCTATCACGTAAAGGTTTGGGTTTACCGCGAACAGGCTTTGCCAGTAAACCTGATAATGCTAAAGATTTAATTAAAAATGTTGGTGGCGCGCCGGTAGTGATTAAGTTACTCGAAGGCACACAGGGTATAGGTGTAGTCTTAGCCGATACTGCTAAATCGGCTGAAGCCATTATCGAAGCGTTTATGGGCTTAAACGCGAATATTTTGGTACAAGAGTTTATTAAAGAAGCGGGTGGTGCAGATATTCGCTGTTTAGTGATTGGCGGTAAAGTTGTTGCGGCGATGAAACGTCAAGGCGCTGAAGGTGAGTTTCGTTCTAATTTACATCGCGGTGGCTCTGCTGAAGTGGTTAAATTATCTAAGGCTGAGCGTGATACTGCTGTCAGTGCTGCAAAAGCGATGGGTTTGAACATGTGTGGTGTCGATTTACTGCGTTCACAAAATGGTCCTATGGTCATGGAAGTTAATTCATCTCCTGGCCTTGAAGGTATTGAAAAAGCGACGGGCAAAAATGTTGCCGGGATGGTGTTTGAGTTTTTAGAAAAAAATGCAAAACCTCATGACACTAAGACACGTGGCAAAGGATAATGAAAGTGAGTTCTACAGATATATTACGCATTGGTGAATTTGAAATTTCACCTGGAGAGCAGCGTAAAATAGAGCTGCCGGTTGCTAAGTTATATACCGATGCCGACGTTTCTTTGCCCGTTCATATTATTCGCGCTAAAAAACCGGGGCCCACTATTTTTTTGAGTGCGGCGGTACATGGCGACGAATTAAATGGTATTGAAATTATTCGACGCTTGATCCACGAAAAGAAACTTAAAATCACGCGAGGCACCGTTATTGCTGTTCCTATGGTTAACGTTTATGGCGTGGTTAATCAAAGTCGTTATATGCCTGACCGTCGTGATCTTAATCGCTGTTTTCCCGGCTCTGCGAAAGGCTCTTTAGCGGGGCGTGTTGCACATATATTTCTCAATGAAATCGTTAAGCATTGTGATTACGGTATCGATTTACACACCGGGGCAATTCATCGCTCAAACCTGCCACAAATTAGGGCGGATATGTCTGATCCCGACACCAAAGCCTTGGCGGAAGTGTTTGGCGTACCAGTTGTGTTGAATTCTACTTTAGTTGATGGCTCGTTAAGAGAATCAGCCGTTAAAAACGAAACGAAAATATTATTATATGAAGCGGGTGAAGCGCTGCGTTTTGATGAGTTTTCAATTCGAGCGGGCATGAAAGGTATCTTAAATGTTTTACAATATTTAGGCATGACTAGAAAAGTTGTCCGTTCTAAGAAGAAAAAACTTGTGCCTTTTATTGCTAATGGCAGCCAATGGGTACGCGCAAATGCCAGTGGTATTGTTCATAATATTGTAAATTTGGGCGATCAGATCACTAAAGGTCAAGTGTTAGCCGAAATTGGTAGTCCATATGGTGCAATATTTGATTCGGTTAAAGCAACACGCTCAGGCATTTTAATCGGTAAGCAAAATATACCGCTAGTACAAGATGGAGAAGCTATGTTTCATGTCGCTTATTTCAGTGAAGACGATGAAGAAATCGCTGAACACATTGAAAACGTACAAGAGCAGCTTTTACCAGAAAATGACGACAGTTAGGAAACCGTATGAAAAAAGCAAACAAAGTTGTTATTGGCCGTTTAGAGTCAATAGCTTTGCCAGACTTAGCTATTGACGACTTACAAGTGCGAGTTGATACCGGCGCAAAAACGTCATCGTTACACGTTGATAATATTACAAAAGTTATTAAAAATGGCAAGCCTTCAGTTATTTTTGATATTCATCCTGATGCGCATAATGTTGATACTATTGTTAAATGTAGTGCGCCAATTAGTGATATCAGGAAAATAAAGTCTTCTAATGGCACTGTAGAGCAACGTTACGTTATTGAAACATTAATCGTACTTGGCGAAGAAAAGTGGTCAATTGAAATAACCTTAACGGACCGTTCTGATATGAGTTATTTAATGTTGTTAGGAAGAGAAGCTTTAGGCAGACGTTTTCTTGTTGATCCATCAAAAGTTTTTTTAGGATCAAAAATAGAAAGTGAGCTAGGTTAATCCTTATCTATACGTTTTTTATATAAAAAGCGATTCATTGTCTGCGGTAAACACCACAAAAGATGAATCGCTGTCCGACAATCAACGTTAAAAGTAGCGCGTCATGTAACGTAAAGTGACCTAATAATATTCAGAACATGTTATCGCTACTTTTTTGTCACTAAAAGTTCCTTATTGCTCCCTGTCTGCCAAGTCCTCGCTTTTAAAAGTGCATATTGAGAGAGGCTGCTGAATTATTGTTGCCACTCTTTTTAACTAATATAGTTCACCCTTTAACGAGCTCGTTATAAAAATATCTATTGATTAGTGACTATGTACTTAATTGAAAACACGTATTATAGTTATTAAAAATAATTAGAATAGGCTTCATTGACTTGTAATAATTTCGCGTATTCATTTAGAATAAGCTTTATAAGCAGTTGCTGTAGCCGCTAAATAATTAAATTAACTTGGTACTACTTTTTGAATATTCCTGACTTACCTAATAATCATGCGTTAGCGGTATTACTCATTACCGTATTGGCCTTGTATCTCTTTCGTCGAGACGATATCCCTTTAGAAACCTCTTCTTTGGCTGTTATCGCTATATTGTGTTTGGCGTTTGCATTCTTCCCTTTTTATATAGATGGCACACATTTCGAACCCAGCTCATTATTTTTTGGCTTTGGTCATGAAGCCTTAGTGACGGTTTGTTCGTTAATGATCATTGGTCACGGTATTGTGCGTACAGGGGCATTGGAGCCCATTGGTCGATACTTGGCTAAATTATGGAAGATAAGTCCAACATTATCTTTGTTGCTAACACTCGTTTTAGCTGGAGGCTTAAGTGCTTTTATTAATAACACCCCGGTTGTGGTGCTGTTACTGCCTATCTTGATTAGTGTATCACTGCGTACTAAAACAGATTCTTCGCCAATGCTACTGCCTATGGGATTAGCAACTTTAGTTGGGGGAATGGCGACAACGATAGGTACATCGACCAATTTATTAGTGGTTAGTATTGCAAAAAACATGGGAGCGGTTGAGTTTGGGCTCTTTGATTTTATACAACCAGCACTTATTGCTTCTGTTGTTGCCGTTCTCTACTTATGGCTAATTGCGCCTAAACTTCTCCCAAGCAGAACACCATCAATGCCTGATACTTCGCCACGTCTATTTAGCGCTTATCTTAATATAAATGAAGAAAGTGTGGCTAACGAGAAAACAATTACCGAGATAATTGCTTTGACTGACGGCCAGCTAAAAATTGAGAGTATTCAGCGCGGGGCCAACTATCGTAATATAATGCCTTTGCCCGATACCGTGCTTATTGTTGGTGACCGCTTAAAAGTTCATGACTATCCAGACCGTTTAAAAGAATATGAGTCAGTATTAGGTGCCACTTTATTCTCAGGACTGCATAAAGTTGATGACGAACACCCCCTAAAAGCCGAGAAACAAACGTTGGCAGAGATTGTTATTATTGCTGGCTCGGGAGTTGAAGGGCACACTTTACAACAGGTCAATTTTATACAAAAACACAGCATATCAGTGATCGCTTTGCATCGAGCAGGTAAAGCGATGGAAATTGGTCGCAGCAGTATCGGCAATACCCGCCTGAAAATTGGCGATGTCTTACTGGTACAAGGAGAGCAAGAGCAAATTGACTTATTAAAAGCTAAACAAGGACTACTTATTATTGATGGTGCGGAGTCATTACCTCAAACAAGTAAAGCACCCATTGCCTTAGGTACCTTGTTAGCAGTAGTTGTATCGTCAGCCTTGGGTATTTTACCTATAGAAATTAGTGCGGTTTGTGGTGTACTCGTCCTGTTATTAACAAAATGTTTAAATTGGCAAGAAGCTTCATCAGCACTTAGTACGCAAGTTATTTTAATTGTTGCCGCGTCTTTAGCGTTAGGCTCTGCAATGATGACAACCGGTGGCGCTGAGTACATAGCCCAAGTGTTTGTCGCATTATCATTTGGTTTACCACCAGGAGGTGTATTATCAGCCTTAATGTTGTTACTCGCGATATTAACTAATATTGTTTCTAACAATGCCGCTGCTGTTATTGGTACGCCTATTGCCATTTCTGTTGCTAGCCAACTCAACCTACCAGCAGAACCTTTTATATTGGCAGTACTCTTTGGTGCTAACTTAAGTTATGCAACCCCTATGGCTTACAAAACTAACCTTTTGGTAATGAACGCCGGTGGTTATCGTTTTTCTGATTTTATGCGTGTTGGTATTCCCTTGATTATTCTAATGTGGGTAACGCTATCCTTACTGTTAAATTGGTTATATCTGTAAGATAAACAAAGCAGTCTTTTGTTTTAGGCTGCGCTAATCTTCGTTAATACACTAAAGATGAAAGGTACATTGGTAAGCAAAAAGCCTCATTAATAATGAGGCTTTTTTGTAACGTTGAAATAGGATGGTGTTTGTTGTGGGGCTTGTAAATAAAGCACAACAAGCTTTTGTGCTCATGGATTAGCTACAAAGATTAAGACCTATTACAAGACGATGTCTGTCGCTCTGTTATTTATTAATATTTTTTAAAGCTTTATTCTCAAACCATAGTTTCATAAAGTCGGACGTTAATTTCTGTTCTATTTCCATCGCACTTTCAGTGGGGCAAAAAATAGTAAAAAACACCTGAGTGTCACCGAGCTCAGAGGTAGCTACTTGAATGTGCGGTTTTGGACCTGCAATCTTTATATCTAAGCGGTTTTCAATAAGATGATTATAACGAACTGCCACCTCTTTAAAGTCATGACAATATAAGTCTGCTTTCTCATACAAGGTCTCGATAAAGTCAAAGGGATTAGCACTGTCATCACGTACTATAGTGAAATGATGTACCGCATAACGCTTGAGGAAATTAAGGTTTTTAATTACCGAAGTAATTAACTGGCTATTAGGCAAATATAACGTTTTACCGGTATATTCATAATCATCTTTATTGACCTCTAGTAAAGTAAGTTTAGCCCAATCGGTAGAATGCACCTCACCAACATAGTTACCTACTTGTATCCAGTCACCAATACGAAAGGGGCGACTTGATAATATATAGATAAAGCCAATAAAACACTGAATAAACTCGCGAGTCGCTAATACAATTGCCACAACAAAAGCGGCAATAGAAAAAGCAAACTTTTGGATTTCTTCGGACCATAGATTAAAAAGTAAAATAATGATCAATATGGTAAAAATATTATTCACCATATTGATTTTTAATCTTTTGGTTTGTTTCGATTTTAGCTTTATAACTTTTATGATTAAATTTTTAATCAAAAATGAAGTCATCAACAGTAAAAAAGTAACAATAAATTTATATTCAAACAATAACTCGGTAAAACTGTTTAAATTGAATATTTTGTCTAACCATTCCATTATAAATATTTAACCTATTTATTTTATATTCGGAAGCATGCCTTTAAGCAGCAAACCAAAAATGTCTGCGCCAGTAATAATACGTTTGGTTTCTCCCCAAATAAGCAATACATCGTGTTCTATCACACCATCAAAGTTTTTGTCAGTAGACGTATTCACTTTCATTTTCAGTATAGCTTCATTTAATGGTATCGTTTCATCCGTTATCACAACAGGACGATGACAATAATTGTAAGGGTCAAAATCGCCTGGTTGATATAACGCAGCTCGTGAATAACCATCTGCATCAAGCACGAGTAATGGGTAGCCAGCTTCATTGGTCAGTATTACCCAACTATGGTTAGTTTCATTTACCAGCATTAAAAATGGGTCGTCTGGACCTTGTGTCGTTACCGGAATAATAGGTAAGTCTAACTTTGTTGGTAGGGCAATAATTGATTTGGGATCAATTATCTCACCTTCTTCAGTGACCTGTATCTCATCTAAAGCAAAAAAGTTTAACGCGCCGATACCTTCAACATGATTAAGATCGGCTTCTTCTGCGGAAATATGCTGGCGAATAATACTTCTAAGTTCACTTTCTTCAAGGTATGTAATCCCTTCTTTGCCGAGCCAAGCATCTAAAATAAGTGCAGTTGGTTTGGCTACTGGGTAAAAAAGGAACTGATAAAAACGAATAATAGGCGCGAGCATGCTACCCATTTTTAAGGCATTTCTTGAGAAATAAGCTTGCGGGGTAATTTCACCAATAATCGTGATGGCAATAGTTGAAAACAGAAAAGCACTGACGCCAGTAAGTACCGAATCAGAGAGCATTGTTAACAACACATTAATTCCAACATTACCCCACAATATCGTTGTTAATAAAAAGTTTGAGTCGTCTCTTAGACGTAAAATAGTTTGTGCTGCTTTACTACCCTTTTTAGCTTCAACTTCTAAATGCAGGCGACTTATAGAAAAAAATGCGAGATTTAATCCTGAGAAAATGGCTGATTGAGTTATACAAAAGGCGATGGCACACCAAGTAATAATGTCAATTGACATGTAATAATCCTAATAGGAATGTTAATAGCTTTAATTGAGTGAATTATTAACTTTACTTGCTGAGATGACAACTAATTATTTGACCTTTACTTTAAAATATTGCTTATAATGGAAAATTTATAACGTTTACTATAAGTTATTATTTGTAATGCTGACACCCGCATTATTTGTAATTATACCTAAGGATTTATCATGATTAAATGTATGTTAATTTCACCCTCTGCGCCTGTTAAAATTGGTGGCGAAGAATTAGTCAGTGAATGGCAACAAGATGAAAGCAGCGTGCTATGGATTGATCTTGATAAAGTCGAAAAATCTCAAGAAAAAGAAATATTAACTCAATTTGGCTGTCACCCTTTGGCTATTTTAGATGCTCAAAGAGAAAGACACCCTCCGAAAGTTGAGCTGTTTGATGATTTCATCTTTCTGCTTTACCGTGGCTTTGTTGCCAAAGAAAACAATTTAACCTTTGAACATGTACAAATCAGTATGTTTATCGGTCAACGGGTGTTAATTACCGGTCATCCTGAAAGCTCGATAGCGATAAATACCTTGTTTACTACCAGCAGTGAAAAGTATTTAGCGAGAAGCCCAGTACACTTAGCATTGAAAATATTTCATAGTAGTTGTGGTAATTATCTACAGCAATTATTTGACTTTGAACAAAATTTAGAAAAAATAGAAGATCAATTTCAAGTCAGTGGTAACGATAAAATGATGCGAGAAATTACCTCACATCGTTCGAGATTGGTTAAAATTAGAAGAACTTTTAATTACCATGTAACTGTTGGTAATACCCTAAACAGTTATCTTGAAGATGACGAAACATCCCTTATTACAGAACAAGAAATACATACAGTAAATGACTTAAGAGAGCGACTTGATCGATTGTTGAGCCTCTCTCAAATGTATTATGATATTTGTGGTGATTTAATTAACGGTTATATGTCGGTTACTTCACATCAGCTAAACGCAACAATGAGAGTGTTAACGGTTATCACCGCTTTGTTCGTCCCTTTAACTTTCCTCGCAGGAATATATGGGATGAATTTTGAATACATACCCGAGCTTAAATTTGAATACGGTTACTTTACTTTGCTTGGGGTGATGTCGGTTATCTCTGTTGGTCTTATTGTTTGGTTTAAGAAAAAACGCTGGTTGTAATAACCACTAATTTAATTAAAAAAAGAAGATAGATATTGAGCGATTCAAAAACACTTTATGAAGCAAAAGTCATTAACATCAGAAAAAGACAACCGATAATGGCTTGGTTACTTTCTTTAACACTGATTAGTATGGGCTATTATTTGTCAAAAACTCAGTTTTTAGGGCTAGAGTGGCTTTCTAGAAGTGGTTGTTTAATTGTTATCATTGGTGTTTGGTCAAGTATTGGCGCCATTATTTCTGAACGTGTTCTTATCAGTAAACTCAATATTCAACATCGCTTGGTATTGTCACGAGCCAAAATGAAACTCAGAAAAATCAATGTACCAACAGAGTACATCGACAAAGAAATTGCAACGATTGAAGATGATTTTGACGATAAAATTGATGTTGTTAAAGATAATGTTAGATACCAGCTCGGTATTTTAGAAGTTTCATTGTTGATAACAGGCACCTTTATCTGGGGATTTGGCGATTTATTATTTAAAGTTAATTTTTAATGAGTAAACTATGAGTAACAACATCTGGTGGGGCGAGTTTACCTTTGATGACAGACATGAAAAAAAATGTTGGAGTGTTGGTCAACGCGCGATACTCATAAAGCGCAAGGCAACTGAATGGAACATTTGGAATATTGAAAATAAAGAAGAAGACCAAGACATTGTGGTTTCTGCTGGCGAAAAACTTGCACTAGAAAACGATACTGATATCGGTCGTTTTTTAGAGAAAGCGAGCTCTGATAAAATAAAAGTATTTCCAAAATTAGCCGATCGTTCGGTTATCGCACGTCCTTCATCACCGCTAACTATTTTAGCGGGTGAAAAAGTTCAGCTGTTTATTAGTACACCTATTTGGTTTTATGCTGAAACATTTCCAAGTGCTAAATGCTTAGTTGATTTACCCTTTTGGCGTCCGTCAGATTCATGGTTTGGTAGCTCAACCATCGACGGCCAATTGTGCTATGCAAAATACACCTCTGCAAAAACTAAACTTGAAGAGCTCGATTTACATCCCCACCGAGCAACAACATCAATTACGGTGATTAATAGCCATAACAAAGAACTTATCATCAACAGGATTAATGTTCCTGTTAATTACTTACATTTATATAGTGATGATAAAAACCAACTGTGGACATCTGGCATAACCATTGAAAGAAATAATGAATCAGCCGATATTGAATTAATTATAGAAAGAAGTGTTTCATTTGAATTTCAACCTCTTACCGCGATAAGTAGTCCGCGAGAAACCTCTGAGCACGGTAAATTAATACGAAGAATCAGTAACTTATTTGGGTAAATTTTAGTTAGGTAAATATTATATGGAAGTCATTAATGAGTTTTTTAATATGCTCAAAGCATCTCATTTATACACATTAACACAGGCACTTATTTTATTTGTGGTCGGTTACTTCATTGCTAAAGCGCTCAGTAGCGTGATGGAAAGAATTGTTAGCAAGAAAATGACGACACACGGAGTGTTTTTGTTAAAAAGAACGGTATTTTATACCTTACTGGGCTTGTTTGTCTTGTCGGCTTTAAAGCATATTGGTATCGACTTAACGATATTACTTGGTGCAGCGGGAATTTTTACTGTGGCGATTGGCTTTGCTTCACAAACTTCAGCATCAAATTTAATCAGTGGCATATTTTTGATGATAGAAAGACCTTTCTCAATCGGTGATGTGATTAAAGTCAATGACATCTTAGGGGAAGTTATTTCAATTGATTTATTGTCTGTTAAATTAAGAACCTTTGATAATTTATTTGTTCGAATACCCAATGAAAGCATGATAAAAAGTGCGGTTACCACTATGACAAAGTATCCCATTAGAAGAGCAGACTTAAAACTAGGTATTGCTTATAAAGAAGATATTGAAAAAGTGCGTGATTTATTATTAAAAATCGCCGAAAAAAATGTTATTTGCTTAGAAGAGCCAGCTCCTTTGTTTATTTTGACCGGGTTTGGTTCATCGTCAGTTGATATTCAATTTTCAGTGTGGTCAAGAAGAGAAAATTTTCTTGCGCTTAAAAATGAAATGTATCAGAACATTAAGAAAACATTTGATGAGCAGGGCATTGAGATCCCATTCCCGCATATTAGCCTTTATGCAGGGAGTGCAAGTAGACCTTTTAAAGTTGCTATGAATGAGAACTCGAGAAGTACGGCAGATGTTGTATCCAAAGAAGAGTAGTGACTGAATCAACGTTGAGTATTAACCTTGCTGGTTAATGCTCATTATTTATTTTACTGTTTAATAAGCAATAAATCACATGGCGGCTCATATAAAAAATTTGAGGTCGTACTTCCTACCCAAAACTTATCAAGCATGTTTCTATTAACTAGACCGATAAATAAAATATCGATATGGTTTTTGTTAATATATGACTTTAAGGCCTCTTCAGGTAAACCTTCAAGTAATTTGTATTGATCGTTCTTAATGCGGAACTGATCAGCGAACTCTTTTAAACCGTCTTGGTGCATCGACAATACTTTGTTTTTGTATTGGTATAAAACTGATGAAATGTAACAACAGTGGATAAGTTTCCATTTTACTGAAAGCGAATCTTCCCAGCTTTTTAAATGCTGAACAATATGTTCATCAATTTTTGCTGGGCGATCATTTTCGTGTAACGGGTCAACAGCGCCAATGGCATTGATTTTTTCTTTCCATACTTTGTCAGTTAATAATAATACGGGTGCGTTTATTTCAGAGAGTGTTTGAAAGATGGGATGTCTTGTTTTAGGTGGCGTGTCTTCTAAAATTAGCAGGCCATTATTTGTTTTTGCTAATTCAGTATTGATTGTTTTTATGTGATCTGCAGACTCTGAAACAATAATTTCAGCTTTAATTGCACTCATTTCTAATGCTTTAAGCAAGGTTTGTTTTTTCTTGTTAATCGCCACTAAATCTTCATTAGCCGTTGGTGAGTCGCCAACCATTGCATGCCAATACCACCGTTGGGTAGATTTTACTTTAGCATCGATTATTATTTTAACGCGCATTTTATGAGTATTGGCGAGGTGAATAACTTTATCTAAAGTGATGTTTTTATAAAAATAACGTCCATCTATAAACCAAATCAATTGCTCAGTTATCATTTTATTCCCTCATTTTGGATGTTAATTCCCGCGTGGGATTGACCTAATTTTGTTAAAACAGTCTGGCGACTTTGCTGAAGAAGTCAATATTGTGTAAATTTATCGTAAGGTTGAAAGCATAGATAGTTATTTTTACCTTAAAACTTTTCTATTAGCAAAACCACATAAACTGTTATGCTGTGCTTTTATTTAATTACTGCAAATTCCACGGATAATCTAGCATAATGTATAGTCGTTTTTTTTTGTTCATCTTGTTTATTTTAATCTCACCATTTGCAACATCGAACACACTTATCGTTCAACTTTCAGATAACTTATCCAGTGCAGCAAAACAAAATATTTATGCTTATCTAGGCAATTTGCCAGAGAATGACACCGAACGAACAGTATTTGTTTTTACCGCGAAAAAACAAGCCTTAAATGCACTCAAGGCACTGGGTTATTACCGTGCTGAGGTAATAAGTTCAATTGACAAGAATTTAGATAAAAATATCTGGACGCTTGGTCTTGTTGTGATACTCAATCAGCAAACAAGAATAAAACACGTGCGTATTAACCTAAGTGGCGACGCTTTAGGGGATAGTGCCTTTTCAGATATTATCAAAGAGGTGCCTATTGCCAGTGGAGATATATTACATCATGGCATTTATGAGCAATTTAAAACGGACTTGGTTTCCTTAGGTTTAGAACGAGGTTACTTTGATAGTAAGTTCATTAAAACTAATATCGCTATAAATAAAAGTTTGGATACCGCAGAGATTATTGTTCACTTTGACAGTGGACCTCGTTATCGTTTTGGTGAAATAAAGTTTAATGATTTTGATATCAATACAGATGTTTTGAAACCTTTGGTTTCTTTTAAGCCCGGTGATTTTTATCAACAAACCTCACTACAAAACTTACAAAATGAACTCGATGAAACTCAATATTTTAGCAATGTTGTTGTTCGTCCTGAAACTGAGAATAGCGCGAATAACATCTTGCCAATTGATGTATCGCTGGAAAAAGCGAAACGCCATCAATTTAATTTAGGACTAGGCTACGCGACTGACACCAAAGAAAGGTTTTCTTTTGGCTGGAAAACACCGCTAGTCAACCGTTATGGGCATCGTCAAGAAACAAGGTTGTCCTATTCAACCATTAATCCGACCGGGCATTTTATTTACAGTATTCCTTTGTCACACCCCAACAATGATGTGTTGCAATTACAAACTGAACTAGAAAAAAATGACTATGGAGACTTAACCAGTCGATTTTTTTCTTTTCAAGTAGGACGCGTTTATCTAAAAGATGATATTTTACGCCAACCTTATTTAAGACACTTAGATGAAGAGTGGGAGACTGATAATGTTTACGATGATGCCAGTTATTTTATTCCTGGGTTTACTTGGTCTGATATTGATCGTGATGGCCCTTTACTCGATCCAACTAAGGGATTTAGACAATACTATAATCTAGAAGGAAGCTATGAAGGTTTATCTTCAGAAACCTCATTTTTACGTTTTAATGGGCGTTGGAAATATATTTCGCTGTTTGCTCCTAAGCACCGTATTGTCGCACGAGTAGAGCTTGGCTATGTTATTGTCGACAAAGACTTTGAAGAGGAACTGTCTCCTTCATTACGGTTTTATGCCGGAGGTGATCAAAGTATTCGAGGATTCGACTATCAATCAATTGGCCCTAAGGTGACTCTTTCAGAAGGTATTAACCCAGGGAAGGAAATCGTTATTGGTGGCACTAATATGGTCGTTGCTAGTTTGGAGTACCAGTACTACTTTTCAAATACATGGCGCGGCGCACTGTTTATTGATGCTGGAAGTGTTAATGATAATGACAAACTTGAACCGGTATACTCTATTGGTCCCGGTCTTCATTATATTTCTCTCATTGGGCCAATCAGGTTTGCTTTAGGGTATCCATTAAGTGAAGAAAACCCTTCATGGCGTCTTCATTTTAGTATTGGTGCTGAACTATGACTTATAAACGTGCCAGCTTCACACTTATGGGCGTGTTAACCGGTTTACTGTGTTTCTTTGCCATACTACTTTCAACGCCTTGGGGAGCTCAGTTATCACTTTATTTTGTCGGTAAGGTTTCCTCGCTGCAAGTTGAATACAAAAGTGGTGCACTTTTAGATGACTTAGTGTTACGTAAACTAAAAATTGAAAACGATAGTGCACTAATTAATGCCAGTAACATTCGTTTAAGATTGCATTTGCGCTGCCTATGGAAAAACCAGATTTGTATTGATGAACTCAGTATAGGTACACTACAAGTCAACATAAAAGAAGCACAGCCAGCGGAATCATCTGAGCAACTTGCCGAACAAGCGATTAATTCAACCAATTTCACCTTACCCTTTAGCGTTAAATTAAAGAAGTTTTCTTTAGCACGCGCCCAAATAACAACTCAGGGGCTAGCAATAAACTTAACCGAGTTTTCTAGTGCTTTATCGGTCAATAAGAATGTTGTGAGTAATATCGCTATTAATATAGATAATGCTCGGTTGCTTAAAGCACATATTAATTTATCTGCGGCGAAGACCTCATCACCACTTCAACCCGTTACCCCTTGGCCACTGGCATCACTGCCTAAGATGTATTTACCGGTTAAGTTAGCGCTAAAGTCGTTGGCGGTAAAAACGCTAATTATTAACGAATTAGACAATACGGGTAGTGAAAAAACGCTAATTAATACCACAAATAATGTGGCACGTTTATCATGGTTTAAAACGCAATTATCTATTGAAGAATTGTCATCAAAAGTAGCGGCAGTAGGAGCGTTTTTATTAAAAGGAAAAGTTGACTTTGTACCCCCTTATCTTGTTGATTTAGCCTTAAGTAGTTCCATTGATAACTTTGAGTTATTGCCACAACTTAGTCATTCTGAACAAAAGGTTTCATTAAAAGGTGATTTAGCTGATTTAGTAACAACGATTAGCAACGCGGGTGAATTAACACTAACCGCTAAAATGTCAGTGGATGTTACTAACGCAAACTTACCTTATAAATTGCAAGCTGATGTTAGCCAGTTTACTTTACCTGATGATATCGCTAATGTTATTACTCCATCAACCCTGTTACTAAACAGCGAAGGCGACCTTAATCGGCATGTTATTGATTTAAAAAGCAACATTAGTGGCTTTGGTTACCAAGACGCCGCGTTGGAACTACAGGCAACTTACAGTGAACAAACCTTTAAAATAAAGACCTTATATTTTGAAGAGTTCAAAGAAAATAGCCGCTTGGATATAACTGGAGAGTTGCAGTTAGGCAATCGATTGTTATGGGATGTTAAGGTGAGCTCTTCGGGCATTAGCTTACCTAATATTGATCAGCGTTTATCGGGTCGTCTACAGGGAAATATTTACAGTAAAGGGTTTTGGCAGGATAATGAATGGGCGTTTACGCTAACTGACTCTATGGTTAAAGGTGAAATTAATAAAATAGCTTTTAACGCAGGCGGTAATGTTGATATTAATCATAAAGGGCAATTAGCGTCAAGTAAGATTAAGCTCAATTATGGTGATATAGCGCTTAATATAAAAGGGCATAGCGATACCCATTGGTATGTCGATGGCACGGTCAATGTTGGAGATAGCAGTTTATGGTTAAAGGATATTGAAAGTGGAATAACGGCCAATATTTCAATATCTGGTCCAGTCGAGCAGCCAGAATTCAATCTACAAGGTGAATTAAAAAAGTTGTTAGTGGTTAATCTTGCCAGTGATGCGATTAAGGTCGAGGTCAAATATCGACCGCTGGATAATCATCAACATGAGGTAGCGTTTAGCAGTGCGCGTATCAATTGGAACGATCATACCATCAATGGTGTTAATTTATCGAGTAGTGGTGATTTAAATCAACAAAAAGTAAAGCTAGCCTGGCTTGGCGATTCAGCGATTGACTTGTTAATTAATAGTGACTATTCACCTGTGGGGGAAGAGTGGCAAGTACAAACTGATCAGGTAAAATTTTCTCTAGGTGACGATGTTTTTAAATCAAGTCAGCCACTTAATATACTTTATAACAATAGCCTTAAAACGCTTGCTGTTAACAAACATTGCTGGCTTGGTGACGGTGCTCAGCTCTGTCTAAAGGACGATGCCACCTTAAAAGTAGCTCAAGACGAGTTAAGGTTAGCCATTCAATTAGACACAGACCTTTTAACGCCCTTTATTCCTAAAGATATAACTGTGCGGAGCACACTAGTGGGGAATGTTGCTGTCGGTTGGCAACAAAACAAAATGCCAACCGTTAATGCTAAATTACTTATTAGTGATGGCGATATAAAGACAACTAAAGAAGGCGAATTACATCAATTACTTGAGTGGCAAAAGGGTGAGTTAACGTTAATAGTTGATAATAGCAGTGTTGCAGGAAAACTTGCTTTCTTTGCCCAAAACAGTGCTGAAATAGTCAACCTTAGCAGTACGCTTGTCTTTGCCGATAGCCGCACTATAAATAGCCAGCTTAATATTAATGAGTTTAACCTTTCACCCTTGCAAGTGTTTTTGCCAGAGTTAACCTCATTGGAAGGCCTATTAAATAGCCGTTTAACTGTGAGTGGTGATTTAGATAAACCAATAATAACCGGTGACATTACGTTAACTAAGGGTGAAGCTAAGATTTTAGGAAATATTAATACCTTAACTGATCTTAATATGGCCTTAAAATTTAAAGGTCAGCAAGCCATTATTTCTGGTGGGGTAAATATTAATAATGCCTTAGCTAATCTTAAAGGGGACGTCGATTGGCAAGATGAATTGAAAGGTAATTTTGATTTTGATGGGGAATCATTAAAATTATCAGTCCCCCCGGATCTTACCATAACCGTTTCTCCTCACCTTAACGCCCAAATAAAAGCATCAGAATTGAAAATATCGGGCCGTATAGAAGTGCTCGAAGGTAAATTACTGGTAAATAAATTGCCACAAGGAAGTGTTAGCTTAAGCAAAGATGTCATTATGGTTAATGATGCAGGCGAACAAGTTGCTAATGAAAAGCCATTTGAGTTATTTACCAATGTTCGTGTGGTTATTACCGATGCATTTAAAGTTGAAGGGCAAGGATTCATAGGTCGTCTAGGCGGTGAATTACAAGTGAGTCAGCAGGCAAATCAACCCTTACAGCTCTTTGGCAGCTTAAAGATACCAGAGGGTCGCTATCGCGCTTATGGGCAAGATTTGTCGTTAACTAAAGGTATTATTTCTTTTAATGGCACAGCGAATAATCCCTATGTCTCAATGCAAGCGACACGTAGCATTGAAAAAGAAAATATTATTGTTGGTATTGATGCAACTGGATTAGCCAACAGCTTGAATATCAAACTTTTTTCAAAGCCAACCATGCAACAATCTGAAACTTTATCATACTTGGTGAGAGGGCGTGGTTTAGATGCAGAAACCAGCGACAGTAATACCGCTATAGGTGTGGCTTTAGGTTCAGCGTTAACAAACTTTTCTGGTGTACTCACTCAAATAGAAAAATTACCTTTGATCAATAGAATCGAAATAGATGGAGACGATGAGCAAGCCTCCATCGCTGGCTATTTAGGTGAGCAGGTTTATATTAAATATGGGCTTGGTATAAAGGATCCTATCAATGAATTAACCGTGAGGTTTTATTTATTAAGCAGGCTATGGGTTGAAACAGTTTCTGGGCTAGAAAACTCTGCCGATATTTATTACTCATTCGACATAAAGTAAGCCGGTGACAGGTAATCGTTATTTCCTAATCCGCTCGAGAAGTTAATAAACGCTAACCTAGGTTAATCAGCATCTATTGGATTTAAACTAGGAAATAGCAGCACTTTATTACGGCCTTTGTCTTTAGCCGAGTAAAGTGCAATGTCGGCTTGTTTGTATAGTTCGTCGTAATTAGCGTTTTTCATATTACCAAACGTAACACCGATGCTTGCTGTGACTTTAGACTGAAAAGGGTGGGACATTTTTTCAATACTACTTCTGACTCTTTCTGCAAATAAGCAGGCAGAGACTTCATTACTGTTCATTAATAAAATAACAAACTCTTCTCCACCAATACGTGCAAATAAATCATCTTTTCGACACAATCTTTTAATTTTATCCGCAATCGCCACCAACACTTCGTCACCAGCGTCATGACCAAAGTTGTCGTTAATATCTTTAAAATAATCAACATCAAGCAGCAAAAAAGCCATTTCTATATCTTGCTCTCTAAAAGTATCAATTTGATGCTCAAGAAAACGACGGTTTCCAATACTTGTTAAATGGTCGGTTTCAGAGGCTTTTTTTAATGTTTTGTTTGTGGCTTCCAAACGAGAAATTACCTGTTTTCTTAGCATTAATACTAGAAATAGCACTACACTAATCAGTGAAATAATAATGACAGCAAATAGGTACATGGAAGCGTGGCGAGACTCTCGTTCGCTGATCAGTAATTCATCTTGTAGTTTTATGTAATCTCGTTCTAAGAGTAGTTGACTCTCCAATTTTTCTACTAGACCCTTTTGTGTCAAAGGTTGAACTTGATTTCTTCTGTTAATGTACTCTGTTTGAATAATCGCCGCTGCTTCAAAATTTTCTTGGCTTAATTCTAATTTGGCTAAATTTTCATAAAGCGCCATTTCACTTTCCACCGATATTTTATTTTTTACCTCAACAATGCCTTTATGATATAAATCGATGGCGGCTTTTATTTGGTTTGTTTGGACATAAATATCAGCGAGGCCTAGGTATGCTGATGCGACAGCAGGTGGATAAACACTACCTTTCTCATCGTTAATAACAAACTTATAAAGAGGTTTAGCCGCCGTAAAGTTTTTTAAATATTTATATACATCAGCTAAGTTGGCTGATGCTTCACTAAAGCTAAAGTCATTGATGTAAGCTCTATTTCTTAGTACTTCTTCAAGTAATTCTTGTGCTTTAAGGGGGTTACCGGATCTTAAGTAAGAGACACTTAATCCAACAGAAGCATTCATCTGCATTGCAATGTCATTGAGTTCTGTGTTGATTACGATTGATTTTTTAAAATATTTAGCAGCATTAGTATAATCATTTTGAGAATTAAGCACATTCCCTAAGTTATTATAAACCATCGCTAAATCTTCTTTTTGATCGCTTAATTTAGCAAATTTCAATGCTTCTATATAGTATTTTACTGCATTTTTGTGATCGATAATGAGCTCGTGAAATACTCCCATTGCTCTATTAGAAACTGAGATTAAATGCACGTTCTCACTCTTCTTGGCACTATTTATTGCTTGAGTGAGATGTTTGAAAGCTTTAAAGTTTAAACCTTGGTACATCTGTGACTGTCCAAGCAAGCGTAATAGTTTAGCTTTATTGAAATCATTATTTTCAATACTAGTAAAGGCTAGGGCTTGTGTTGCATAAGCGCTTGTTTCTTTTGGAGAGATATAAAGGTAAAAGCTTGCCAGCTCAATTAATGCCGCTAAGCGCGCTTTATCATCTTGAGGAAGAGCTGTTAATGTTGCTTTTAATGAATCAACATTTACCTCGTTTGCTAAAGTTGGTGAGGTGACGATTAGTGATAGTATCAATGCTATTAACCATTTTATCACTTTAATTCCTAGCGCTTATGTTGTCCTAAAGTTACTTTCTCATATTTTAATCAATAGATAAAACAAAAAAAAGCTAAATAACGGCTGGTAACTCACTGTTAACATAAACTCTTCTTTATAGCCAAGCACTCAATAACGACCTTAGTATTAATTACTGCGGGCCATTGAATTTTCAATAAACGCGGTTAACTTAACAATTATGATGCTTAACCTATTTGCTTTAATTCTTTCCTATATTGATGATTGCTTTGAACATAATGCGCTGCGCCTGCTGCGATCATCTCTTGGGTTTTTTCATCAAGTTGTTTAATTACTTTTGCGGGTGAGCCTAAAACTAAACTCCCATCAGGAATAACCATATTTTCGGTCACTAAAGCATTAGCACCGATCAAGCAGTTTTTACCAATCTTAGCGCCATTTAATACCACCGCATTGATACCAATTAAGCTTCCTTTGCCTATCGTACAACCATGAAGCATTACTTTATGACCAATAGTTACATTTTCAGCAATATTAATGGGGAAGCCTTCATCAACATGCAAAATAGAGCCGTCTTGAATATTAGAATTTTTCGCTATCTTCACTTGTGCTAAATCGGCCCTGATCACAACATTAAACCAAATACTGACATTTTCACTTAAGTCTACATTTCCTATTACAGTGGCGTTTGGTGCTATAAAACAGTTTTTTGAAATACGAGGAGAAAGTTCACCTAATTGATAGATCATATCTTGGTACCTTAATATTAATGTATTGATTTAATATAACTAATTAGAGATTAACAATCATTAACTTTGTAACGTTATAATATTAGTGGTGAAAGAAGTCGTCGTAAATTTATGTAAGGTATATCGCCAAGCCTTTAGCCAAGTAATTATTTAGCACAAGGTAAGGAGAGACATTTAAGTTTATTGAATATAAATCTCTGAAACTAATTATTCATCCTATGCCAACATTACTGTATAATCCTGCGCATTAAATAACGACCTAGGTAAAGCACCAGCTTTACACTAAAGGCTGTTAAATCAATATTAACGACGCTGCTCTTTATCTTTATTAAACGATGAGTAAAAGCACCAGTAGCAACACCGTAATAAAATATAGAGCAAGTTGAGGCACATTATGACCGTAGAACAATTCGATCCACAAACAACTAAAAAAAGCAGTAATTCAGCCGAGAGCCAGACAACCACATTAGACATTCCGTCTAAGATGATTGAAGAGCAAAAGAATAGTCAACAGCCCTCTAAAGCGGCTAAAATCGGATTTGTTTCATTGGGCTGCCCAAAGAATCTTGTTGATAGCGAGCGCATCCTTACTCAGCTTCGCACTGAAGGTTACGATGTAACCAATAGCTACGATGATGCTGAATTAGTGATTGTAAATACCTGTGGTTTCATTGATTCAGCCGTTCAAGAGTCTTTAGATACAATTGGTGAAGCACTTGCTGCCAACGGTAAAGTATTGGTTACTGGCTGTTTAGGCGTTAAGAAAGACGAAATCATCGAATTACATCCTAATGTTTTAGGTGTTACGGGACCTCATGCTTACGATGAAGTGTTAACACAAGTACACAAACATGTAGCCAAGCCTGTTCATAACCCTTTTATTGATTTAGTGCCGCCACAAGGCGTTAAACTTACCCCTAAGCATTACGCGTATTTAAAAATATCAGAAGGGTGTAACCACCGTTGTACGTTCTGTATTATTCCTTCAATGCGTGGCGACTTAGATTCTCGTCCTATTGGCGATGTCTTAGGTGAAGCCAAACGTTTAGTTGATGCTGGCGTTAAAGAATTGTTAGTTATATCTCAAGATACTTCGGCTTACGGCGTCGATGTTAAGCACAAAACTGATTTTTGGGATGGTATGCCGGTTAAGACTCACATGCAGCAGTTATGTGAAGAATTAGCCAAGCGGGGCGTTTGGATACGTCTCCATTATGTTTACCCGTATCCGCATGTTGATAAAATAATTCCTCTTATGGCAGAAGGTAAAATACTGCCGTATTTAGATATTCCTTTTCAGCATGCCAATAAACGTATCTTAAAATTAATGAAGCGTCCTGGTAGCTCTGACCGCGTATTAGAGCGTATTGCTAAATGGCGTGAGATTTGCCCTGAATTAGTTATTCGTTCAACCTTTATTGTTGGCTTCCCGGGTGAAACAGAAGAAGAATTTGAAGAGTTATTAGAATTCTTAGAAGAAGCGCAATTAGACCGCGTCGGTTGTTTTAAATACTCACCTGTTGAAGGTGCTACGGCTAATGCTTTACCTGATCATAATTCAGACGAAGTTATGGAAGATCGTTTACAACGTTTTATGGCAGTACAAGCGAGAATAAGTAGCGACAAACTACAAGCCCGTATTGGCCAAGAATATTTAATTCTTGTTGATGAAGTAAGTGCCCTTGGTATTGTTGGGCGTTCTTACATGGACGCGCCAGAAGTTGATGGCAAAGTTTATTTGTCTGATGATTATGACGCTAAACCTGGCGATTTAATGTGGGTCCAAATAATTCATGCCGACGAGCATGATGTTTGGGGCGTTAGAGTTGACGACGAAGCTGAAGATTAAGGTTATAAAATTTAGGTTACAAAACCTCTGTCTGAGAAATCAGACAGAGGTTAATGTTTAATTACTTGAAAGCTGAGCGTGTAAAGCATGCTTGTATGCTGCAATTCCTGGTAATAAAGGCATAATCAATGTCGCGATAAATATCATAAAGATTAACCTCATCAACTCCACAGTAAAAATATCAGCACTTAAAAACAAACCAAATTCAGCAGCCAACCATGCCTCAAGGCTATAAAGCGCGAGTGTTAATACGACTATTGACATGATGATGGCTAGGCTTACTAAAATAATGGCTTCTAACAAAATTAGCAATAATATGGTAGCAGGGCTAGCCCCTAATATGCGTAATACTGCTATTTCAGTTTGACGCTCGTACATTGAGGCCAATAACATAGTTGAAAGTCCAAATAAGGATGATATAAGTACTAGCACAGCTATAATACGCAGCAAATTTTCAACGCTTGCCATCAAACTCCATAGTTCGCTCATAGCAACACCAGGTAATACCGCCATTAATCTATCCGCTGGGTAGTTATTAATCTCTCGCTGAAATCCAAATATTGATAATTTACTTTTTAGTTTAAGCATAACAGCTGTAATACTTTTAGGAACGGGTGGTAATGCCTCGTGATCTTTTACTAATGCTTTTAATGCTGGTGGAGGTAAGTGGATCGCTTCAATAGCACCTAAACTTACGTGAACACTTTTATCAATTGGCGTGCCAGTTTTGGCTAAAATACCACTTATCACAAAGGGTTTTTGCATATGTTTGGTAAAGCTTGTATTACCAATACCGTGAGCAATAATAATTTTGTCGCCTAAATTATAATTAAGTTTTTTTGCTACATCGGCACCGATAACTACGTTAAATAAAGATGAAAATACATCCCCGTGTTTAAATATCAATGACTGTTGTTTACCATAGCGATAATAAGTAAAGTAGTTGTTATTTGTGCCAATAACACGAAAGCCACGATGAGAGTCACCAAGAGAAATAGGGATAGCCCAGTCAACTAATTGTTGTTTTTCGAGCATAGTAAAGCTCGTGTAACTAATGTTGTTGGCAGGACTACCCATTCTAAAAACAGAATATAACAATAAGTTCAATTGTCCATTAGGCGCGCCAATAATTAAATCGACACCTGATATAGTGCGATTAAAATTTTCTTTTGCTTGTAGGCGAATATGTTCGATACTAAGCAATACAACAATGCTAATGGTTAATGATAAAAAGGTCAAAATGGCTGTTTTTTTTCGGCTTAATAAGCTGTGCCATGCAACAGAAAATAATATCATAGTGTCATGCTTCCTCAGTTTTACTCAAGCTAGTAATATCGAGGTTACTATCAAAATGATGCGACAAAGAGGCATCATGGCTGACAAAAACAAGCGTCATTTTAGTGTTATCACACATTTGCATAAGTAAGTCCATGAATGCATTTTTTGCTGATGTATCAAGTGCAGAGGTAGGTTCATCAACTAATAATAGTCTTGGATTATTTATTAGGGCACGGGCAATGGCGATACGTTGCTGCTGACCAGCACTCAATTGGTTAACTGGCCTATGTATAATATTATTAGGTAACTGCAATGCATTAAGCAACGTTTTTACGTCATTGTTGACCTCAGGTCTTGAGTTTTTGACGAAGTAGGCTGCGAGCTGAATGTTTTTTAGCACAGATAAATACGGGATAAGGTTAAATTTTTGAGATACCACGCCAATATTTTTTGCTCTAAATAAGTCTCGTTGGCTGTTTGACAACCTACTGATATTATTATTAAATAAACTAACATTCCCTGATGTTGGTATTAAAATACCACACAATAAGTTTAAAAGTGTTGTTTTCCCTGTCCCCGAGTTTCCATGTAAGAATACACGTTCAGTGATATCAACATTCCATTGAGCAATAGATAATCCAGCATAATTAGCAGGGGCATTTTTATAGCGGTAGTTCATATCTTTTAAGCTGATAGCAAGTGTTGACAAGTTTCATTCACCTTTAGAAATTACAGCAGAGGTATTTCTATCTGTACATACTTCATGCTACATTATGTTATAACATCACTATATAACTTGGAAAGAAAATTTTTAATTTTAATAAACTGACTAGCTGCCATTTGCTATGCTCAAAAATATTTATATTAGTAGTATTAACCTTTAGTTTAACGGTACATGCACAGGTTCAGTATATTGAGATAGAATGGACTGAATTAATCCCAGCTGATGATTTAGAAGTATTACTTAATCCACCAGATTTTTTATTTGAAATAGAAGATCAATTAGAAAACGATAATATGAAGGCATTGAAAGACATTATTTCAACTGATACAAAAACTAAAAGGTATCAACAGGCGCTAGAATCAACGAAGGTTATAGACACATTTGATGGCAAAAACATTCGACTTCCAGGTTTTATTGTTCCTATAGAAATAGATGAAAAACAACGGGTAACGCAATTCTTTATTGTTCCTTACTTTGGAGCATGCTTACATATGCCACCACCACCACCAAATCAAATTATCTTCGTAAAATCGCCGGCAGGCATTGAAGTAACCTCTTTGTATGATGCGTTTTGGTTTGAAGGAACTTTAAGTATTGATACAACAGATAGTCACCTTGGAAAATCAGCATATAGTATACAACTTAGTCATGCTTATCTTTACGAAGAGTAAGGTGTGGAAACCTCAGATAGTCCTACCAACCTTATTAATGTTGTGATGATTTTTACTGATTAAAATAGGCAATGACTAGGTTATATATTTAATAATTAAACCAATATCTCATTAGATCAACATCATTAAATTAATCCAAAGGTCCACTCAAAAATAAAATCACCTGAAAATCTTTTGTTATGTTATCACAATGCTTCTTTATTAATATATTGTTATGTTATAACATAACAATATATTACTTTCTGGATGATTCATCTAGTCAATCGCAATAGAATAAATAGAGAGTGCTCCCATGCTTCAAAAAAATAAGTTACCGGTTACTGTGTTGTCAGGTTTTCTCGGTGCCGGCAAAACAACGGTGTTAAGTCATATTTTGAATAATCGTCAAGGTAAAAAAGTGGCCGTCATCGTTAACGATATGAGTGAAGTCAATATTGATTCTGCTACGATTACCAACGAAGTATCTCTTAATCGTAGCGATGAGAAGCTTATTGAAATGAGTAATGGCTGTATTTGTTGCACATTACGTGAAGATCTTCTTCTAGAGGTTACCAAACTGGCAAAAGAGGGACGATTTGATTACTTGGTTATAGAATCCACAGGTATTTCTGAGCCATTGCCTATAGCTGAAACCTTCACTTTTTCTGACGAAGACGGTGTTTCATTATCAGATGTCGCAACACTGGACACTATGGTTACGGTAGTTGATGCGGTAAATTTTTTAAAAGATTACGAAGAGGCATCTTCCTTACAAGAAGTAGGAGAGTCGTTAGGGGAAGAAGACGAACGTAGTGTTTCTGATTTACTGGTTGACCAAGTTGAATTTGCGGATGTCATCTTGATTAGCAAGACTGATTTGGTCGATGTCTCTGATATTGCACGCCTAATAGCAATACTTAAAACGCTTAATACTCATGCCAAAATCAGCCCTATTACTCAGGGGGAAGTCGATATTGATGCCGTACTGAATACGGGGTTATTTGATTTTGAACGTGCTCAGAGCGCCCCAGGGTGGTTAAAGGAAATGCGAGGTGAACACATTCCTGAAACTGAAGAATATGGTATTAGTAGCTTTAGTTTTTTTGCTCGCCGACCGTTTCACCCAGAGAAATTTTTTCACTTTCTTCACGACACAGAAAAATTTGGTAAATTAATTCGTTCCAAAGGCTATTTTTGGTTAGCCACACGCCCCCTATTTTCAGGTCAATGGAATCAAGCAGGTGGCATTGCTCATTATGGGTTTGCTGCTATGTTCTGGAAATCGGTGCCTAAAAAAGACTGGCCTACCGATGAAGAGTCACTGAGCGCTATACGAAAGCAGTGGGTTGAGCCATTTGGTGATATGCGGCAAGAATTAGTGTTCATTGGTCAGCAACTCGATCAAGGAGCTATGACCCGTGCACTCAATGAATGCCTGTTGTCAGATGATGAATTACTGAAAGGGAAAAATTACTGGGCAACACTCAGTGATCCGTTTCCAGAGTGGAGTGAAAGCGTATGATTGCATCAGAAGCGATTAATGACAACCGATCAATAAGTCCACTTTTACCTGAATTACTGACAAAACGTGCCAGTGAAAGTGATACGCCTGAGGTATTCACCGATATTTATCGAGATGACACTAATATTGCAATTTGGCAACGTAAATTGTCTGACGAATTAGCCTTGGCCGTGGATGATATTTTAAAAACGGGTGTAAGAGTAAAAGTCGCAGAGGCAGTTACCGTACAAAGTGTCAATGCTACACTTTGTAATGCGTTAGGTGCTTCGAGCGCAGTGATGAGATTGAGTGAAGACATCACACTATTGGTTGATATGTTTTGCTGTTTGTTTGATCTCAAAGAGGTTGGGTTACGATTAACGGCACTCGATCGTGCTATGTGCCCCAGGTTTCATTTCGATCGAATACCCTGTCGACTGGTAACAACATATCATGGTGTTGCTACCGAATGGCTTCCTCATCAGTTAGTTGATCGCAGTAAATTAGGTTCGGGGAACCAAGGGAAGTCAGATGAACAATCAGGTCTTTTTGATAGTACTGATGATATTCGTCAATTAAGTCAAGGTGATGTTGGCTTACTGAAGGGTGAGTTTTGGCATAATAATGAAGGTGCGGGTTTGGTACATCGTTCACCCGCTCAGTCACAAGACTCAATCAATGAACGTCGTTTATTATTAACACTTGATTTTATTAATAATTAAATAGTGTTAGTGCAGGGGAGTTTATAAATGAAAGTACAAAAATTAGTATTGTTTTTGCTAAACATAATATTATTAAATATTTTTTTATCAGGCCAACTTGTCTATGCAAAAAATCAGCAGGAACAAAGTACTCGTTTAGATGCCCATGTACATGGTTCATCTGAAATAACGATGGCGATTGAAGGCGAGATACTAGATATTCAATTGGTTTCTCCAACAGTCAATCTCTTTGGTTTTGAGCACAAAGCAAGCAACAAAAAAGAGATCATGCTTGTTAATAATGCCAAAGGTATACTGAGCAATGCGGCATCAATTTTTTCTTTCTCTGGTGGCAGTTGTTCACTCATTAATATCGAGATTGATGTTTCAGGTTTATTAAAAGATCATGAAAACGAGCACGAACATCAGTCAAAAAATAGTAAAAAATCGCATGATGATCACAGCATTAAAGAGACAGTCAATGAAAATCATAGCCAAATAGTTTCAAATTATCGCTATCACTGTGAAAAAACAGCAACGTTATCAGCTATTACTGTACTTGCTTTTGAGCGATTTTCAGGAATTAAGAAAATTCGTACGATGTGGGTAACAGACAAAAAACAAGGTGCTCTCACACTCAATATCAACAATAACATCATTTATTTGAGGTAAACCTTATGGCTAACGTCTGCGAAAACTTCAATCATGTCGAAACACATAATCAAGAACTAAGCATGCGTCTAACGAATAAACGACAGCTGATCCTATCAAGTCTAATAAAATCAGGAAAAGCGCTCTCTGCCTATGAGATTATCGAGTTCTGTAATGCTGAATTTAATTATACTTTACACCCTATGACAGTGTACCGAGCATTAGACTTTTTTCGGGGTAGAGATCTAGTACACAAACTGAATTCAATCAATAAATATATAGCTTGCGCTCGTAATGTGAAAGGGCATGAACATGACATCATACAATTTTTAATTTGTAAAAAGTGCGATAAAATTGATGAAGTTAATATCCAAAAATCGACTCTGGATGACCTTCATCATAATGTTTTACATGCGGGTTTTCACTTCGTTAGCTCACAGCTTGAAATGACGTGCATTTGTAAATCATGTCATGAAAAAAGCTTACTCACTCATGAGAAAATAATAAAATGACAACAATAAAAAACCTTACCGATAAGCTAGCGATTGGTTTATCAATAACCTGCGCAATTCATTGTTTAGTAATGCCTATAATGCTGGTTTTGCTACCAAGTGTTGCAGTACTACAACTTAATAATGAAGCTTTTCATTTGTGGATGATCGTCGCGGTAGTACCTATCAGTATATATGCCCTATTTATGGGATGTCGACGCCATGAACATTATAGATTGCTTGTTATTGGCTCGTTAGGGTTAGTTTTTCTTGTACTCGCTGTCGTTCTAGGTGATTCACCCCTTGGTGAATTCTGGGAAAAAGCACTAACCTTATCTGGCGCGATGATCATTGCTTATGGCCATTATCAGAACTTTAACTTATGCCAGCAGCAAACTGATTGCCATAGCTGCGAAAATAAAGGTATATAAGTAAAAAAATAACCAAGAGACCTCATGGTTAATACCAAGATGCTTGAATTAACGCCACTATTATTAAATACATTAGGTATGTGAAGTCAAACTATTATCAACTAGAGAAATGAATATGATTTCAAGACGCCGATTCAATCAAAGTATAGTAACACTTGCATTCACAGGGCTATCACGTCATTTACTTGCTTCAACTTCTGGGATAGCCAATAATTCACTTTCTATTGGCTATGGGGAATTACTCAACGATCCCAATGGCTTAATTGATTTACCAGCAGGGTTTTCATATAAAGTTATTTCCTCATTAAATGAAAAAATGGCCGATGGCCTACCAGTGCCTGATCGCGCCGATGGAATGGGCTGTTTTTATCTAGACGACGAACGGGTAGCATTGATTCGAAATCATGAATTATCTCCCAAACATCAAATAAACAAATCAACGAATGGCAAAATGCTTGATTTAGCTTACGATAGCTTTCAATACGCCTATCCACTGCCTGGCGGCACGAGCAACATTATCTACAACCATAAATTACAACAAGTTGAACATCAGTTTATGTCGCTTATTGGCACTATTCGTAATTGTTCAGGTGGTATCACCCCGTGGGGGACGTGGTTAACATGCGAAGAGTCAACAGTAAAACAGGATAATCAACTGAGCAAAGATCATGGGTATGTATTTGAAATACCAGCTAATGCAACTTCGATGGTAAAAGCAATACCCATTGTTGCCATGGGGAGATTTAATCATGAAGCCGCTTGTGTCGACCCGCGTACAGGTATTGTATACATGACTGAAGATAGAGACGATAGTTTATTATATCGTTTTATTCCAAAAGTAAAAGGCAGACTGCATCAAGGTGGTCAATTACAAGCATTAACTATTAGCCAACGACTTAAATTTGATACTCGTAACTGGGATAAGACATCGATTTTATTAAATGTAGAAATGGAAGTTTATTGGACTGATCTTGATAATCCTCAGAGCCCAGATGATGACTTGCGAATTCGTGGTCATAAAGCTGGTGCCGCTTTATTTGCTCGCGGTGAAGGTATTCAATGGGGCAATAACGAACTTTATTTCTGCTGCACCAATGGTGGTAATAAAAAATTGGGTCAAATAATGCGTTATGTTCCTTCATTATCGGAAGGAAGCGCATTAGAGAATAAAACGCCAGGTAAACTAAGCTTATTTGTTGAAAGTGAAAATAAGCAATCATTAAATTTTGGCGATAATATTACCGTAGCTCCAAACGGTCATCTTATTGTCTGCGAAGACCAATACACTGCTCAAGTTGATAATCATCTCAAGGGTGTGACTACAAATGGACAAACCTATGATTTTGCGCGTATAAAATTACAAACAGAGCCAGCTGGTCCGTGTTTTTCGCCTGATGGTAATACAATGTTTGTAAACTTGTATTCTCCGACTACCACGCTAGCTATTACTGGACCTTGGAATAAATTTAACCAATGAACGCCAACACTATAATTATAAAATCTGTTCCTACTAATATTATCACTGGCTTTTTAGGTGTTATTGGGACTCATGCTTACAATGAAATGTTAACATAAGTGCACAAACAGGTGACCAAGCCTGTTCATAACGCTTGTATTGATGAGTAATGACTTCCATCGGATTGCTCTTTCTTACAATTTTTCACACAACGCTGACATTTGATAGACAAAAAGCCTCAGGAATCGAACGCAATAAATTTTTATAATACCCCCATAAATTACAAAACATAAACTTTAGGGAACAATTATTATGAAAAAATCACTTATTAGCACGGTATTACTTTTAGCTTCATCGACTGTTTTTGCAGAAACTGAATATCCTACCAATCCAATATTAAGACCTATAACATTAACTGATGGCACCATTGCCGTCAGTGGAGCCTTAGCGTGGGGAGAAGAGAAGGATGAAAGACACGCAGCGCTAAATTTAAATCTGGGCTACGGTTTGACTGACAATTTAACGATTGGTTTAAATGGTATTAGTTACCGACTTTTAGCTCGCCCTGACAATGAAGCTGGCCTTGAGTTAGCGGTTGGATTAGGTTTAAGGGGCTTTCAAGAGTCAACCATTAATGGAGATTCTGTTGCTTATGGTACCGACTTAAAGGGTAAGTATGTCTTTGATAAAAACTTAGCAATGATTTTTTCTTTAGGTTATGTAAAGTGGGATGAAGAGAAGCTACAAAATAAAGATGAATACCGTTACTCTGTTGGTGTGCAAACCCACTTAGCGAAAGATTGGACGGCTAACATTAACTATACTTATCGAGATTTAAAAGACTTTCAGCAAAAATCCGCTCATGAAGTTAGTCTTGGTGTTAATTATAATTACAGCAAACAGACCGACCTTGGGATGTTTGTTAGTTATTCAAACTTTGATGCGCAAGAAAATGGTTATCAGTATGATAATAATTTTGATCGTGTGGTTGGTGTTTACGCTACCTATCGTTTTTAAGTTAACTTAACTTAACTTAAGGGATAACTACCCTTGTTAGTCATATGAAAGTGAGCTGAATAGGCTCACTTTCATCATTAAAAATATCTTCTTTTTAATCATCAGTCGTCACTAAGTCATTTTCTCTTTAACGCCAACTTGTTATATTCGTTGGCAAGACACAGCTAATATTCGTTGCTACACTGGCCGATAATAAATAAGGATAGGATTATGTGTGGTCGGTTAAATACGACGTTTGATAGTGGTGTAAAAAAGCTATATACCCGCTTAAAAATAAATAAGGTTATCGATAGGCCGATTGATCGTCGCTTTGTTAAAGCCGCAGACACCGTTTCCATTGTGAGGAATGTGGGTCAACAACGCCGAGTAGAAAGTGCTATGTGGTGGTTATTATTAGATCAAACTGAAAGTGACTTTAAACCCTCTCGGTTTACTTCATTTAATACCCGATTTGATAAGCTTAATACTCCCCAAAGTGCTGGTTATCAGGCTTATCGGAGTGCTAGGTGTATTATTGCCGTTAAAGGCTTTGGTGAAACAGAATTTGTCGATAAAAAGCCGGTTCATTACTTTGATATGCAAGCAGAATCTGGCGGTTTAATATTGGGGGGCTTGTATCGAACATGGCAACATAAGAAAACGGGAGAAATTAAATTGAGTTGCTCGGTGATAACGCTGCCAGCACACGAAAAATTAAAACATATCCATAGCAAAGCCATGCCACTGATACTCCCGCAAAATTCATCACTCGTAGACAAATGGTTAGATCCTCAATGTGATGAACTTAATCAATTTGAACATCTGTTACAGCCGCGTTTACCTCAGTCTTTGATTGCTCATCAAATTGATAGACCCATGACTCATCAGCCAATTTCTTTGCCGCAAACAATTCCTTATGATTAATTATTTACAAGTAAACTTAACAGCCGCTGCGCTTTTATTTATTGAGAGTAAAAGGGTAGATCATCGCTCTTTATTTATGATTGAAAGTCGATAATACGCTAAGTTATCTGAGATAATTGCTAATAGGATTAAAAAGCGTATTAGAAACAGAAGGTTTTAGCGCAGAAGAACATTTAAAAGCTGGTATTTTGTGTTTAATAATATTTTTTATTGAGACTTAGTTGATGTAATATGCTGAAAAGCCTAAGCTATTCTTATCGAGAGTATCAATTTTTAAGAAGGGATAGAATGTCTTGTTAATTTTCATTAAAGGTAAAATGAAGTGTTTTATTTTTCCGCTTATTGCGGTGTTAGATGTAAGCGAAATCATCAGCGTTCAACTGTTTTAGGCTATTGTTAACATGGATTTTTTTTCTCTAATACTTCTTATTATTGTTATTCTCATGGTCTTATCCATCGTTTGGAGTACGCTGAAAACGGGGATTTCCCCTATGATGAGTTCAAGCAAAGCGTGCAAAACCATGCTTGCTGAAATAGATACCCATGAAAAAGGACCTTTAATTGATCTAGGCTCTGGTTGGGGTACGCTGGTTATAGCTGTTGCCCAGAAATACCCCAATCAGCAAGTTATCGGCTACGAGTTATCTTGGTTTCCGTGGTTGGTTTCAAAAATTTTGAAACACAGTTTACGTTTAGATAACCTTACTCTCTTTCGTAAAGACTTTAAAAACGCTGATCTCAGTACTGCCTCGACCCTAGTTTGTTACCTCTTTCCTGAAGGCATGGTCGCTCTTCAAGAAAAGTTAGTAGATGAAGTCTTTAATAAGGTTACTATTGTGAGTAACACCTTCGCCTTACCTTTATGTCAACCAACAAGAGTCATCAGGCTTAGAGATTTCTACCAAACACCTATTTACGTATATCATTGGCAACCAAAGTGAGCTTTGGCTTTATTAAGGCGTAATGACGACATTCTAAATTTCAGTATACAGCTGATAAGCCATCCAAGAGTGAAAATTAATAGTTTGCTGTTTTCATTTTGTTCAACATTTTAGCAAGCTGATAATCTCTCCTTATTGGAGCGTAGTTAAATAGTATGGGTGTGTTTCACCCTTGGAGAATAAATGAAAAATGGATTTATGGGCGTTTTTGACATGGCATCAGTAGCAAAGATTTTAGTTCTTTGTATTCTAAGTATTGGCTCATATTTAATATATAAGCTCTACCTGTTTTCTAAGCAAATTAATAAACATACAGCGTTTAAAATATCTAAAACCTTTATTTTTATCACTATATTTTTATACATTATTTCATTTGGCACCCTAATTCACGCACTAGCAAACTGGCAAGAACCCGGTATTTTAAATCTCACCTTAGGTTTTCATGTTATCTCATCTATTTTCGATATCATCTGGATGATTATGGTGCGTAATCGTATTAATCTAATTGCAGGCGCTAATAAAGGAGACAAACTTTGGTTAAACCCCTTTATTACGTCTTTGTTACATGTGGTTTATATGCAACATAAAATAAATCAAGGCTTGGCTAAAACGGCTACTGTCTATCAATGTTGAAGTGCGTCCAAATATGAAAGCCCAAATAGCGATACAAATAAAAATCAACTGTAGAACTAGACGAGTTAATATCTGCAGTTGAAGTACTAATAAACGTAGGCTTCTCCATTATTATTAGTGTGATATTGTTTTTATTAGCTATTATTCTAATTTTTATAGATATAATGAAACACAGTTATAATAAGTTTTTAAATTAATAAGGGCAGTTAATGGGTCTAGGTGTTAAAAAGTTAGCAGAAGATGATTGTTATTTTACCAGTAAAATCGTTTTATTCGGCGTTGTTATACTATGTGCACTTTTTGGGCTTGGTCTAAGTCTATTGGTTAGTTTAGTTCTACTTGAGCCATCAACAGGGCAGTTGACTCATTTATTAAGTTCTATCATTTTTCCTGTACTCGCTTCTGGTTATGTTTTGCATTATCACTATAAGCAGGTATTTACTAGCGCTAAGTAATACAACCATAGCTTCAAACTGAACCAATAGCTTATTTGTGTGACTTATATTAATCACAGACGCTAACTTGGGTTTGTTCAAATAAGCTTAAATCTTCGAGGATAAGTTCACGTGCCTTTTCCATCGTAATAGGCGCAAAGCGTACTTTACCGCCTTGAGATAACTGACCTAATTTGGCGGTATCAAGGGATATAACGGCACCGATTTTAGGATAGCCACCAATTGTTTGACGATCATTCATTAATACTATTGGTTGGCCATCGCTAGGAATTTGCACGGCACCATGACAAATACCCTCTGATAAGATGCCGTTAATATCAGAGACAATTTTTTGACCTTCTAAACGATAACCCATCCGATCAAAGCTTTTACCAACGCTATATTCACTTGAAAAAAACAATTTTTGCTGTTCTGTACAAAAATGATGTTGCTGATAACTAGGAATAATACGCAGCAGTACTTCTTGGCTATATTTAGGTTGGTCTTCTATAGATAAACTAACTAATTGAGAATCTTTTGTTGCTACACAAGGGAGTATATCGTTCGCGGCTAATTTTTTGCCCTTTAATCCCCCGATACCTTCACGGCAAACGGTTGCAGTGCTGCCAAAACTGGGTGTTATATTAAAACCACCAGCAACAGCAAAATAACTTCGCATACCAAGGTTAGTAAAACCTAGTTCGATTAAGTCACCGGCTTTCACCTGATAACTGCGCCATAACGTTTTTACTTGACCGTTAATGGTTAATGGCATGTCAGCGCCTGTTACGGCAATAACAGCATCTACTTGTGCAATGATGGCAAAACCACCAACACTCACTTCAATAGCACTAACATTAAGGGCATTATTACATAAGCGGTTTGCCCAGTGAAAAGCCAGCTTATCAATCGGACCACCATTGGTTAAACCGACATTAAAAGCACCATAACGACCCTCATCTTGAACAAGACTTAACATGCCTGGTCGTTTAACAATAAAACCTAAGTTTATTGCCGGTCTTCTTAAAGAAGCTTTACTTTGACTAATCATATGTTGCATCTAATACACCACCTAGTGCAAAAAATTCATCTTTGGAAATCGCTTTAAATTTAACCCTATCACCTACTTGAACGGGCATTGTTGGCGCTTTATTGGCGTTAAAAATTTCAATAGGGCAAAGACCAATAATATTCCAACCGCCAGGAGAAGTACTTGGATAAACAGCTGTTTGCCTGTCAGCAATACCAACAGCCCCTTTAGGCACTTTTATACGAGGAGTGCTTAATCTAGGCATCGCAATACGCTGATTAACTTCGCCTAAATAAGCAAAGCCCGGCGCAAAGCCAATAGCATAAACGTTATATTCTTGTTGCTGATGTAGGGTAATTATTTGCTCTATGGTTAAGTCTTTAGATTTAGCGATAGCCGCTAAATCGGGTCCTGACTCGCTCGAATAATAAACAGGTAATTCGATGAGTGCCCCTTGATTATTATTAATTATTGGTGAGTTTATTAATAGCTTTTGCAATTTGTTAGTGATCTGATGATGGTCGATATTGTGTAAATTAAACATCACTAATATTGAAGCATAAGATGGTATTAAATCAATAATATCATTGCTCATCTCTTGCCTGATCAGCCATTGTGCTTGCTGTACTTTTGCGGCAACTTCATCATTAACGGGTTGGTCAAAATAAAGGATCAAGCTGTTTTCACCGGCAATTTCTATTTTAAATGTTGCTGACATTAACGAATAAGCTCCCTAATAGTGGCTATTGCTTCTACACCCTCGAGGTTGTCACCGTGCACACACAAGCTGTCTACTTCTAAAGGTAAGCGCTTACCATTAATAGTGATGACACTGCTTTGCTCTTTTAACAGTTTAACTTGTGCGATCATTTTTTCTCTATTATGCACCGCACCTGTTATGTTGCGTGATAACAAGCTGCCATCATCGTTGTAGCATCTGTCAGCAAAGGCTTCAGTGAGTATTTCTACGTTAAATTTTTCTGCTTGAGCGCGATGTTTTTTAATATTTGAGCTTGCTTGTATCATTAGCTTAAGTGGTTTGTGATATTGGGCTATGGCTGAAAGTATCGCCTCGCGCACTTCAATATTAGTCATCATGTCGTTATATAGTGCACCATGAGGTTTTACATAGCTAAGCTCAATATCTAAAGACTGAGCAACGCCATCAATAGCCGCCACCTGATATAAAACTAACGCAATAATTTCTTCTGTGGAGCACTTCATTGAGCGACGACCAAAACCAACTAAATCAGGGTAACTAGGATGAGCGCCAACACTAACGTTGTGCTGCTTAGCTAACTGTAATGTTTTTTGCATGACCAAAGGATCGCCTGCATGAAAGCCACAAGCTATATTTGCCTGGTCAATGTACTGCATTACTTTTGCGTCTGAGCCCATATTCCAAGAGCCAAAACTTTCGCCGAGATCGCAATTTAACTTCATTTCATTTCCTAAAATATTACCGTATATGCAGTGAAGAATTATGATTACTTTAACGATACTCTGACCAAGCATCGTTATTTTAAATCTTTAGCATGCTATTAAGTGACAAAGATTAGCCAGCATCTTACTAAATTTTAGGTGTATAAGGCTAATAGTATCTAAATAAGAGAGGCTAGATTACTTAAATCAAATGGCTGAGATAAATATAAAAAGATGTTAATGATACTTTTGGGAGTGTACAACAATAAAATCAATGCAATAAGACACTTGCCAGTTTAATAAATAATCATTTTAGTGTACTTATTGATCCTACATAACCTATTTTCGCAAGTAATAAGATAAAATGTTACCTGTATATTTCCTTGCATGTGTTAATGTCATTATTTTAGACTTTACCGGCAGTTATGGTCTGTAGTCCTGTTAAGGCAAAGACTTGATTTAATGCTAGGTTTTCAAATAGGTAGTTGCCACTGACATGATAAAATAACGGGGTGTATTGATCACAATCACGGGATGAATGGCCAGTTGTTTGACGAGCGACTTTACATTAGCAATGCCTGTAAAGTATAAATTGGTATTGTTACCTTTGACCCTAGTAACAAGTAATCGGTCGTTTCTGTTAAAGTTAAAGTTAAAAATAAGCTAATCTTTAACAAGCTAATAGCTGACTATTGTTATAATTATTAATATACCAATAGATCTACTTACATTCTTATGGGGTTTTAGCTAATTTCACCGTTGAAATTAGGTAAAAACGATGGTGCTAAATGCCGTATAAATATATATTATTGATTGTTTTTTCATGGTCACTGCAAGTTGGGGCAAATGACACCATAAACATTGCTTCAGACGAATGGTGTCCTTACATTTGTAATGAAGATGATAAGCCAGGTATATTAATTGAAATCATCAATGAAATTGCTGAAGCTCAAGGCTATGATGTTAACTTTACCCTTATGCCGCTGGCTCGTTCATTAAGGCTTCTTCAACAATCAAAATTAGACATGGTCCTCGCTTTAACAAAAGAACACATTGAAGCTTTTGATTTAAGGCAAAGCCAACAAGTTTATGGCGGCTTGTATAATGACTTTTATGTGAGTAACGAAACTCAATGGAAATTTTCTACCATAGAGAACCTTAAAAACTTCATTGAACAGGGCAATATTCTTGGGCTTATTAATGGCTATGAATACGGCAGTGCAGTGAGTCGCCTAAAAGAAACCTCAGGCGAATTTATATTTTTAGCCTCGGGAGATAAGCCGTTATCCAGTGCTTTAAAAATGCTCAGTAAGCAGCGTATAACTGTGCTGCTTGATTCGCGTTTTAATGTTGAATATGAAATTCAGGATAAAAAAATCACTAACTTACAATATGCCGGTACCCAAGGGAAATTTGTTCCTCTTTATATCGGCTTTGCGCCTGACACTACCCTTAACTATATTAGTGCCTTTGATAAAGGCTTAATAAAACTAAGAAAAAAAGGACAATTGTCAAAAATATTGCAGCGTTATGGTATTTCAGATTGGCACTCAAAAAAGTAGCCACCCAAGGGGCTAAATAAAATCCTCAGGCAAATATTTTTACCACTTGTTTACCGGTAAAACCTCCATCAACTTGAATGTGCAGGGCACGAGAAACCTGCTGTGCGTTAAATTCAATTAAAGTAATATCAGGCGTTTGAATACTGCCTTTTGCTAGTGCATCAAGTAATTGATTACTCTTAAAACTCATTTTTTGTTGTGCGCACAAGCTATTGGCTAACCACGCACCAGCAAGTGATACTATGCCGATATTGGGCGCTTTTCTAAACATGAGCTCTTGGTCAATGTTAGGCAAGGGACGCAAGCAAGCAATACGACCACAAAACCTCATTAGCTCAATATTACGCATTGTTGAGTCACCACCAACAGAGTCAAGTACGGCATCAAAACCTTGAGGTCCTAATGCTAGGCGAATTTTTTGACAAAGTTTTTTATCGTGGTAATCAAATATTGCATCAGCACCGAGTTTCTTTACTAATTTATGATTATGCTTAGCAGCCGTGGTAAACACATCTGCACCACGTTCCTTGGCAAACTGAATAGCAAATTGCCCAACAGCACCTGCACCAGCCTCAATTAAAATAGTATCACCTTGTACTACTTGTAATTTATCTAAAGCAATTAAAGCCGTCATACCGGCACAAGGAAGTGTTGCCGCTTCACTTGCTGTAACATTTTTTGGCACAATAGAAACGGCAAAGTTAGGGACTTTAGCGTACTCACTTAGCACGCCTTGTTGTCCAATATTGGCATGCCACATAACGCGGTCGCCAATATTAGGAAACAGGCCTTTTTTAGCTTGAACGACAATGCCAACTGCATCTAAACCAAGAATATGAGGATATTGCCATTGAGAAAATCCACTTTTAGCGAAATGAGCATCAATAGGATTGAGACCTACATATTCAACCTTAACTAACAGCTCGTGTTCATCGCACTCAGGTAACGGCAATTGCACGTCAGATAAATGGATTTTTTCGTTTGCCTTTTCAAGCACTATAGCTCGCATAGAAGTAGGTTGGTCAATGTTGGGCAATATCTCAGTAGTTAGCATAAAAAAACTCAAACTTTACAAGGTGATTAAACCGTAACTCCACCGACCATTAAAAGCCTGATAGGCACTTACTTTGGCCAGAGATGAAGAAATGGTCGCGTTTACTGCATTTTCTTGGGCTATTAAAACATCCTGCCGCGCATCTAACAACTCTAAGTAAGGAATTTGCCCCTCTTGATACATAGCGTTAGCTTGCATAAAAGCTTGATGAGCAAATTGAAAACGTTTATCTGCAAAGCGTTTTTGTTCAAGGTGCTTTGTCAGCAATTGTAACGATAGTTCACTGTCATTAATAGCCGCTAAAACAACCTGCTGGTATTGGCTATAAGCCGCTTCACTTAAATATTGCTGAGCGTCACGTTGCGCCAATAAAGCTGGATAGCTTAATAATGACCATTGAATTTGTGGCGCGACTTGCCATTGTTGCTGGTTATTATTTAATTGACTACTGCCAAGGCTTAGCACACCAACAAAGGCACTTAAACTAATGTCAGGTAACAAGGCTTTACTTGCTGCTACACTTAACGAATTAGCTTGGCTAAATTGATATAAGGCTTGGCTAATGTCGGGGCGTAAAGCTATAGCTGAACTGGGTTGCGCTAAAGTGACCTCAAAGGGTAAGTCAAAAATCTTTTGTTCATTATTAAGCTTTATATCGCCGCTTAAACGACCGGTTAATAAGGCCAACGTAGATAAATCGTTATATAATGCATAACTTGTTTCAGGTAATAATGCTTGTTGTTGACTTAACTGAGCACGAGTGCGGTTTAAGTCAAGTTCATTAGCAATGCCTTCTTCAACCCTGGCGGAAAGAACCAAGATACTTTTTTTAAGCGCAGCAACTTGCAGACTAATAATCTCTTGCTTTTGCATATTGCCCTGATAACTAATATAACCTTTAACAACAGACGAAATCACTTCGATTTGCAAGGCGCGTAATTGTTCAGCCTGGCTCATCGCTGATGCATTGGCTGCATCAACTAACGCATTAATACGACCGAATAAATCGAGTTGCCAACTTAAGGCTAGATTAGCACTTGATTGACGACTTATGTTATCAGCTATGCTGGTGCGTTGCGCACCCATTTCAAGGCCACCTTGTGGTAGAAAATCACTCTTTTCTACCTTGAGTTTAGCTAGAGCACTTTGCAACTGTAACTGACTTGTTTTTAAGTCATGGTTATTGGTAAGTGCATCTTTAATCAATTGATTCAGTTGTACTGAGTTGAGTTGTTGCCACCAATTTATTTCGTCTTGACCGGTCAATTGTGTGGCTATTTCAGTATCAGCAATAAAAATTTTCATTAATTGTTGATGCTGTTGCTCATCAATTTTGGTGGCACATCCCGATAATAAGCTGGCGACTAAAACGACACCGACAGTTAACTTGGTTTTTAGCGGCTTAGTGCTAAATTGCTTGGCTTTTAACCGACGGGTAAGTAATTTAATCATTGGCTATTCCTCAAGCTTTTTTTGTTTAGTCTTTGTCACTAAAATATAAAATACTGGCGTAAAGAGCAGGCCAAATACTGTTACACCTATCATGCCTGAGAATACCGCATTACCCATAGCATGGCGCATTTCTGCTCCAGCACCTGTGGCAAAAACTAACGGTAGTACACCCGCTGTAAAGGCTATCGAAGTCATGAGTATTGGACGTAATCGTAGCTTACATGACTCAATAATAGCGTCAAAGTGAGATAAGCCTTGATCGTTTTGATCCTTAGCAAACTCCACCATTAAAATAGCATTTTTCGAGGCCAGGGCAACCAGAACAATTAACGCAATTTGGGTGAAAATATTATTGTCTGAACCAACGAGCCAAACACCTAACAAAGCAGAGAATATAGTCATGGGTACAATGAGAATAATGGCTAAAGGTAAACGCAAACTTTCATATTGTGCAGCTAAAACCATAAAGACTAAAAGCACCACTAGCGGAAAAACATACACCATAGTGTTGCCGGCTAATATTTGTTGGTAAGTCACTTCTGTCCATTCATAAGCAATACCTTTGGGTAGGGTATTGGCCAATATACCTTCTATTGCCGTTTGTGCTTGGTCTGAACTATAACCAGGAGCAGGGCTCCCATTAAGCTCTGCACTTGGGTAACCGTTGTAATGCATTACACGGTCTGGACCTGTTGTTGGCGTTACGGTTAAAACAGAACCTAACGGCACCATATCACCATGGCGATTGCGCACTTTGAGGTTTAATATTTGTTCAGGGTCTTGGCGAAACTCAGCTTCTGCTTGCGCTTTTACTTGATAAGTACGACCAAACATATTGAAGTCATTGACATAAACTGAGCCTAAATAGACTTGCAGGGCATTAAAGACTTCATCAAGTGGAATTCCTTGTATTAAGGCTTGTTCACGGTCGATATCTATATCCATTTGTGGAACTTGAATTCTAAAACTTGAAAACAGTCCTACCAATGCAGGGTCTTGTCTTGCTTTGTCAATAACTGCCTGTAAGCTATTAAATAACACTTCAAAGCCTTTGTTACCACGGTCTTCAATTTGTAACTTAAAGCCGCCGGTTGTACCTAAACCTTGGATTGGTGGTGGTGTAAATACCGCAACAAAAGCTTCATCTATGGCTGTAAAACGTTGGTTTAATTGCGCTGCAATTGCCATAGCTGATTTACTATCATCAGTTCGCAGAGAAAAAGCATCTAAAGGAAGAAAAACAATCGCACTATTAGGACTATTAGTAAAACCATTGATCGACAAGCCAGGAAAAGCAACAGTATGAGCAACACCTGGTATATCTAGCGCAATTTTTTCCATTTCTCTAACCACCGCATGGGTACGGTCAAGACTTGCTGCGTCAGGTAATTGAGCAATAGCGATAAGATATTGTTTATCCTGTGCTGGAATAAAGCCACCGGGCACACTGCTAAATAACTGTACGGTTCCACCCACGAGTGCGATATAGGCAACAATAACGATAACACTCATACGCATTAATTTTTTAACCAGCTTCTGATAACCATGGCTACCACGTTCAAAAACACGGTTAAAAGGCGCGAATAACCAACGGCCAAAAAGCTTATTAAGTAGGCGTGTTAATCGGTCTGGTTTACTATCGTGTGATTTTAATAACAATGCCGCCAATGCTGGCGATAACGTTAAAGAGTTAAAGGCCGATATTATCGTTGATATCGTAATAGTTAAGGCAAATTGTTTATAAAATTGCCCCGATAGGCCACTAATAAATGCCGTTGGTATAAATACCGCACTTAATACTAAGGCGATAGCGATAATAGGTCCTGTGACTTCTGTCATGGCAACGCGTGTTGCTTCTAAAGGGCTTAGCCCTTTTTCGATGTTACGCTCGACATTCTCAACGACAACAATAGCGTCATCGACGACAATACCTATTGCCAGTACTAAACCAAAGAGTGATAGGGTGTTAATTGAAACGCCAAGTAATTGCATTACCGCAAAGGTACCAATTAAAGACACGGGTACGGCAATTAACGGGATAATTGAAGCACGCCATGTTTGTAAAAATAGTATTACCACAATCACAACTAAAACAATGGCTTCAATTAAGGTCGTTATTACTGCATCGATAGAGTCACGGACAAAAATAGTGGGATCGTAAACTATGTCGTATTCGACACCAGCAGGGAAGTCTTCAGATAATAACGCCATAGTTGCCCGTACTTGATCTGATAACTCAATAGCATTAGAACCAGGTCGTTGAAAAATAGGCATAGCTAAAGCAGGTTGCCCGTCTAACATGGCACGCAAGGCATAAGTATTTTGTCCTAGGTCAACACGAGCGACATCTTTTAATCGAGTCAGCTGGCCTTGTTCACCGACTTTAATAATAACTTGTTCAAACTCTTCAATGTTATCAAGACGGCCTTTTACATTGAGTAATACTTGAAATTGACTGTCGTTAGCAGCAGGTTGAGAGCCTAAACTACCGGCAGCAACTTGTTGGTTTTGCTCACGTAATGCATTAATAACATCGGTTGCGGTTAATTCACGCGCAGCTAATGCATCTGGGTTAAGCCAAACGCGCATCGAATATTGACCACCACCAAATAATTTTATATCACCAACGCCGGGTAAGCGGGAGATTTTATCTTTAACGTAGAGATCGGCGTAGTTAGATAAATATGCGGTATCATGGCTTTCTTGGGGTGAATATAAATGTACCACCATAGCTAAATCAGGTGATGATTTTTCTGCAACCACACCCAGACGTTGCACTTCTTCTGGTAAGCGAGATAATGCACTATTAACGCTATTTTGTACTTGTACTTGCGCGCGATCTAGATCGGTTCCAAGAGCAAACGTCACCGTTAAGGTCATACGACCATCGCCAGTGGCTTGTGAAAACATGTATAGCATGTTTTCAGTGCCGTTGATTTCTTGCTCAAGTGGGGTTGCCACTGTTTGTGCAATAACCGAAGGATTTGCCCCCGGGTAATTTGCCGTAACCACCACGGTTGGTGGCACAACACCAGGGTATTCACTAACGGGTAGTTGAAAAAGTGAAAGTCCACCAGCAAGCAGAATGACAAATGACAAGACAGCTGCAAATATCGGGCGTTGTATAAAAAAATGGGAAAAATTCATGGTTAACTCTTATTCTTCTGACGTTAGTTTTGCCGTTAAACTGGCATCAGCAACAGGTGATAAAGTAAAGGCAATACCAGCACTATCAATGGTGACATTATTAGGTGCGACAGGCATGCCTGGACCTACGCGGGCAGGACCATTAACAGCAATAACATCTGTTGCTTTTAGCCCGGAAGTAATTGCCTGTAAACTGCCGTAACGCTCACCCAATTTAACCAGCTTATATTGCAAAATATTATTTTCACCAACAGTTAAAACAAAATTATTTTTTAAGTCGGTACCAATAGCGCGTGAAGGCACGATAATTTTTTCGGTAATGGCATTTGCAGCCAACTTGATGCGTGCAAAAGAGCCTGCACGGAGTTGGTTTTTCTCTTCATTAAATACCGCTCTTACCCGCAATGTGCCGGTTGCCGAATTTATTTGGTTATCAATAAAATCAATATAGCCTTGGTAAGCAAACTCACTTTGTCCTACTTTTTGCATCATGACTTTTTGCTGATCGGAGGCACTAATATTAGCAAAATCGCTATTCCAGGTGCGCTCATCAATGTCAAAGTAAGCAAACATCGCTTGGTTAGAGACAATCGTTGTTAGCACACTTTGTCCGGCGATAATGTTATTGCCTTTGGTAATGTTGGCTCGAGAAATAATACCGTCGATAGGTGAACGAATAGCGGTAAATTCTAAATCAAGTTGTGCTGCTGTTAATTGTGCTTGTAATGCAGCGAGTTGTGCTTCGCGCTGACGTAATGTTGACGTGCGAGACTCTGCTTGTTCAGTGGATATCGCTTTTCGTTGAGTTAAACGTATTGCACGTTCTTCTTCACTTTTTGCTTGATCAAATGCAGCTTTTGCACTGTTAACTTGTGCTTGAAGGCTAGCAACAATAGCTAAAAAGGGTCGATCATCTAGTTTAAACAGTAGGTCGCCCGTTTTAATTTGCTGACCCTCATCAAAAGCAATCGACTCTATTACCCCTGAAACACGTGGTTTCAAAGCAACTTGCTCAGGAGCTTCTAAGTGGGTGGTATAGGTATGCCAATTTTGTACAGATTTGACTAGCACTTCTGCCACATCAATCGACTGTAGTTGTTGCTGCTGTGTTTTTTGACTAGGCGCTTCTGAGCAACCTAATAAAGTTAAGCTTGCCATAGCAATAGCTACTGCGATTAAATGTTTATTCATAATAAGACCTCTTTTAATTTGAGCGCAATTTTACGTAACAAACCTGTTGATAAAAACCATAGATTTTGCATTTGATTAGTGCCAAAATGGCATCAATTGAATTGTGATGGTAATAAAGTATGGATACGACTAGCCGATTATTGATGTTGCTTGAAGTGGTTGAACAAGGTTCTTTTATTAAAGCGGCTGAAGTACGTAATATTGACCGTTCGGTTATTTCTAAACAGCTCAGCCGCCTTGAGGAACAATTAGGCGTTAGATTACTTAATCGCACGACACGTTCATTTTCCTTAACGGCTGCTGGCGCTGAGATGGTTAAAAAAGCAGCTGAACTTAGAGAGTTACTGGGCGAAACAGTACGAATGGCTGAAAATTATCATTTGGAGCCCCAAGGAGTCCTCAAAATAACGTCTTCTACCTTATTTGGGAAACGTTACTTACAGCCAGTCATTAACGATTTTCAAATGCGCTTTCCGCAGGTTGAAGTAGAATTGCGTTTAGATGATCGTGTTATTGATATTGTCTCAGAAGGGTTTGACCTTGCGTTTCGTATCGGTGAGCCCAAAGATTCGTCGTTAATTGCTCGTAAAATAGCGCGTAATCGTTTATTAATTTTAGCGACCCCGTCATTTATTGATAATTATGGTTTACCTCAAACTATCGAAGATTTAACGCAATTACCGGCGGCAAGTTACGCTAGCACCTCATTTAAAGTCGAAGGTGTTCGCTACTATGATAAAAATGGTGAAGCCAAGGAACAAAAACTCAATAGTATTTTTAGGGCAAACGATGCCGAAGTTTTATTGATGAAAACATTATCAGGTAGCGCGTTTTTTGTTGCGCCAGCTTTCGTACTTGATAACGAAGTGAAAGATGGTCGTTTAGTACCTTTATTGACCGACGTTAGATTAATGGAGTATGGCGCTATCTATGCAGTATATCCACATCGTGATATACCCGTTAGAACGCGATTATTTTTTGATGCGGTTCGTGAGTATCTAGGAAAAGAAATACCTATTTGGGAACGGGCTATTCCTAACTTTGAACAGTTATATACCATGTAGATATTTGTCTGTGCTATTAAATATTAACCCGCCAATTTTACTCGTTTTATTTGCTTGTTTACCTCAGTTAAATTACCTGTCTTAAGCCAAATTCTTGCGCCAGCACTACCAGCGGTTACCTTTAAGGTATCGCCTAATGGTAAACGTACCCAACTATGCTTTTGTAATAAATCACTGGGTGTTTGTAACTCCCCTGATAACACTAAAACTTCAGCCCCTTGAGTCGCGACAATATTCATTACTGCGCTCGGTTCAAAAGATAAAATAGCGACTTCTTCGATAGTATCTTGGTGTAGTGGGATAATTGAAACGCCTAGTATTTCTGTCGGTGTTGCAGACATTTGCTGTGTTTGTAAACAAACATGGCTTCTATCTTCTGGCTGAAATTGCCAAAGTTTTACAAAAATAATACAGCCTTCATCAGAACGAGGTGTATGAGACGATTGTGGTGGGTTTCTAATGTATGTGCCGACAGGGTAGTCGCCGTGTTCATCTTGAAATACACCTTCAAGTACAATAAATTCTTCACCACCGGTGTGAACGTGGGCAGAAAACTTACTCCCTTTTGCATATCTTACTATTGATGTTGCTCTGGCCACTTCTCCGCCTATTCGGTCTAACGGTCTTCTGTCTACGCCAGGCATAGGTGAAACTAACCATGCTAATGAGGTACTGTGCACGATAGCTCTTTGTTCAAAGTTAGCTAAAATTTCCATAATCAATCCTATTTTAAAACAGTAAGGGTGAAAGTGAGCCATTTTACATTTAGTAAAAACCTTCATGTAAAATGACTGACAGTCATTTTTATTTAACGCTTGGACGTTCAGCAACCTTAGCACGCCAATTGAGTAAATGTGTGTATTCATCGGGTATGGCTATTTTTGCAAAGTCAGCAAAACCAAGACCGGCAAACAGGGTAATATCAGCGACAGTAAAAGCTTCACCTGCGACATAAGTCTGGTTGCTTAAAACAGTGTTAAAGTATTTAAAACCAGCAAGTGCTTTCTCGGCTTGTTTCTTACCCCATTCTTTATTTTGATATGTTTCAAGTTCAGGTCCTAGGCCGTCGGTAGCATGATGAAAATAAGTAGCGACAGCATCAAGTACCATTAATTCAGCTCTTCGTTGCATCATGCTAATAACGGCACGCGATTTTGCCGTTGACCCTGTTAACGATATCCCCTCAAAAGTGTGGTCGATATATTCAATAATAGCAGAACATTCAGCGATGTAAGTTCCATCATCTAATGCCAATACGGGTACGCTGGCTAAGGGGTTCATAGCGATGAAAGCGTCACTTCGATGTTCTTTGTTCATCACATCAACAGCAATAAAAGTGACCTTGTCAGAGGCGTTTTTCTCTGCTAACGCCATGCGGACACGCAATGGGTTAGGAAAACCTTCTACATCATATATTTTCATTTTATATTTCCAATTAATTTAGTTATCGTTGTTTACTTGACTACCTACTGGTAGGTAGTTTGCGTATTTTTAATTATATTGTCAAATTTTATTTAAAACTCAAGTCTCCTAAAAATTAAAGTTGCTTTTACAGGTCGAGCTAGTTAATATTTATCTATCAGTAGATAGTTTTTTTTAAAGTTTACATATGAATAATAAACGTGTGATTATTGTCGGTGGGGGATTAGCGGGTTTATATACCGCTTATCAACTAGAACAGTTGAATATTCCTTATCTTCTTTTTGAAGCAAAAGATGTTTTTGGTGGCCGTATATATAGCGAGCAACCGAAAGTGTATGATGAAAATGAACCATTACATGATTTAGGTCCGACGTGGATATTTCCGCATCATCACCAGATGAAAGCATTAGTGGCTGACTTGCAAACACATTTGTTTGACCAACATATTGAAGGTGCTGTTGTTTATCATGCGGATCAGCATACTCAGCCACAAATTATTGAAAATGGTCAAGGGCCACTTTTACATCGTTTAGCTGGCGGATTATACAAGCTCATTTTAGCTTTACAGGCTAAGCTATCTAAAGATAACTATCAGCTTAGTTGTCAAGTCGAGCAATTAACAAAAGTCCACGATAGCTGGCAAGTGGCAGTAAAAAATATTAAAGATGACTCGACATCTGTTTTTGAAACCGACCATTTAGTTTTAGCTTTACCACCGCGGATCATTAATGAATTTTTAACACCCGTTTATTGGGCAAGTAAAGCTTTAACCGCAGCCCTTGTCGCTGTGCCTACTTGGATGGCAAGCCAAGCTAAGTTTATTGCAACTTATGAAGAAGCTTTTTGGCGAACAAAAGGATTAGCAGGGCAAGCCTTTAGCCGTGTTGGACCTATGATAGAAATTCATGATGCTTCGGCACAAGTACAGCAAGGTTTCGCTTTATTTGGTTTTATTGGGCTTTCTTCAAAAGCGATAGAAAGCTTATCTGTAGAACGGGTTAAAGCTTTGTGTATTAATCAACTGAGCTTATTATTTGGTGATGAGGCCCAGCAATACTCACAGTGTTATTTAAAAAGCTGGGGTAATGATCATTATGTTGCCGTTGAAAAAGACAGAGTGGAGCCACCAAATCATCCTTATTTTAATATGAAGGGGTTTGCTGGCGAATTATCCTCATTAAATTTATATTTAGCCGGTAGCGAATTTGCTCAGCAAGAAGCCGGTTACCTTGAAGGCGCATTATTTGCCGCAAATACAACCATTAGGTCATTAAAAAAAGAATTTAATGACCTTAACTAGAGAGAAAATATAATGAGTAAAAGTTCTTATGCTTTATATCACAAAGTTCATTGTCCATATTGTCGACAAGTCATTGCCGCAATGAAAAATAGCAATGTAGCCCTTGAATTATGTGATACAGAGAAAAATTTAGCCTTTAACAAGGAATTAATTCAAAAAGGAGGAAAGAAACAGGTACCTTGTTTAAAAGTCATTGAAAATGGGCAAGAATCTTGGCTGTATGAGTCTGGAGATATTATTAAGTATTTGAATAAAATAACGTAGTCATTGATAATAGATGAAACTACAGATTAGTCGTAATAGCAGTAAAAATCTATATGATTTACGTAACCCTTCGAATAGCATTTATTTATGAATAAAAAATCTCAAATACTCAAATTAGCTGAAAATAAAGTAAGATCTGGTGGCTATGGTAATTTTAGCTTTAGGGAACTGGCTGATGAAATTGGCATTAAAAGCTCAAGTGTTCATTACTATTTTCGTACAAAAGCTGATTTAGGTGCCGCACTAGCACACCAGTACGTAGATGATTTTTTAGCGTTATTAAATGCTGAAAAAGCAAAGTTAAAGGGCCATAGTGCGATTAATCTCTATATTAATGCTTTTAAAACGGCATTAGAAAAAGACAATCAAATGTGTTTATGTGGCTTGTTAGGCGCACAATCTGATGCACTGCCAGAGCAAGTCAACATAGAAATAAAACGCTTTTTTGAATTAAATATAAACTGGTTACAAACAGTGTATATAGACGAAAAAGGTTTAACAGTAGACATTGCTAAAACTAAAGCTATTCAGTTATTAGCCACTTTAGAAGGGATGATGATTTTAGCAAAAGTGTTAGACGATACAACGGCTTTTGATAGCCTTACTGACTTTGTTTAGTCATCTGTAGCAAGTAAATCCTTATAATGTCGTTCACACCGTTGTCATGGTTGATGACTTCATTCGATAGTACTGACGATAATTTATGGTATCTAAAATAACAGCGATTGATCCTTGTTTTACGCTACAGCGTATAAAATTATATTGACAAATATTCCCCGAGCTGACAGTAATTAATATTTCATTACTTTAATCATGTTATTTATCAATCACAAATAAAATAAGGTCAGGTATATGCAACGAATTATTAAAAATGGCATTGTTGTGATTTTTAGTTCATTTTTGCTATCAGCCTGTAGTTTTAGTTTTATTTATAACCACTTAGACTGGTGGAGTAATTGGTATCTTGACGATTACGTTACCTTAAGCCAAGAACAGCAACAAACATTTGATACAAAATTTAATGAGCTGCACATATGGCACCGACGAACACAACTCAGTGAATATAGTCGGCAACTTATCACACTAAAAGCCCAAGTAAATCGCGGTATTACCGTAAAAGAAGTCGACGATCAGTTAGTTAATATTAAGCAGCATTGGCTTGTAGTGCGAGAGCAAGCAAAACCGGCGCTGATATCGTTAGTTCATAGCTTGAGTAGTCGCCAAAGAAAACAAGTCATCGATGAAATTGCCAGTAATAATGAAGAACGTCTCGAGGACTATGATGAGTTATCTCAAGAGCAATGGCTTAACGAAACATGTATAGAACGACAAGAGCAGTTCAAAAAATGGTTGGGGAAGTTAACTGAAAACCAAAAAATTGAAGTATGCCAACTGACCAAAAGTCTAGCACCGACATTTAATCATAGAATGGATTATCGAATAAAATGGCACTCAGGTCTAAAACAGGTATTAGCCATGGGATTAGATAGACAAGAATATGAAGTGATGTTTACCGAACTTATTTCTGAACCAGAATTATTAAAGTCTGAGCAACACAAAACATTATCTAAAAATAACAGTGATACCTCTGTAAAAATATTTCATATTATGATGAACAGTCTAACAGATAAACAATTGAATCGACTAAATAATAAACTTGATGGTTTAATTGATGATTTAAAAGAACTGGCTATAAATACTTAGTAGCAGAGCTTGTTTTAAAGCCTTTATATAAGGCAGTTTTACGTTGACGTTGTTATTTCACCCCCATGCTTAATTTTAATTATCTCATCTTTGCTGTACCCACCTGAAAATAAAACTATTTTTTCACATAAAAAGTAAACTTAATATTGGTTTTATCGTATAACATAGATCAATTTATAAGTATCATCGGTAATAAGTGCGATTAACGTGCAGACACCCAGTAAAAATAATTTAAGAGAGTGCTAAATGAACGATATTAATTCACCACAAAAACCGGTGGAAGTGACCAAAAAACCTGTTGTTTGGGGAATACATTTGATTGTAACCATCGTTATTTTTGCTATTGCTTTTTCAATTATTGCCGCAATGTTTGCTAGTAAACCTACTCCACGTAAATGGGGAGGAGGTCCGCCGGCTTCTGTTGGTGTTGAAACAGTACAATTAACGGCTACGGATTACCCTGTTTGGATTAAATCTTACGGCTCAGCTGAGCCTTTAACTCGAACGCAATTAGTTTCAGATGTCAGTGGGCGTGTCATTGAGGTCGCTAATAATATTCGAGCAGGAGCATCATTTAAAACAGGTGATGTTTTACTGGCGATCGACCCTCGTGATTATCAGATAGAAGTTGATGTTGCAAAATCAACAGTCGCCAATGCTTGGGTAAAATACAAAGAAGAATTGGCTCAAGCAGATGTCGCTGAGCGCGACTGGAATGTTAGACCTGGTAGCAAAGCGGGTCGCGATTTAGCACTTCGCATTCCACAAGTTGCGGCTGCACTCGCTTCTTATGATGCATCTAAAGCGCAATTGGCGAAAGCCAAACTCAACCTTGAGAGAACCCAAGTTAAAGCCCCCTTTGATGGAAAAATTTTGAAGCAAATGGTTGATTTAGGGCAAGTTGTTAATCCCTCTCAAACTATTGCTGAGATATATTCCACTGATTATATTGAAGTAAGATTACCGGTAAAAGCCCAAGACCTAGCGCACATCTACTTACCCGATGAATACAATGCACCAGGCAAAGAGCCTACAGACAACAAGGAACATCAATCTGTTGTTCTTTTTGAAGGTGAGTTAGGTGGTAAAACTTATACGTGGAAAGGTAAGTTAGTGCGCAGCGAAGGAGCTTTTGATTCATCTACTCGTATGCTTTACGTTGTTGCCAAGCTTGATAATCCTTTTGTTAGCTCTCCCCAACTCCCCGCATTACGTGTTGGGCAGTTTTTAAGAGCAAAGATTGAAGGCACACAATTGAAGAATGTCTATGCTATTCCAAGAAGAGCAGTAAGTCAGAATAATATGATCGCGGTTGCAGAAGATGGTTTGTTGCAAAAACGCGCTATTGAACCTTTGTGGACAGATGTTGAGTCTGTCGTTATCTCTGCCTCATCACTTACTGGCGACATTTATAATTATGCTGCCGCTATTGATTCTACCGATAAACTTATTTTAACACCAACGGCCAATTTAGCCGCGGGTACCCGAGTTAAATCATTGAATGACATTAATTCGACAACCAATGAAGAATTAGTTAAAAAGAAAGTGTCAACACCCGAAATGAATCAAGAGATACGAGACAGTGGTAGTGAAAAGCAAGAAGGTTTACCTGCTTTAAAAAAATCCCAAAATAATTCATCCACTTCAAGTACGGACTAGGAACTCATTATGCATGGTTTAATCGCTTGGTTCGCTCGTAATGACGTTGCTGCTAATCTTCTTATGGTGGTCATCGTTGCCGTCGGACTTTATAGTTTGTCCAACAAAATCCCTGTAGATCTATTTCCTGAATTTGCAATAAATACCGTACAAGTCAGTACTGTTTTACCTGGCGCTTCACCACAAGAGGTTGAAGAAGGTTTAACCATAATAGTCGAGGAAGCGATTCAAGATATCGACGGCATTCGTGAAATGACTTCCCGCTCTAATGAAGGCAGTTCAACCGTGACTGTTGAAGTAGAAGATGGTTTCGACGTTAGAGAAGTACTCGACGAAATGAAAGTTCGCGTAGATGCGATTAATAATTTCCCCGTTGAAGCTGAACGTCCTTTGGTGACAATGCCTAAGCGTATGCGTGACGCTATTGGTGTGGTGATGTATGGCGATTATGACAGCTTAACATTACGCCGTTATGCTGAAGATGTTCGAGATGAAATAGCTTCGTTGCCTGGGGTTACTCAAGTTAGTGTTGATAACTCTTTGCGTTTTGAAATATCGATTGAAATACCTGAATGGTCATTAAGAAAATATGATATTACCTTAGAGCAGGTTGCCGACACTTTACGACGTAACTCTACAGATGTATCCGCCGGTAATTTGAAAACTGAAGGTGGAGATATTTTTATCCGCAGTATTGGTCAAGCTTATAAAGCAAGTGACTTTAGCCAGCTACCGATATTAACCGATAAAGATGGTACATTAATCCGCTTAGGTGATATTGCCGTTTTACGTGATGAATTTGAAGAAACCCCCTTGAGAACAAGATTTAACGGTATACCCGCAATAGAGGTAGAGGTCTTTCGCGTTGGTGATCAAAGTATTATCGAAGTAACTGATGCCGTTAAAAATTATATCGCAGGTAAACAACAAGCACTACCTGTAGGGTTAACGATGACTTACTGGCGCGATCGCAGTAAGTCGATAAAAGCACGTTTAGCTACGCTTACTACAAGCGCTTGGCAAGGTGCGCTATTAGTTATTCTTCTCTTAGCTTTATTTTTACGACCCGCCGTTGCATTCTGGGTGTGTCTTGGTATTCCAATGTCATTTATGGGCGCATTTATATTGATGCCATTTTTTGGTATATCTTTGAATTTAATGAGCCTATTTGCTTTTATTTTGGTGCTAGGTATTGTTGTCGATGATGCGATTGTTACGGGGGAAAATGTTTACGAACATATGCAACGCGGTACTGATCCCCTTACCGCTGCCATTAGAGGTACTCAAGAAGTTGCCGTGCCAGTTACCTTTGGTATTTTAACGACTGTTGCAGCGTTTATACCTCTGGCTCTACTTGAAGGAAGAGGCAGTTGGTACCAGAGTATTCCTTACGTTATTGTGCCGGTTTTACTCTTTTCATTGATCGAGTCTAAATTGGTATTACCCGCGCATCTTAAACACATTAAACCGCGTACAGGCGCGCCATCGCGGCTAACACGCATTCAAATGGCAATATCGACCTCTTTAGAGACGTTTATTGCTAAATGTTATCAACCAACATTAGCATTAGCGCTGCGCTGGCGTTACGCGACGCTGGCAATTATGTTCTCGTCACTTTTTATAGTCATTGGTGCGCTTTCAAGCGGACAAACAAAATTTGTATTTTTCCCTCGTGTGCAAAGTGAAGTAGCAACAGCAACACTAACAATGCCAACAGGTACCGCCTTTGAAAGTACCGATCGTATTGTTCAACATATGACTACGCAAGCGAAGTTATTACAAGAGAAATATATTGATGCCGAATCTGGTGAGTCTATTATTAAGAATATTTATTCTATTAGTGGCGGACGTAATTCAAGTACGGGACGTGTTCGTGTCGAAACAATCCCCCCAGAAGACCGTAGCACAGACATTGGCACTCAACAGATAGTTGCAGAATGGCGTAAAATGGTTGGACAAGTCGCTGGCGCTGAGCAGTTAAATTATCGAGCTGAAATTGGTTGGAGTAGACCCGCTATTAATATCGAATTGCGTGGCAAGAATGCTGATGATTTAGCTGAGCTAGGCGATAAGTTCAAAAGTAAATTAACGCAGTACTCAGCAGTTTCAGATGTTGAAGACTCAATGTCTGATGGCAAAGAAGAACTACAATTAAAACTTAAGCCCGAAGCAACGCTACTTGGACTTAATTTGAATATGGTTGCAAGACAAGTTCGTCAAGCAGTCTACGGTTTTGAAGTTCAGCGTATTCAACGTGGGCGTGAAGAAGTGCGAGTTATGGTGCGCTATCCTATTGCTGCTCGACAGTCGATTGAGACGTTAGAGCAGATGATGATCAGAGTTGAAGCCGGTCAAGAAGTTCCGCTATGGCAGATTGCTGATATCGTACCTGGATTAAGTCCTTCGAGTATTTTACGTATTGATCGACAGCGAACACTTTCTATTACTGCTGACTTTAACAAAGAACAAGGTAATTTGTCTGCGGTGCAGGAAGAGTTAGAAGAGTTTTTACAACAATCGATAAGTACGTATCCAGGCATGAATTATGAAATGGCTGGTGAAGCTAGAGATCAAAAAGAGTCTTCTCAAGAACTGAAGTTTGGTATGTTTGGCTTGTTATTAGTGATTTATATCCTGCTTGCCATTCCGTTTAAAAGTTATTCCCAGCCTTTAGTGGTGATGATGGTTATTCCTTTTGGCATTGTCGGTGCGGTAATAGGTCACTGGATAATGGGTATGGATTTAACCTTACTGAGTCTGATGGGGGTCTTAGCGTTATCGGGTGTGGTGGTTAACGATTCACTGGTCCTGGTCGACTATATTAACAAAAAGCGTGCTGAGGGAAGTGCTGTCTTTGAAGCTGTTTATGCCGCTGGTGGTCGTCGCTTTAGGCCGGTTTTACTGACATCATTAACAACGTTTGCTGGTTTAATGCCACTTTTATTTGAAAAGAGTACTCAGGCACAGTTCTTAATTCCGATGGCTGTAAGTCTTGGCTTTGGTATTTTATTTGCAACAATCATTACATTGTTTTTAGTGCCGATAAATTATTTGATTATGGAAGATATCAAACGCTATTTCGATCGTTATAAAAATGACATGCGTTGGTTAGTACGTAAAGGCGTTAGTAAAGGAAAATCGTTATAACGTCAGCTGTTAAACGCTCAACTATGTTGTTGCGATTACACTAAAAAATTGCCAACCTTTTATTAGGTTGGCAATTTTTTTTTCATAATAAAATTTAATCGCACTATTATCTGCAGTGCTAATTTCTTCAAATTTTATTAAAATATGCTTAACACAGTAAACTGTTTACTTAAAATAACACTTTGGCTACAATATTTCGTCAAGGTTAGCGCTGATACTGATATTTATTAAAATATTCCTTGACCAATCACCCCCCTCTTTGCCCACGAATTTATTCAAATGTAGAGATTTAATTAGTGAGCCAAGAATTAATGTACGACAAAAATAGCATTATCATTATTATTACCCTTTTTATCTTGATGTTAATTATTAACCAAATAGGCTACAGCTTCGGTTTACGTAATAAAGACGCAGAAAACACCGAGATGAAAAGTCAATCTCCGGCTATTCAAGCCGGCATTCTGGGTTTATTGGCTTTGCTGCTAGGTTTCACCTTTAATATGTCACTGCAACGTTATGATGGACGAAGCAGCGTGGTTATTTAAGAAGCTGGCGCTATTTCAAGAGTAGCCATGCAAGCAAAACTATTGAGTGGTAAAGTAAAAGATGACGTTTTTGATGAATTAGAGTCTTATCTATCACTGCGTATTTCACTAAGCCAAATAGATTTGAGCAATGTAGACCAACGTATGGCTGTGAACAAAAAGGTCAGTAAATCACAAGCGAAACTGATTGAATTAGCACAACAAGAATTGGAAAATTCAAGATCATTGTTAATTGCCAATGGCTTTTATCAGTCATTGTCCAGCATGATTTAAATTGAAAACAAACGTTCGGCTATGCTTAGACTCCATGTGCCCGAGCCGGTATTGTTTTTGTTGTTCAGTGTTTTTGTTACTGTTGGCGGCATGCTTGGTTATAATAGCGGGTTAGGGAACAAGCGTCCCGCATTTCCCACGATATTATTATTCACCTTAATCATCTTAGTGGTCTTTATTATCATTGATTTAGACAGACCTAAGCGCGGTATTATACAAGTTAACCAAGATAGCCTGCATGATGCGGTCATGCCCCTTCAAGATTATAAAACTGAATATTGTTAATGTTTATTTAAGCTAGGGATATTAAAATTTAATAGCTATTTTTGGTCATTTAATAATGAATAGCTATTAGACATTCCCCTTTAAAAGGGCAAGGCACTTAAGGTTGCGGCTGAAACTTCACGTTATATTCGTTCGAATATATCAATACTAGTCCGGTTGATACCAACCTACCTAGCTAAGCGTTTGATAGCGATAATCAAGATTATAAAAGTTGATAACGACCAAGCTCTTAAAATATTATTTATTTAAAAACATTGTCTTGCAAACTTCCCTCTACTCTTTTCTCACTATATTCCCTGATCATTTGTCGCACTTTCTACGACGCATTGACATCAGCTAATACCGCCAGTTTTTCAAAGCTCGCCTTTTTTAGCATCAATGATTACTGTAAATTTGGCTGTTTTTTTTTCCATCTTTAATGTTTGTATAGCGACATGTTATTTTGATTATCATTTAATTAAAATTGTATTGTCTTTTAATTGGAATATAATCGTCGTTTTGTTGACTGCCATGTGAAATATTAACCGTTAAATTACGCTTATCTATTGATGATATTTACCCATATTTATTTTATGTAAGCAAGACATGCAGATAAACCCCAAACATACTTATATTATGGCTGTTCTTAATTTTCAGCCTTTAAAAGCGTTAGCCACTGGCTTTTTTTGATGGTGACCGTTGCCTTGTATTCTCTTTGCTTACTCTGTCAAAGGAATATCTAATGCAGCGCTGCTCGCTGAGATAAAACGTTTTTTGACAAATTTTAAATTAACTCAGAGAAATATTGTGAAAAAATTAATAACGACTGTATTGCTGCTCCTCTTTGCAACACCTGTTTTTGCCGCTGGAGCCGGCGAAATTGATCTCACTAACACTGTTGCAGGATTTACTGCATTAACGATTTTTATTATCGCTTACCTACTGGTTATTAGTGAGGAGTTTCTTCATCTGAGAAAGTCAAAACCGGTATTGGTCGCCGCCGGTGTCATCTGGCTGATTATTGGTTGGATTTATACTCAACACGGCATTCCTAAAGCGGCAGAAGAAGCTTTTAATCATAATTTATTAGAATATGCTCAGTTATTATTATTTTTATTAGTCGCGATGACTTATATAAATGCGATGGAAGAGCGAGGGGTGTTCGATAGCTTACGGGTTTGGATGATTTCTAAAGGGTTAAGTTTACGCAGCTTGTTTTGGTTAACCGGCATGATGGCATTCGTTATTTCTTCGTTTGCTAATAATCTAACGACGGCAATGTTGATGTGTGCCATTGTCCTTAAAGTGGCTCCGAAGGACCTTAAGTTTATTAACATTGCCTGTATAAATATAGTGGTCGCCTCTAATGCTGGCGGGGTGTTTAGTCCATTTGGAGATATAACCACTTTAATGATATGGCAGGCAGGCTTAGTTAAGTTTGAGCAATTTTTTGTACTATTTATACCTTCGCTGGTCAACTTTTTAGTCCCTGCCATTATTATGAGCTTTTTTATCTCTAATGAAAGATCAACACCGATAACCGATGAAGACTTCATGCTAAAACGTGGCGCGAAGCGAATTATTTTCTTATTTATACTCACCATAGCAACGTCAGTTGCCACCCATAGTGTTGTTAACATGCCACCCGTGTTAGGAATGATGATGGGCTTAGGTTACCTCAAGTTTTTAGGGTTTTATTTAAGAAGAAGCCTTCCTCGTTCATTAGATAAAAAACGTACCTTAGCAACCATCCGTCATGATGAAAAAGCCCTAAAAAGATTAGGTAATATTGTTCCTTTTGATATTTTTGAAAAAATAGCACGCGCAGAGTGGGATACCTTATTGTTTTTTTATGGGGTTGTTATGTGTGTTGGCGGGCTCGGTTTTATGGGCTATTTAAGTTTAGTATCAGACTTACTATATACCAACTGGGATCCTACTTATGCCAATATTGCTGTCGGCGTACTTTCAGCTATTATTGATAATATCCCTGTTGTTTTTGCTGTCTTAAGTATGAACCCCGTGATGGATTTACAACAATGGTTATTAGTTACAATGACCGCTGGGGTAGGGGGAAGTTTACTGTCGGTTGGCTCTGCGGCGGGTGTTGCTTTAATGGGGCAAACGAAAGGCAAATACTCGTTTGTTGGCCACCTTAAATGGAGTTGGGCTATCGCTTTAGGCTATAGCGCCAGTATCTATGTTCATTTTTTGATTAATGGCTAAGTAATCTGGAACACCTTTAATGTAACTGCTTTATATTAAAGGTGTTCTCTTAGAATATTGAACGACTATTAGGCCGGGCTTGGCCCCGCTAAACAAAGTAATAATTCACGCACGACTTTCGCCGCAAAAACATCACTATTTCCTGTACTGTCAATTTTAGGCGCTAACTCGACTACATCACAGCCAACAAAATATTTAGATCGCAATATTTTGCATAAGCTAATCAATGAATGAAAATCTTCTCCGCCTGGTTCAGGTGTTCCGGTACCTGGAAAAAAGCTTGGATCAAAATAATCTAAATCTAAGGTTAAATAAATAGGTGTATCTTGTGCAATCGCCTCAACACTGGCAAGAAATTCAGCTCTGCTTTTTTTGAGTGTTTGATGTGCTTTCATCCATTGATATTCTTCACGAGTACCTGAGCGAATACCGTATTGTATTAGCTTATTATCTTTACCAAAATGATCGGTAATACGGCGAATAATAGCGGCATGGGAATAATGATATCCTAAGTAACCATCGCGTAAATCAGCATGTGCGTCGAGATGCAATATGATTAAGTCAGGGTATTCGGTCAAATACTTCTTTATTGGAGCGTAAGAAATAGAATGTTCGCCGCCTAAGGTGACAATGCGAATATTATTTTCTTTTAAAGCAACATTTTCAAATAAGGTGTTAAAAGCATCATTAGCATTACTATAGGCGTTTTCTATATCAGCTTGACAACTTTGTTCATTAATAGATAAATCAATCGGTAAATTACCTAGATCAACAAATGAAATATCTTCAAGGTCTGCGTCTAAATACGGAGAATACGATTCAATACCATCAGAAACGGCTCGAAGTGCGTTAGGCCCATCTTTAGTGCCTTTTCTAAAGCATGCGGTACCATCAAACTCAAAGCCGATGATGTGGCTGGTATTTTGAAAAATACCTCGCTTATCTTTAGCTCCTTCAAAAGGTGTTGGCGGGGATATTAAACCCACATTAATTTCTTTAACCATATTCATCGAGTCGTGATACCTAACGGCAATATTTTCTTAATTATCCAAAATAAAGGCTAAATGTATAGTTTTATTTATAAAATATAGTGTTGTTAATAAAAGGAGGGCTATTGAATAGCAAGCTTGTTGTTTATTTTTTCGATGTTAGCTACATTATTTTATTGATAAAAATGAAATAATTTGTAAAATGACGCACTATTTTTTAATGAGGAGTTGTTATGTTTTTTGAGGGATCAGAAAAAAAAGCTGAAATCTTAATCGATGGTAAGCAGCTTTCTTTACTTAACGATATTGATGACGAATTTTGGTCAGCATTAGTTCATCGTAGTCAAGCTCAAATACTATCTTCGATTGAAAATGAGTATTGCAAAGCTTTTTTGTTGTCCGAGTCGAGTTTATTTGTCTGGTCAGATAGAATATTAATATTAACCTGTGGTGAAACGCAGTTAGTTAAAGCGGTAGAGTTTTTTATTCAAAAATTTGGCACAAAAGTGATTAAACAGCTTACTTATCAGCGTAAGAACGAATATTTTTCAAACGCCCAGCCTAGCTGCTTTGGTGATGATATCAAATTAATTAATCAATATTTACCGGGTAAGGCTTATCGTTTTGGTGAAATGGACAGTCACCACAACTACGTTTTTCATTTAGATAACGACTTTACTGCTGATACTGATGACATTACCTACGAGTTACTCGCCTATCAAATAAGTGAGCAGGCTTCGAAACATTTAACACAAGCTAATTTGACAGCTGAAGAAATTCGTCAGTTTTTGTGTATTGATAGTATTCTACCTGGCTTTATTATTGATGACTTTGTCTTTTCTCCTTACGGTTATTCACTTAATGCGATTAACGAACAGCAATATTTAACCATTCATGTGACGCCTCAAATGGACAGTAGTTATATTAGCTTTGAATCGAATATAGATTTACTTTTGCTTGCGCCAAAACTTTTAGAGATACTGGCACCAAAATCTTTTGATTTAATGAGCTTTAATGAACAAGCTTTTGAGCAAAAATTAAGGGTGTTAATTCCAACACAATATGTGAGTAAATCACGTGTTTGTAAAAAGCTTGATAATGGCTATTTAGTAAACTTTGCCAACTATATTCTGCCACAGACAGTCTTTGCTGAGCCAATTATGATTGATATTTCAGGAGAAAACCATGCACTCTAATTTATGGGTAGAAGAAAAGTTTGAAGACTTTTTGGGGATTAAATTTAAAGTAGAAAAAGTACTTTTCTCTGGGAAAAGTGAATTTCAAACCGTTGATGTTGTTGAAACTAAAGGTCATGGTAAAATGTTACTAAATGACGGTTTGATTATGGTCACCGAGCGAGACGAATTTGCTTATCACGATATGATAAGCCATGTGCCCTTGTTTGTGCATCCTAACCCTAAAAATGTTTTAGTGATTGGTGGTGGTGATGGTGGAACGGCAAGAGAAGTCATTCGTCATCTATCAGTAAAAAAATGTACTATGGTTGAAATCGACGTGATGGTTGTCAACGCCTGTAAAGAGCACATTCCACAAACCGCTTCAGCACTCGATGATGAACGCATAGATCTTATTATCGGTGATGGTGTGCAATTTGTTAAAGAAACCACTGAGAAGTTTGACGTTATTATTGTCGACAGCACTGATCCGATTGGACCGGCTCAACCCTTATTTGGTGAAGCATTTTATAAAGATGTTTTTAACTGTCTAGCCGATGACGGTATCGTTGTTGCTCAGGGAGAGTCTTCTTGGTATGCCATGGATATTCAACAATCGCTATTGAAAGTATTAAACAATGTCTTTCCTAAAACTTATTTGTATAGTTTTAGTAATTTAACTTATCCAGGCGGCTTATGGAGTTTTACTTTTGCGTCTAAGCAATACCATCCTATTAATGATTTTAACGCTGAACGGGTTGAAAAGTCAGGCTTAAGTTTTGATTATTATAATGCTCCGCTACACTCTGCTGCCTTCGCCTTACCTAGCTTTGTCAAAAAAGGTTTGCTGGGTTTAATTGATAATTAAGTCATTTTAAACGGCCAATAATCTTTAGACGTTTGCGTTGTAACTGTGTAAGTAAAAATCACCAGACAAGCTATAGCTAAGTAACTCGCTTATTTTGCTATAGCTTATGATTACTCCCCAAGTGATCCCCTTATTTTACTGTAGCTTATTTGCTATAGCTTATGATTATTTCCCAAGTGATCCCCTAATGCTCTTTTATTTATATTTATATTTATACTTGTGCAAAGGATATTGTTCATTTTTACATCGACTCATTAAACTATTGGCAACGATTCTTTTTACTGATGCTTAGCAGGTAAAGCGCTAAGTCTTTTAACTTTACTATTATCGTTAAATATAAGTTATTACACCGTTAACAATGGAGTGGGATTGAATATTACTTTAATAAAATTAGACTCTTGTCATATGTACAGGTATTATTTGAAAACGAAAAAAAATCATTTAAGGCCATCATGATAATGTTTACGTTTCGATTGTTTATGGTTATATCTTTCTGTTCAGTAGTATTCCTTGAAACTGCTTTTAGCCAAACACTTATAAAAATTGTTGATCAAAATAACGACCCTCTGCCCGATGCTGTTATTGAGTATGTCATACCTCAACCCGTTATAAATCAATCAATCGATGATCGTATCTACGTGATGGATCAAATAAACAAACAATTTTCCCCTCATGTTTTAGTTGTGCCGGTTAATAGTCAGGTTAGCTTTCCCAATAAAGATGATATTAGACATCATGTTTATTCTTTTTCGCTAGCTAAAACATTTGAATTAAAATTGTATTCAGGTAAGCCTAAAAGTCCAGTTCGTTTCGAAGATAAAGGTCTTGTCGTTATGGGCTGCAATATTCATGATGCTATGGTCGGCTATATTTATGTTTCAGATGAAAATAATGCCTACTTAAGTGATACCAACGGAGAGGTCTTGTTAACGCAACCATTAGCGTTAAATACCCAATTAAAAATTTGGCATCCTAATAGCACTATAGGTTTAACAAAGCATACCCTGTTAACCGTTGATCAAAAAATGATTGATAACAATGAAATTTTTATCACCATAAGCGTAAAAGCACCTCAAGCAAGAGGCAGTTTTGAAGAGTTAGCTTTCTATGAACACTAGGTTTAGTTTTAAAGCACAAATTACTTGGCTATTAACCAGTTTAATTTTATTAACCGTAATTATTTTAACGGGGAGTAATTGGTTTAGGTTTGCTGATTATGCCGAAAACCAAATCGAACGCCAAATGTATTTTGCTCAAAACGTACTCGACCAAACATTAATGTCGCAAGAGCGAGTGTTAACGACTACCGCCAGTGTTTTAGCCGCAGACTTTGGTTTTAAACAAGCGGTAGCGACTCGCGACAAAAACACTGTGGAGAGTGTTCTCTTTAATCACGGTAAACGTATCAATGCTGATTTGATGTTGATTCTAGACTTAGAAGGTAAGTTATCGACGACCAGTTCATTACACTCATTCGATGAAAAAACAATTCAAGCAAATATTACTAAACTTCCTTTTAGGGAGGTTCATGCTCAAATTCTAAGTATCGAAAATAAAGTTTACCAAGTTATTGTTGTCCCGGTTAAGGCGCCAAGAGTTATTGCTTACACCGTGATTGGCTTTGAATTTGACCAAGTTGCACTATTAAAACTGAAAGACCTCATCGCTTTAGACTTAACATTAGTGCAAAACAATCAACTGATTGAGTCAAGTATCGAACGTGAAGACATTATAAAACAATTGTTACAAGGCACTAAACAACAGTCGCCAAACTTATTGCTAACACGAGCAGATTACTTCCACAAAACCATCAACTTCGGTGGTTCTAAAGATATAAAAGCAACCTTGTCTGCGCCTTTAACACAAATTCACAGTGATTTTAATCGGCTGATTTTTTCTATGTTGATAATAGCGGTGATTGTCATCGTTATTGCTATCACCTTTTCTCGCCTGTTATCTCGAGGCTTATCTACGCCGTTACATATTTTAATGGAAGTTACGAAAAAAATTGGCCGCGGTGAACTTAATGTGCCTAAATTGGCCAACCGTTTGCCTGTTGAATTTAGCGAACTTTATCAAGGATTTTCATTGATGGGCGCGGCTATTGAGAATCGTGAGCAGTCAATTGTTTATCAGGCAGAGCGCGATATATTAACCGGCTTATACAACCGTCATAAAACATTAACGAAAGTAGCTGACTACTTTAATAAAGATATTCACTTAGTGGTGATTACTTTTAATATTAAAGCCTTTAAAGCACTTAATGACACCATAGGATTGACTAATGGTGATAATATTTTAAAAGAAATTGCTGCCCGTATTTTAGTCTATATTGAAAAATCAAATCATAACTTAGAGCACGATATTATTGCTGCGCGCACTAATTCAGATGAATTTTTATTGGCTGTTCCTATACAGAAAACCAATGAAATAAAACATTTTATCGAATTGCTGCAGAGTGAACTTAATCGTCCTTTTTGGCTTGATGACATTAAAATTAATTTATCACTTTATTTTGGTGTCGCCAACTCTATAGAGCATGGTGTCGATGCGGAGCGATTGATCAGGCGATCAACCATGGCAGTTGCTTCAGCTTATCAAGACCAGGTCTTATTGCGATTTTATCAAGATGGAGAAGACGAGGCTTATCTTTATAAGTTGCGCTTAATAGAAGAGTTAAAAGAGGCACTTGAGTGTGAAGTAAGTCCACTTTTCATGAATTATCAGCCAAAATTAAATATGAATACCGGTAAAATTGATAAACTTGAAGCGTTAATTCGTTGGATAAATAAAGAAGGTAACTTTGTAAACCCAGAATTGTTTATTGATTTAGCTGAAAAAGCCGGTTTGATTGTATCCTTAACACGCTGGGTGATCCTACAAGTTATTCAACAAACTGAACAATGGAATAAGATGGGCTACCGTTTTAAGGTAGCGATTAACTTATCCGCACAAGATATTCAAAATGAGCAATTTGTTGATTATTTACTTAACACAGTAAATAATCACGAAGTGTCAACATCGCAAATCACTTTGGAATTAACAGAGAGAGATATTGCCGAAAACGAAGCATTAGTCGTTGCGCGTTTATCTCACCTAAAATCATTAGGCTTTCTGATTTCAGTCGACGACTATGGTATTGGTCAATCTTCATTAGCTAAGTTAAAAAGTTTACCTGTCGATGAATTGAAAATTGACAAAACCTTCATTTTAAAGTTAGAACAATGCCAGAAAGATCAAGATATTGTTGCCTCAACTATCTCTCTTGGTCATAAGCTTGGGCTGAGTGTGGTAGCTGAAGGTGTTGAAAACAAAGAAAGCTTAATGTTATTAAATGACTTTCATTGTGACTATGCACAAGGTTACTATTTATCAAGACCTGTTAGCGCTGAAAAATTTATAGAATGGTATAAAACTTATGAATCGCCTCTTTAGCCTTATATTACTTCTTTTACCTATGACTAGCTTCGCTAATGGTAAAATATTAGCAACCCCTGGTGTTTCTCAAGTCGAGGGCTCAGGAGGCGGTGGTTTAGTGCCTTGGGCGCAATTAGCGGGTTATGCAACGGAAGACGAAATAGCCTTTTCTGCCTTTTGTTCGCAGGCTAACTTGAAAGACTTTCAATTAAATAGCTGCGGAGGCCAAATTAATTTTTATGACCGTGTCGAGTTTTCATTTGCTAAGCAAAATTTTCAGGTCGACCCATTATCATTAACCTTATCTCAAAAAATTTTAGGTCTTAAAGTACGCTTGTACGGTGACTTGGTTTATAGCACTTGGCCACAATTATCTGTAGGTATACAGCACAAATCACTATCAACTGCCGATGTTGCTTTTTCATTAGGCGCGAAAGATGACGCAGGTACCGATATTTATTTAGCAGCGAGCAAGCTTCATTTAGGTTTGTTGGCCGGCTATAACGTGTTATGGAATGCCACTGCTCGTTACACAAAAGCAAATGAAATGGGGTTACTCGGTTTTAGTGGCCCAAAAGGTAATGGTGCATTACAAACCGAAATGTCAGTAGCCGTATTAATGAATAAACACTTGGCGATTGGCACTGAATATCGCCATAAACCAGACAATTTAGGTCTTGGAGAAGACGACTGGCAAGATGTTTTTGTTGCTTGGTTCCCAAACAAACATTTGAACGTTACCCTCGCCTATCTTAATTTAGGCACTATAGCTGCATTAGCCGATCAAAAGGGTTGGTATTTATCTTTGTCGGGATCTTATTAATGATTAAATATGTTAGCGGTTTTTTTATTGTCCTAGTCCTGCAACTTTGCCTTGGCTGTAGTAGTAAGAATTTAATACCAAGTGATGAACTTTATCAAGATATTGGCGGTCATCAAGGGATAGAACAACTTGTTGATGCTTTTGTAAAAAGAATTGTCAAGGATAAAGCAATACTGCCTTATTTTGCCAAATCGAGCGTCAAACATTTCAAGCACGGTTTTATCAACCATCTGTGTGGTGTGGTTAATGGTCCCTGTAAGTATAATGGCGATAGCATGATTGATATTCATACCGGTATGAATATCAATGAAGCTGATTTTAATCGTGTGGTAGAGTTGTTAATAGAGGCGATGGAAGATGTTGATATCTCTTATCAGTCCCAAAATAAAATATTGGTTAAATTAGCTGTTTTGAGACCAGAGATAATAAAAATCTAAAGTCGGCAACTGTTTCTATCTGTTGCTTAAGTTAGCCCTAACAACATTATTTGCGTTTAGTTTTAATCGATTACCCCTATACCTTAATATAAACGAAAAATAAGCAAACATAATGATGTTAATTATGTAATAGCGAAGGTAAAATTGCACCAATTGTGTCAACAGTCATTTTTATGTTGTCTTGCTAAAGGTAGTTGAAATTTTATGGATTATTTTGAACAGTTAGGCGTGAGTAGGGTGTCAACCACCATCGAAATTAAAAAAGCTTATCGAAAACTTGCCAATAAATATCACCCAGATAGAAATGATAATGTTGAAGCCAAAGAAAAGTTTCAACTTATTCAAAAAGCATATGATGTTATTTCTGATCCAAAAAAACGGTCATTATATTTAAAAAGTAACTATACGGTGATAACCGATCCGCGAGAAATTGCTGATTCTTTTTGGCAAAGTGCCTTTAATCAAGCGCAGAATTAGCCTTTTTACTAGGAGATTTGTATGCAATCCCAAACTAACTTACCCGAATATTTAACGGATGATTTCTCTATGTATTTAGAGAATATGAATTCATTATCGGATCCAGAAAATCCTGATCTATTATCAAATTATTTATCAAATTTGTTTGAACAATTAAAGCAAATGCCTTTATTATTTAATGGCATGGTTGATCAATTGGCGATGGCTATCTCAACTAAGGTAAGAATCGATAGTAAAAATTTATCGACAATCGAGCTTAACGATGAACCAGAGTGGGCTGACGTTAAGCCTTTTGTCGGCGTTCATGCTGATGCTCGAGCATGTATTACTGAAATAATGGCGCATGCTGAAGACGACTTGAAAAAAGCTATTTTGCTGATTCATTTCTATAATGGTTATGATGCAACGCCCTTAAAAGCCGAAGAAGATGATTACGCTCAAGTCGATGATGACGATGAATCTAATGATTATGATGAGAACTACTAAGCTTAATCAATAAGAGTGTAATTAAGTTTAACTCACCATTAAAAACCGAAATAATCGACAAATAAATATAAGTTTTAAGGAATCAACTTGACAAAAAATGCATTAATTCTAGCTAGCGATATTATAGAACAAGCACAACACAGCGGTAGACGTGCAGGCACTTCATTAGAGGCGATTGCCTCTGAGCACGGCGACGAAAAAATGCTGGCAGTGTTAACCGAGATGGATATTTTAACGGTAGCAAAAATTGTCAGAGAGCACGATGCCACCATTCCCTCTATTGCCACATGGTTAATGGATGCTGAGTCAATAAAACAACTCTTAAATGTTGAACCATCTTACTGGCAAAATATTGATGAAGACCACGTCTTTTGTGCACAAACAGAAGCGCATAGTTTGTTAACGCAAATATTTCTTTCTTCTGATGATGAAGAAAAACAACGAGAAGTATTAACGGCGATAGTTGAAGACGACTTTGGTCTTTTATACTTGTCTTTACCATTCATCGGCCATGATTTTTCAGAAATTGAAGAAGATGAAGAGCAAACCTCTGGTAGTATTGAAGAATTATTAATGAAAATAAAATCCTTAAGCGAAGAAGCTTATCGTGAAGTAATGACGGTTAGTACCAATGGCACACTCGATAATATAGAGAATGCATTAAAGCAAAATGCAAATAAACAAAGAGTGACTGCTGTAGAAATGGATACCGACGATATGTTTGCGCCTCTTTAACGCTAAACCGCCACCGTATTTATTTAGCTTATAATCACCGCTTTAATTGATTGGAATTCATCAATGAACATTGCAGAGTTAAGAAATTATCCGTTTTTACTTTTAGTATTAAGAGACGGGGAAAGTGAAGGTTTTTTTACGCCTGAATTTATGCATAAAACCAAACAACAGTTATCTGATATGTCTTTGAGAATAGCGTCTGATAATCTATCAATAATTTATGCTGATCAAATTAAAAAAGGCTGTGAAATTGTTCTGGGAATGAGCAATTTAGGTTTGTTAGACCTTTGTGATAACGATACATATAAGGCAAAAGAAATCTTAAAAAGCCAAGGTGTTGTTTATTGCTTTCGGGCAGGCTGGGCAAAGTATGCCCAGTTAAAAACAATATCCCCTTCATACTTCGAAGAAATATCTATTCGCCGTTATGCTTTAGCCATCAATGATGCAACTGATATCAGAGTTATGCATACAGCGTTAGTTAATGAAGGCTATAAAAGTGCCAAGTTATTACAAGTTTATAAAAGCATTGCCGCAGATTATTGTGCAACCACTTTACTTGTTGACGATGATGAAGAGGTATTGTTGTTTGAATTACAAAAATTTCTAAACACTGCCATTGCCTTATTACTTATCGATAGTGATAAAAAAGTTTTTACTACGAGTTTGTACGAGCAGTTGAATACTTATCTGACCAAAACAGATAAGCAGGCCCTACTGACTAAAGTCAATACGTGTATTGCCAGTTTTACTGAACAATTATCAGTTTTAACTAAAGGTTACCTGCAAGATATAAAGTTATTAACGTTCACAGAACTTAAGGGCATTATTGATCAACAAGAAAATCTCTCTATTTATATTCAGGAGATATTAGAACTGCCTATCACTGTTGCTAATGAGCTCAATGGCGACTTTGACGGTGGCTATGACTTTCATGCTGACGATGAAGATGATTTGGCTTATTTAAGACCTGAAGGGCAATAATAAAAGTATTAAAAAATACTTAAAAGTAAGCTATAACTTGTTAAATACCGTGCACTAGTGCGGTTATTTCTCTGTGATAACTCAACCCCAGATAAAATTTTCAATGCTATTCATTATTAGCGCTTTTTTTTAGTTTTTGTTAATACAATTAAACCTTCCCTTTATTAAGTTTAGACCTGTCGGTTGAAATATTACTTTCTGTGTTGATAAAATATATCTAAGGCAATTACTTGTACAGATTGGTTGACGTAAAGTTTAGGTTTAAGCTACCTTACTCATCATATTATTATTTTTGGACAAAGGGTTATGGATGAATAGAATAAAGAGGCGTTTTTTACCTGTTGTTTGTTGGGTTGCTGGTAGTGTAATAGTGAGTGCTTGTTCTTCTTTACCTGTTTATCTGAACTTGTCTAGTGACGCGATAGTGGTTAATGCTAAAAAGAACAGCCCTGAGTTAGCCGATGAATTTACAGTAGACATAGGTGATAACTTATTAACTAAAGTGTCAGGTAGCTACTTAGAACAAAAAACGCAGTCTGTTAGTTTACTTACTCATATTAAGTTTATTTACGATGAACACCCAGGATTAAGCAAAGGAAAAACCACCTTGTTAGGCATGAGTCGCTCAGGAGGCAATGCCGCTTGTTTTAATGACGCTGAGTATGATGATGGTTTGGTTAAATTTTGTTTATTTGATGAAAACAAAGATGGGTATTTTGAATTGGGAACTTTTGCTGGCGATGAAAGTGTTACTTTAAATATCCCTTATAATATTTTTAGCGATAAAAGTAAGACACCTGAGAAAGGCTACTTCAGAAAAACACTCTCTTATAAAGGATTATCAAACGGTAAAATTAACTTTAACTATGCTGAATACTCAGCAAACATGGCTAAAGCGACTTTTAGCCAAGATTTTTCTATAGAAAATAAACAAGGCGCGCATATCCTATTTAATTTCAAAGGCGCTGAAATAAAAATCAAGCAAGCGACGTTGTTAAATGTTACCTATGAAGTCATCCAATACTTTAAGTAATTATTTTAGTTCCCATTCTCCCCAATAAAAAAGCCTGATAAGTCAATTATCAGGCTTTTTTCATAAAAATTATAATGGCATTAAAAGATTAGAAACCACATTGCTTGCCTTTGTTCTTCTCTTTTAACCAGACTTGTAAAGGAGCAAAGTAATCGAGTACTGCGGTTGCGTCCATTTGTTTACTCCCAGTCAACACTTTATAAGCTTCTTGCCAAGGCTGACTAGAGCCCATTTCTAACATGGTATTAAGTGCTTTACCGGCAGTCTTAGAGTTGTAAATTGAACAGCGATGAATGGGATCGGTATTACCTGATATTTCACAAAGCGCTTTATGAAACTCAAATTGTTGAATATGCGCTAAGAAATATCGACTGTAAGGTACGCCACCAGGCACATGGTATTTCGCACCGGGGTCAAATGCATCAACTTCACGAGCTACGGGTGCAGCAATGCCTTGATACTTTTGACGTAATTCCCACCAAGCTGTATTGTAATTCTCTGGTGTAATTTCTCCTGAATAGACTTTCCAACGCCATTGATCAACCATTAAGCCAAAGGGGATAAAGGCTATTTTCTCTAACGCCATTTTCATTAATAAACCAATATCTTTTGATTCGTCAGGGATAGTGTCGATTAAGCCAATTTCTTTCAAGTATTTAGGTGTTACTGAAAGTGCAATGGTGTCACCAATCGCTTCATGAAAACCATCGTTGGCACTATTTTGAAAATAAACGGGTTGATCTTGGTAAGCGCGCTGATAGAAATTATGACCAAGTTCGTGGTGAATAACGTTGAACTCTTCGCCGGTTTTTTGAATACACATTTTAATGCGAATATCATCTTTTGCATCAAGATCCCAAGCGGAAGCATGACAAACAACATCGCGGTCTGCTGGTTTAGTAAATAATGATCGCGTCCAGAATGTTTCAGGTAATGCTTCGAACCCTAAAGATGTAAAAAAGGTTTCAGCCCCTGCAACCATTTTAATTTCGTCATAGTTATTTGCAGCTAACTGCTCGGTAACATCATAACCTGGATCTGCATTCTCAGGAGCCACTAACTCATAGATATTCCCCCATGATTGCGCCCACATATTACCCAACAAATGAGCGGGAATGGGTTGGTCTTGTGCTACTTTGTCTTCTCCATAGGTTTTGCCTAGTTCACTGCGAACATAGCAATGAAGGTCATCGTACAAGGGTTTTACTTGTCCCCATAAACGGTCAAGTTCTTTAGCGAAATCGTCAGCAGGCATATCGTAGTTTGAACGCCACATGGCGCCTAAGTCTTTGTAGCCTAGCCCTTGTGCACCCTCATTGCCTAATTCAGATTGACGAACAAATAAAGGTTTCATCTCTGGACTAATTGTTCGCCAGCCTTGCCACATTTCTAGCAATTCGTCGTAATCACGTGATGTTGCCATCGTCGAAGTCATTTCACCTAAGCTCAATGTTTTTCCAGCTTGGGTCGTGTATGTTCCTTTACCGTACATGCCGCCAAGTTCAGAGCCAATTTTTGCCAGTTCAGCTGACTTTTCAGAATCTTGTGGCGCCGGCATAACTAAGCTTTGCTTTAAGGTATTTAATTTTCTACGTTGAGTCTCTGTAACATCGACATCGTCAAATTTAGCTGCTGCCATAGCGAAACGAACGCCAGCTTCTGTCGATTTTTGGTTTGCTGCCGCTGATAGGGCAGCGGTATCATCGGTAATAAAATTTGAATAAATCCATTCGGCGCGGCTCCCCTCAATACCCAGAGCGATTAATTCTTTTTCGGTAGCGTTAAGAAATATATTCGCATCTTTTGCCGTTAATGCTGGAGCTACTTGCGTTTGTGCTTGTTGAGTTTGTGTAGCATTTTCACCATTACATGCAGTAAGTGAGGCCAATACACACAAGGCTACGCTTGTTTGTTTGAATAGTTTTATCATAAAAGTCTTATATTTTTATTATTGATAGATAATGAGTCACCAGTATATAAAATTGTCTAGTCCGCTTAAAGCTTTGACCGCAAAAACTGATCAAACTTTCACAATACTCTGTGATTAAGTAGATTTGACTCATTATCTTACTAGATAACTAACGGGTAAATGTTCATGCGGTTAATGCTAAATAAAGTTAGGATTTAACATCTCCTATGTAGATTAAATCAGATAAGCCAATAGGGAAGTAACAAAGTATCTAAACGTTTTAGTTGTTTCGATAAAAAAGCACCAAACGCTTTTACGTTTAATGCTTTTTTATCGCCATATGATGCGCTTTACTTTCAGTGTGTAAACTTAAACTTAAACTTAAACTTAAACTTAGCGAATGTGACTAAAGTCAAATTAGGCTTATAAAGGGAGAATTTAATGCTAGGGTTTAACTTTTATTCATGGGCTGAACTGAAAACCATCTCCAGTACATTGTTTGCTTCAACATTCGCTTCAATAAAACGTAAAGATCTACATTGCGGTTGTTGCGAATATAACAACGTTTGCTCTGTATTGTGAACGCTGCGATATTCATCTGGCTGTGAATAGGTTAATAGAGGAGGTAGTCATACCAAAAATCAAGCTATCTCATTGAATTAAAATGAAAATAGATTGATCTGTATATTCATTGTTGCGTTATTTCAAACGCTTGTTTAAACTAGGCTTAATTAATGATGAATATTTTCATTTAGGGCGCAGGTAAGAGGTACCGTTGGCACATGAGTACAAAAAACAAAATTTTAGATGCAGCAGAAAAATTATTTGCGACGCAAGGTTTTAATGGCACATCATTAAGAGAAATTACTAGCCAAGCAGAAGTTAATTTAGCCGCGGTTAATTACCATTTCGGCTCTAAAAAAGAGTTAATAAAATCAGTAATGTCTCGTTATATGAACGAGCTTTCACCCCGTTTAGAATTATCGCTAGTGAATATATGCGAACAAGATGATTTAACCTTACTTGAAGTGTTTTCAGCTTTTATTGAACCCTTGTTATCATTAAATGAATTTAAAGAAAATGGTACCAGTAATTTTTTACAATTATTAGGACGAGGTTATAGCGATAGCCAAGGCTTTTTGCGCTGGTTCTTAACGACACAATACCCAGGCGTTATTAATAACTTTGTTAAAGCGGTGCAAAAAGCTTATCCAGAGCTTACTGCTGAGGAAATGTTTTGGCGTTTGCACTTCACTATGGGCACAGTGGTTTTTACCATGTCTTCGAGTGATGCTTTAATTGATATCGCTAAAAGTGATTTTGATCGTAATATGGATATTGCCGGCGTGATTAAACAAGTTATCCCTTATGTCGCCGCAGGTGTTGCTGCTCCTTTACTTTAATCTGACTCTTTTATCATTTTGATATGATATATCCGTGATACTTCAATCTGTCAGCGATAATTTTCAGGTATCACCGTTATATATCAATATCAGCCTTTGTAATTACTATTGATTTAGGTAAAGTAGCAACATCAAAAACTTATCATCTTCAAAGTGTGTATATGGGTCCTATTATGCTAGATGTGCTTGGCACATCTTTAACGGCAGAAGACAAAGAGCTTCTGCAACATCCTCTTGTTGGCGGGTTAATTTTATTTACTCGTAATTATGAATCTCCTGAACAAATTGCTGAATTAACTGCTGATATCCACCGTGCCGCTAAAAAGCCATTGATTATTGCCGTTGACCATGAAGGTGGTCGAGTTCAGCGATTTCGTGATGGCTTCTCTCTTATTCCGGCAATGGGTAAAATTTGGCACTTTGCCGAAGAAAATATTAGTGTGGCGCAAGAGCTGGCTAAACAAAGTGCAATATTAATGGCATTAGAAGTTCAAGCCGTCGGTATTGATATTAGTTTTGCACCTATTCTTGATATAAACGATATTAGTGCTGTTATTGGCGATAGGGCTTTTCATAAAAATCCAGAAATTGTTTGTCAACTCGCCAGTGCTTTTGTCGATGGCTTACATTTGGTTGGCATGAAGGCTACGGGGAAGCATTTTCCTGGTCATGGCAGTGTTGAAGCAGATTCACACCTTGCGTTACCTATTGACTCTCGTTCACGTGATGAAATATTTGCTGTTGATATGTTACCTTTTAAAACGTTAATTAATAACAATAAAGTCGATGCATTAATGCCTGCCCACGTTATTTTTCCTGACGTTGACCGCGAAGCAGTCGGTTTTTCTCCTTACTGGCTCAAAGATATTTTGCGTAAGCAACTTGGCTTTAGTGGTGTTATTTTCAGTGATGATTTATCGATGGAAGGTGCTGCATGTGTTGGTGGGTATGTTGAACGTGCTGAAGCAGCCCAACAAGCAGGTTGCGACATGCTATTACTGTGTAATAACCGAGATAGCTGTATAGATGTCATTGACCATGCCAATATTATTATTGATGAAGAAAGTAATCAGCGCTTATTACGTTTATTGAAAACGTCTACGACTGGGCTCAATGAGTTAAAGGCAAATACTCATTGGCAACATGCTCGACAAGCATTAGCCGAATACTTATAAAATAGCCTTATCGTCCTCTTAAAATAATAAAAATAGAGAGTTAAATGAAGTTAACTAAACAAAGTTTTATTGTCTTAGCACCCGCGCTAGCCTTTGGTTTTTACTTTTTGCTACTTTGGTTAGGCTTAGCAGAAAAACCCGCAACTGCGGCGGCAATAACATTACTCACCGTTATTTGGTGGGTCAGTGAAGCGATACCCATTCCTGCTACATCTTTAGTCCCTTTTGCTTTGCTGCCACTACTGGGGGTTGTTGATCATAAAACAGTAGCTTCATCATTAGGTAGTCACGTTATTTTATTGTTAATGGGCGCATTTATGCTCTCTAAAGCGATAGAGAAAAGTGGAGCACACCAAAGACTTGCTGTTTACATGGTTAAGTTAGTCGGCGTTTCAAGTGGGCGGCGATTAGTCTTTGGTTTTATGTTAGCGTCTGCTTTATTAAGTATGTGGATTTCAAATACCGCAACGACGTTGATTATGCTGCCGATTGCATTAGCTATACTTACTCATGTAGATAACAAAGAACTTAAAGTCGCTTTAATTTTAGGTATTGCCTATGCTGCGTCGGTTGGCGGTATTGGTACCCCGATTGGTACGCCACCCAATGTTATTTTTATGGGCATATATGAAGAAAATACGGGCCGAGAATTTGGGTTTTTATCATGGATGAAAATAGGCGTTCCGATAGTGTTAATCGCTTTACCTATTATGGCATTCTGGCTAACAAGAAAGGTAAAACTCGACCATGAAATAAAGTTACCCGCGCAAGGCGAATGGCGAAGTGAAGAAAAAAGAACGCTTTGGGTTTTTGGCCTTACAGCACTCGCATGGATCACTCGCTCAGAGCCCTTTGGTGGATGGAGTGACCTATTAAATGTTCAAATTGCGGGTGACAGTACCGTCGCTTTATTCGCCGTTGTGTTAATGTTTTTAATCCCTAATGGTAAGGGCTCGCGCCTGCTTGATTGGGACACTGCTAAATCAATACCGTGGGGAATGTTGTTGTTATTTGCTGGTGGTATTGCCATTGCTAAAGGGTTTGTTGAATCAGGTTTAAGCCAGATACTAGGCGAATGGCTGTCTTCGTTGGCTAATTTACCGGTAATTGTGATGGTACTGACAATTTGTTTAGTGGTTACTTACCTTACAGAAATTACCAGTAATACCGCGACAGCAACTTTGCTTATGCCTATTTTGGCTGTAGTTGCCACCTCTGCTGGTTACGACCCCATGGTATTAATGGTGCCCGCGGCTATGTGCGCGAGTTGCGCTTTTATGCTGCCTGTTGCTACTGCGCCTAATGCAATTGCTTATGGTACGGGTGAACTTGAAATTAAAGATATGGTGAAAGAAGGGGCAATATTAAGTTTTATCTTGTCTTGTTTAATAGCAATGGTTTGCTATTTATTTTTGTTATAACAAAAATAAGGGGCTAAACTTTAGCCCCTTTATCTTCATTACCTAGCATAAATGTAATGGTAAATTATGGTTCTATTATAATGCCATTATGATTTATGTTGCTGTTAACATTAGCCCTAACATGCCGAGAGTAAAGCCTAACACAGCGCCCATTGGTGGAGCCCAATGATTTTCTAATTTCACTTGTGGTGCCAAGTCTTGAAATATTGAATAAAGAATTCCGCCAGAAGCGAAAAGCATAACCGCGCCAATAATTTTGGGGGACTCCGATAGCCATAAATAGCCAGAAATTGCTGCGATAGGCCCAAGTATTGCCATTAAAGCAAAGACCATGATAATTTTTTGCGGTTTATAAGTTGAAGAAGCACTTAACTCACGATAAGCGCTAAATCCTTCTGGTAAGTTTTGTAAGGCAATTAAACCAGCTAGCAAATATGCACTACTACTTCCTGTTGCGAATGCTGCGCCAAGTGCGATTGATTCTGGAATAAAATCAGCAAGCATTGTTGCTAGTTGACTAGCAGGTGTATCTATTTTTTTAAGATAAATATCTAATGCCATAAAGCTAAACCCACCAACAATAAACCAAATGCATGCGGGTAATATATCAAGGCTTTCTATACCTTCGGGTACCAAAACTAAGGCAACTGCTGACAACAGCGCTCCGCCACCAAAAGCCATAACGCTATGTCTGAGCTCTTGCTCAAGCCAGTCATTGCCAATTTTTTCTACGTAGGCTAGAACAGCACCTAGTGGCATAGCTAAACCGGCAAGGAATGTTGATACGATAACAGTGAGTAATATAGACATGTTTTTATCACTTAAGCAGCAATGGCCCCATTGTGAGACTATACTTAATATAATTAGAGTAGTTAGGTTGTTGAAGGCCAATAAAGGCCTTATAAAGTGACTACTCTGTTCTGTGATCCTTCATTAAAGCAGCGATTAATTCGACATTTTAAATGATCACAGGGATTTTTTATTAATCAGTTGAGCTAATAGAATAACCACTAGCGCAGCAGTAAAACTACCAAAAACAACAATCATCATTTGTGGCATCGTATAGCCGAAGAATTGCCAATTAATATCACCACAATCTCCCGTTGCTTCAAATAACGAAGGTAACCATTCGTGTAATGGGGCCCAACTTGGAAAGTTAGGTACAAACTCACAACTATAGAGAAATGATAATGTAGCTGATTGAATTTCAACGTGCTCAATGGCAATTAATAACCCCCATATAGCGGCACCCCCCCAGAGTGTAAATGCGACTGATCGTAAGACAATATTTTTATTGCCCATGCTACCAACTATGCCAGCAAAGAATATTCCCCATAATGCTGTTCTTTGGTAAATACACATAATGCAAGGAGCTAATCCCATTACGTATTGAAAATAAAGAGCCAATAATTCTAATCCAAAAACGGTTAGGCTAAGTAATTGCCAAGCGCGAGTGTTTACCGATAAATCACTTAAAAATTTCAAAAGTTTTCCTTAATCATGTTCAATGTTGCTATTTTAGATTGTCGTTTAGTTAACTAAAGCTGGGTCACATATTGACACATCCAATTGATGTAATCGTGACATTAGCGTGATAGTTGCTAGTACTTATTTTTGTTTGGTACAAAAATGATTTTTATCATTAGCATCAATAAAGCGCCAAAAGGGCGCTTTATTGATAAAAGTTAACAGTAAAACTACTAAATGTTAACTTTAGTGCCCTTGTGAAGAAGAAGTCCCACCTTTAGTTGTGTGATGCTTAATTAAACCCGAGTCATAAAAATCTTGTGTCGATTGCTCTAAATGACCTGAAGAAATAGCAAGTAAACCAACAATGGTCAATACGATAGTATAAGGGAAAGCCATAATAACCATACGGCCATATGACAATCTAACTAAGGGAGCAAGCGCTGAAGTTAATAGGAATAAAAACGCAGCTTGACCATTTGGTGTCGCAACACTTGGCAAGTTAGTGCCTGTGTTAATAGCAACCGCAAGTAAATCAAATTGGTCACGGTTTATTATTCCTGAAGACAGTGCTTTTTCAATTTCAGTAATGTATACCGTGCCAACAAATACGTTATCACTGACCATAGATAATAGGCCATTAGCTAAATAAAACATGACTAATTGCATGTTACCTTCAAAAGTTAATACCCAAGTGATGACTGGCGTAAATAATTGTTGGTCAACAATAACGGCAACGATGGACAAAAACACCACTAATAGCGCGGTAAAAGGTAATGCTTCTTCAAAGGCATGGCCAATTTGATGTTCTTCAGTTACACCTGTAAAAACGGTTGCAAGTATAATAACGGATAAACCAATTAAGCCAACTGGTGCTAAATGTAATGCTAAACCAACAATCAACCAAACGGCGATTAACCCTTGTACGACTAATTTTACATTATCACTTTTATTGCGTTTTTTACTTTCTTCAATGTCGAAGTCACGTAATATTTGATAAACATTTTCTGGCAGGGCAAAACCATAACCAAACCATTTGAACTTCTCTAATAAAGCACATGTGATTAAACCGGAAAAAAATACAGGAATAGTAACGGGCGACATCCGAATGGTGAATTCAATGAAATCCCAACCGGCTTGCTGACCAATAATCAAGTTTTGTGGCTCGCCCACGATAGTACATACACCACCTAAAGCGGTACCAACACCCGCGTGCATTAATAGGTTACGTAAATACCCTCTAAAGCTTTGTAAATCACTTTTTATATCATCATCATCGGGATTGTCATGGGGATGGTCTTCACCTATAGAGGCAGCTTTATGATAGACAGAATAAAAACCTAGGCCAACGCTGATAATTACCGCAATGACGGTTAGTGCATCTAAAAAGGCTGATAAAAAGGCCCCTGAAAAACAGAATAATAATGACACCACTATTTTTGAACGGATCTTAGTGACTATTTTCGTGAACAAAAAGAGCAATAAACTCTTCATAAAATATATTCCAGCAACCATAAAAATCAGCAGTAGAATTACTTCGAAGTTAATCATTAATTCATGTTTTACATGAGCCGGTGAAGTCATACCTATGGCAATAGCTTCAATCGCCAATAAACCGCCGGGTTGCAGCGGGTAACATTTTAATGCCATTGCTAAAGTGAATATAAACTCTATGACTAATGCCCAACCTGCAACATAGGGGTCAACATAGAAGAAGAGGATAGGGTTAATCACTAAGAATGAAATAATTGCCAGTTTGTACCACTCTGGCGAGTTGCCAAGAAAGTTTTTATAAAATGCACTCATGAAGGATTGTTGCATAATTGGCCTGTTTGTTTTAAGAATATGACGATTTTTTGTCGTCTTGAATGGAACTATTTTTTATTATATTGGTAAAAAATGCATAGTAGTTTAAGTGCAATTGAAAAGCTTGTAAATAATCTATCTTTATATAGCGTAATCGTGTCCTTTTCTTCTGATAATATCAGGCATAAGCCCTTTATATTATTTAATAACTTAGCAGCAGAGATATTTATTGAATTGCTGTTTTGCTTAACATGCTTCGACCTTGCAGTATTAAATATTGCCTTTACAAATACACACTTTAACCCTGCGTTAAACATCATCGATTGAACTATAAATTCAGAATTAGTATGCTAATTATAGATTTCTCGTACGACTTCGCAGAATATAGCATGTTGATATTGCTAAATTATTGAGTTAGTCGATGTTTCTGCATAAAAAGTGCTTAATAAGAGAAAAATTTCACTAGGGGGTGTTTTCTTGACTTAATTCATCGCTTCTTATCAGGCATTAGCTTTGAATATTAATAGTTTGTTAGACATTAGTTCAGTATTGACTTAAAAACTAAATACTAAATTGCATTTTGACTTACTGACTTTATCTACAAATGAAACTATTTATTATTCATAAATTATAGGCTTATCTCTCTGCAGCCGATAATAAATAGGGTTTAGCTCTGTTGTTTTTCACAAAATATAGCGTGAGGTTGCCACTAAAAAGCCACATAAGTGATCGAAGTTAGCAGTAACGTCGAATTTATCCGCTTGTACCAAATAGATGTTCTGGTACAATCAGTTAAAATTTTAAGATTAAGATATTGTGTGGAGCAGTATGGTTATCAAAGCACATAGCCCAGCAGGGTTTGCAGAGCAATATATTGTTGAGTCTATTTGGAACGGTGGTTTCCCCCCCGGTTCTATACTTCCGGCTGAACGAGAGTTATCTGAACTCATTGGCGTTACACGTACCACGTTACGTGAAGTTTTACAGCGCTTAGCACGAGATGGCTGGTTGACTATTAAGCACGGTAAACCCACTAAAGTGAATAACTTTTGGGAAACCTCTAGTTTAAATATTCTTGAAACCTTGGCTCAACTTGATCAAGAAGGCATACCTGATCTAGTTGACAATTTAATGTCAGCTCGGACAAATATCAGTGCCATTTACATTCGTGGCGCGATTAAAAATAATCCTGAAAAGGCTATTGAGCTCATTAAAGCCTATGAAGACGTTGAAGATAACGGTGAAGCCTTTGCTGAATTTGATTACCGATTAAATAAAGAGTTAGTGGTTGCTTCTGGAAACTCTATATATCTACTGATTTTAAATGGTTTTAGAGGCTTGTACTCTCGTTTAGGGACTCTATATTTTGCGCATCCTAAAGGTCGTGAAATTTCACGCGACTATTACAAAAAATTAATTGAACTAGCCAGCGAAAATAAATTTGATGAATCTATATTTGCCGTTCGTAAATATGGTATTGAGTCAGGGAAACTTTGGCTAGAACTTAAAGATGACGTATTAAAAGAGTTATCAGAATAAATTATCTATAGTGATTAAAGGCAAGGGTTAACTTGCCTTTAATTATCTTCATTGCTCTCTCATTCTGGATATTGTGCAATAACTTCTTCATCCCCCTCTTCATTGTTCTGCACTAACTGCACGTTAAATTGCCATAAGGTGTATAAATGTTTCATCACTTCATCTTTTGAATCATCTAGCGGAACATTTTGGTGTGGTGTATATTTTAATGTTAGCGATCGGTCACCATCAATATCAGCATTTGTTACCTGAATATTAACCTCTAGATTACTCAAATTATACTGTTCAGATAACGCGCTTCTTACTTTTTTGTAGCCACTTTCATTGTGAATAGCCGCCACGTCAATAAAATTTTCTTTTTCATCATCGTGTAAATAAAACAGCTTGAAATCGCGCATTAGTTTTGGTGATAAATACTGACTAATGAAGCTTTCATCTTTGAAATTTTCCATGGCAAAATGTAAAGTATCTAGCCAATTACTGTTGGCTATTTCTGGAAACCATCGTTTATCTTCTTCTGTTGGGTGTTCACATATTCTTCTAATATCTATAAACATATTAAAGCCTAACGCATAAGGATTAATGCCAGAATAATGAGGACTGTTGTAATTGGGTTGTGCGACAACATTGGTATGGTTATGTAAAAATTCCATCATGAACTTATCGGTGACTAGACCTTCATCATATAAATGGTTTAACAGTGTGTAATGCCAAAAACAGGCCCAGCCCTCGTTCATGACTTGTGTTTGTTTTTGCGGATAAAAGTATTGTGAGATTTTTCGAACAATGCGTACAATTTCTCTTTGCCATGGTTTTAGTAAAGGCGCATATTTTTCAATGAAATATAAAATATTTTCTTGCGGTTCATTTGGGAATGTCGGTTTCTTATTCTTAGCATCACCTTTGTTTTTCGGTAATGTTCGCCACAATGTATTCACCTGCGATTGTAAATATGCTTCACGGTCCTTTTGACGTTGTAACTCTTCCTCTAATGATATTTTTTGTGGACGTTTATAGCGGTCAACTCCGTGATTCATTAATGCATGACAAGCATCTAAGCATGATTCAACCTCACTAATGCCAAATTTTTGTTCACATTCGCTAATGTAGTTTTTAGCAAACAATAAGTAGTCAATTATTGAGCTCGCATCAGTCCAGGTTTGGAATAAATAATTACCTTTAAAAAAAGAATTATGTCCGTAACAAGCATGTGCTATGACGAGTGCTTGCATGGTCATAGAATTCTCTTCCATTAAATATGAAATACAAGGATCAGAATTGATAACAATTTCGTAGGCTAAGCCCATTTGACCACGTTTATAGTTTTGCTCTGTTTGAATAAATTTTTTACCAAATGTCCAATGGTTATATCCAATAGGCATACCGACACTAGCGTATGCATCCATCATTTGCTCTGCGGTGATCACTTCAATTTGGTTGGTGTAAGTAGTCAATCGATAATGCTTTGCAACCCGTGCAATTTCAGTTTGATATTGATCAAGTAAGTCAAAATTCCAGTCACATTGGTCACTTAAGGGTTTACGTTTGTCCATTATTTGCCTCCTTTGCCATTATTAACTTAGGCTGCGCTACTCTGTTTTTTCTTGAAAAGCTCTCTAAAAACAGGATAAATATCTTCAACACTTTTAATATGTTGTATTGCAAAATGTTCTGTATAGGCTGCAATTTCTTGGTATTGCTGCCAAAGTGTTTGATGAGGTCGTTGTGATATTTCAATGTAACTAAAGTAGCGTGCTTTAGGTAGAATATGTTCAGTGAGTAACTTTTGACAACGAGGAGAGTCATCGGCCCAGTTATCACCATCAGAGGCCTGCGCTGCGTAAATATTCCATTCGTTTTCCTTATAACGCTCATCCATTATTTTAATCATTAAATCTAATGCACTTGAAGCAATAGTGCCGCCAGTTTCTTGCGAATAAAAAAACTCTTCTTCATCAACCTCTTTTGCTTGTGTGTGGTGTCGAATATAGACCACATCAATTGTTTTATAGGTGCGGGTGAGAAACAAATACAATAAGAGATAAAAACGTTTGGCAATATCTTTAGTGGCTTGGTCCATAGATCCTGAAACATCCATTAAACAGAACATCACCGCCTTTGATGTAGGTAGGGCTTGTTTTGCATAGTTTCTAAAACGTAAATCAAAGGTGTCAATAAAAGGGACTTTACTGATTTTACCTTTAAGCATATCGATCTGATTGTTTAGGTCTTTAATTTTTTGGACATGATCATGTTTATCAGCCATTAATGCTGCTAAGGCAAGTTCAAGGACTTTCAACTCTTTACGCTTGGTTGATGTCATGGCAATACGTCTTGCTATTGATCCCTGTAGCGATTTTACAATATCTATATTTGAAGGGACGCCTTCAGCACAATAACCAGAGCGAACAGTCTTATAATCAATTAACGTATCTAATTGGTTCATTTTTAAATTTGGCAATTCAAGATCTTCAAAAAGTAAGTTCAAATATTCATCTTTAGAAATAGAAAAAATAAAATCATCATCTCCCTGACCAGTGTTACTGGCATCACCTTCACCGCTACCTTGTCCTTGCTGCTGAGGAGGGCGTTTGATTTGATCGCCAGTTGAAAATTGGTCATTACCCGGGTGAACTCTATCTTTAACACCCCCTCTGCCCTGGTGAAAAACAGGTTCAGATAAATCTTTTTTGGTGATGGTAATGTCCTGACCACGATCAACATCAGTAACGCTGCGTTTATTAATTGCTTGTTCAACGGATTTCTTTATTTGGCTTTTATAGCGTTTAATAAAACGCTGGCGATTAACCGTGCTTTTGTTTTTGCTATTTAAGCGTCTATCAATAAAATTCGCCATATTTTCCTCCTACTTTATTGGCTTTTTAAAACAATAAAGTACAAGTTAAGAAGATTTTCTTACGCGTAAATACCACTCTGACAGTAACCGCACTTGTTTTTTTGTATAACCTTTACTCATCATGCGTTCTATAAAATCGTCATGTTTTTGCTGGTCGTCATTCGATGTTTTGGTGTTAAAGGAAATAACGGGTAATAAATCTTCAGTATTCGAGAACATTTTTTTCTCAATAACCGTGCGGAGTTTTTCGTAACTTGCCCAGTTGGGGTTCTTACCGTTGTTATTCGCTTTAGCACGTAATACAAAATTGACAATCTCATTACGAAAATCTTTAGGGTTACTAATGCCTGCAGGTTTTTCAACTTTTTCTAATTCATTATTTAAGGCTTCTCGGTCGAAAAGCTGTCCAGTTTCAGCATCGCGATACTCTTGGTCTTGTATCCAAAAATCAGCATAAGTGACATAGCGATCAAAGATGTTTTGTCCATATTCAGAATAAGACTCTAGATAAGCCGTTTGAATTTCCTTGCCAATAAATTCTATGTATTGGGCTGACAAGTAACCTTTAATGAATTCTAAATACCGTTCGGCTGCTTCTTGGGGTAATTGATCTCGTTCAATTTGTTGCTCGAGTACATAAAATAAATGTACTGGGTTTGCGGCAACTTCTAAATGATCAAAGTTAAAAACGCGTGATAATATTTTAAAAGCAAAACGTGTTGATAGCCCAGACATACCCTCATCCATCCCCGCATAATCACGGTATTCTTGATACGATTTAGCTTTTGGGTCGGTGTCTTTTAAACTCTCGCCGTCATAAACGCGCATTTTAGAATAAATACTAGAGTTCTCAGGATTTTTTAAACGTGATAGTACCGAAAACTTTGCTAAGGTTTCTAACGTATCTGGCGCACAATGTGCATTTTTTAATTCACTGTTTTCGAGTAATTTTTTATAAATTTTTACTTCTTCAGAAACCCGCATGCAGTAAGGGACTTTGACCATATAAACGCGGTCTAAAAAGGCTTCGTTGTTTTTGTTATTTCTAAAGGTTTGCCATTCTGACTCATTAGAGTGCGCAAGCAAAATGCCATTAAAGGGCAGGGCTGATAAGCCTTCTGTTGGATTATAATTACCTTCTTGTGTTGCTGTTAACAACGGATGCAATACTTTAATGGGGGCTTTGAACATTTCGACAAATTCCATCATGCCTTGATTCGCTCGACACAATGCGCCTGAATAACTGTAGGCATCAGGGTCATTTTGTGAAAAGTGCTCTAATTGTCGAATATCAACTTTACCAACAAGGGCTGAAATATCTTGATTGTTATCGTCACCAGGCTCTGTTTTTGCAATGGCTATTTGATCAAGAATTGAAGGATATAACTTAACCACCTCAAATTTTGCAATATCACCTTGATATTCATGTAGCCTTTTAGCCACCCATGGCGACATAATGGTCTTTAAATAACGTTCTGGTATTTTATATTCTTTCTTTAATATCTTACCATCTGCATTTGCGTCGAATAAACAAAAGGGGTGGTCATTTACTGGGCTTCTTATGCCATTAGCACTGAGCACATAGATAGGCTCTTGCTGCATTAATGCTTTTAATTTTTCAGCTAATGATGATTTCCCTCCCCCCACAGGCCCTAATAAATAAAGAATTTGTTTCTGTTCTTCCAATCCTTGCGAAGCATGTTTAAGGTAGGCAACAATCTGCTCTATAGCGTCTTCCATGCCATAAAAGTCCTTAAAGGCAGGATAGCGAGCAATTACCCTATTAGAAAATATACGGCTTAAGGTAGGTTCATTTGAGGTGTCTATCATTTCAGGATCGCCGATGGCCTTTAATAAGCGCTCAGAAGCGGTGGCGTAAGCAAGTTTGTCTTTTTGACAAATAGCTAAAAACTCTTGAATACTAAAGTTCTCTTCTTTAGCTTCATCGTAACGTGATTGATAATGCTGAAAAATACTCATAACTGCCTCCATAAGGGAAAAAATTTGCAGATGAGTAAAAACTTACCGTAGTACAAAGTCGATATTGTTTAACTCATTCAAATAAGACCAAGAAACTATCGATAATCGCTTCAACAAGACACTAAACTTTGCATTGAAACGAGTATGTCTACCATTAAGTCTAGACGGTATTTTTTAAGGGAGAGAATAATTAGAGGTTTTTTTTGTAAGCAAAGAGGAAATTATAGAAATCTTTTATATTGAATTAAAAAAAAGGACACTTTTATTGAATTTTATGCATAAAAAAACCAAAGTAGATACTCTGGTTTTTAATAAAATTATTCATTAAAGGTTAATAAATCAATCTTTAATGAATATAAATTATGCGAAGTTTGCCACAGCAAAATCCCAGTTAGCTAATGCCCAAAAACCAGCCATGTAGCTTGGACGAAGATTACGGTAATCAATGTAGTAAGCATGTTCCCATAAATCTACTGTTAATAACGGTGTAACGCTCTCATCAGTTAATGGTGTTGCAGCATTTGAAGTGTTAACGATAGCAAGGCTACCATCTGCTTTTTTCACTAACCATGTCCAGCTTGAACCAAAGTTGTTGATTGCACTTTCAGTAAATTTTGTTTTAAATTCAGCGAAAGAACCAAAGCTTGCATTGATCGCATCAGCTAAAGCGCCTGTTGGTTCACCGCCGCCGTTAGGGCTTAAGCTGTTCCAGTAGAATGTGTGATTCCAAATTTGTGCTGCATTATTGAAAATGCCTGCTGATGAAGTCTTTACGATGTCTTCTAAAGACTTGCCTTCAAAATCAGTACCTTCAATTAATCCATTAAGCTTTACAACATAAGTGTTGTGATGCTTACCGTAGTGAAACTCAAGTGTCTCAGCTGAAATATGTGGTACAAGTGCATCTTGTGCATAGGGTAATGCGGGTAATTCAATAGCCATTAGTTTCTCCAGAAATGGGTTATACAAATTTATTTTTGCGCAAAAATAAAGAAGTTGTGTGCTTTTATTTAAAAACCAGTTAAAACCTAGTAAACTAGTCAAGTATTATTAAAGCCTGACTAGTGTACCCATTTATATAGGTTTTGCCAGTGTAAATATCAAGCCTGTTATTGTTTATTCTACTAAATAAGTGCTTTTTAGTCTTTATTACCTTGATTATTTTAGTGTCAGACTCCATTAATCAAAGTAATAAACACTAAATTTTATATTGTAAAGATCGAGGTTTTTTCGGTCGTAATTAGAGGTATCCCATGGAAACTATTGAACGTATCAAAGAACAACTTTCTGAAAACACTATTTTGCTTTATATGAAAGGTTCTCCTAAATTGCCTAGCTGTGGCTTTTCTTCACAAGCATCACAAGCACTAATGCAGTGTGGTGAAAAATTTGCTTATGTTGATATTTTACAAAACCCTGATATTCGTGCCGAATTGCCAAAGTATGCTGATTGGCCAACATTCCCACAATTATGGGTTGACGGTGAATTAGTCGGTGGTTGTGACATCATTATGGAAATGTTCCAACAAGGTGAATTACAAACCTTGATCAAAGAAGCTGCAGAAAAAAATAATTCTGAAGAAAAAGCTTAATATCATTTTAGAAACTGACGTTAGCTAAATTTTTTATTAAAAAAGATGAAAAGTAAGTTGAAAATCACCTTATCGTCTCAATAATAGATGTACGTCAGTTTTATGATTTAAATCAATTTAATAAAAATATTGGAGAAAAAAATGAGTGTATTAGTTGGCCGTGCAGCACCAGATTTTACTGCAGCAGCAGTTTTAGGTAGTGGCGAAATTGTTGATAGCTTTACGTTATCGACAGCAATTAAAGGTAAAAAAGCCGTAGTGTTTTTCTACCCTCTAGATTTTACTTTTGTTTGTCCGTCTGAGTTATTAGCTTTTGATCACCGTATGGAAGAATTCAAAAGCCGTGGTGTTGAAGTTATTGGTGTTTCTATCGATTCACAATTTTCTCATAACGCATGGCGTAACACTCCAGTAAACGAAGGCGGTATTGGCCCGGTACAATATACTTTGGTTGCTGATACAAAGCATGAAATCTGTAAAGCCTACGATGTTGAACATCCTGAAGACGGTGTTGCATTTCGTGGTTCTTTCTTAATTGATGAAGAAGGTAATGTACGTCATCAAGTGATTAACGATTTACCATTAGGTCGTGACGTTGATGAAATGATCCGTATGGTTGACGCATTACAATTCCACCAAGATCACGGCGAAGTTTGTCCAGCTGGCTGGAATAAAGGTGATAAAGGTATGACTGCTTCTCCTGAAGGCGTTGCATCTTACTTAGCAAACAATGCTGACAAGCTTTAAGATAAAAGCTTAGGCTTTAGTTAGCCGATGTAATCATTAAAAGTAATAAAAAAACCGCTTAATTGCGGTTTTTTTATGTTCAGGAAGAACGGTATGTCACGGTGCCAAGGATGGCAAAGAGTGAAGATGTTCAGGAAGAACGGTATGTCACGGTGCCAAGGATGGCAAAGAGTGAAGATGTTCAGGAAGAACGGTATGTCACGGTGCCAAGGATGGCAAAGAGTGAAGATGTTCAATCCCGTCATACTGAATTTATTTCAGTATCTGTTTTTTGTTTTGTCAAAGACGAGAACCTCAAACAAGTTCAGGATGACGGTGCTTTTTGTGAGTTTTTTTTAAGTATATAAATTACTGGCTCCTGATCCCGTCATGCTGAATTTATTTCAGTATCTGTTTTTTGTTTTGTCAACGACGAGATCCTGAAACAAGCTTAGGATGACGGTGTCTTTGTGAGTTTTTTTTAAGTATATAAATTACTGGCTCCTGATCCCGTCATGCTGAATTTATTTCAGTATCTGTTTTGTTTTGTCAACGACGAGATCCTGAAACAAGTTCAGGATGACGGTGTCTTTGTGAGTTGTATTTAAGTATATAAATTACTAGCTCTAGAGGTCGTCATGCTGAATTTATTTCAGTATCTTTTTTTTGTTTTGCCAACGACGAGATCCTGAAAAAAGTTCAGGATGACGATGTCTTTGTGAGTTGTATTTAAGTATATAAATTACTGGCTCTTGAGGTCGTCATGCTGAATTTATTTCAGTATCTTTTTTTTGTTTTGTCAACGACGAGATCCTGAAACAAGTTCAGGATGACGGTGTCTTTGTGAGTTGTATTTAAGTATATAAATTACTGGCTCTTGAGGTCGTCATGCTGAATTTATTTCAGTATCTGGTTTTGTTTTGTCAACGGCGAGATCCTGAAACAAGTTCAGGATGACGGTGTTTGTTGCGAGTTTATTTCAGTATTAGGGTAACGGTGGCTTTATTAAAGAGGATAAATAATAGAAAGTGACAGTGTTTAAAATTAAGCTAATCAAAAGTTGAAAATCAACCTACACTTAATTTATCACCTTATTGATTTCTGGAATCGTTTTGTTTGTACCTAAGACGCTTTATGAGAACTTACCGTTCGCGTATTTTATTGTGAGTGGTTATTTACTTGCCTTTAATATGACATTGCCTATGCTTATTTCTGCGGGACTATTCTACAGTGCTGCTTGTGTTACATTAGTTACTCGTTCGGCTCGTCGAAGACTCGATAAACAAAAAAAACTCGGCATAAAAAATAAAACACCTGAACTCTTCTATGAATATTTACCCTATATTTACAACGTTATTGGGGTATTTACTCTGATGGTCACCAAAAATTCACTCTTTCAATTTTTTGCATTCACTTTGATAGTTTTAGCGGTTAGAAATCTATTGTGCCGACATAATAACCGCAGTAGCTCAGCTAAATTATTTTAATCGCATGTCGTTGTATCACTATCTTGTTGTTCTTCATCGGCTATTGCTAGGGGCCACCCCCCCATTTTTTGCCATTTATTAACAATAAAACAAAAAAGCTCAGCGGTTTTTTCGGTATCGTATAATGCCGAATGAGCCTCACTGTTATTGAAGTCTAACCCTGCGGCTAAACAGGCTTTTGCAAGAACAGTTTGTCCAAGCGCTAAACCAGATAATGTTGTGGTATCAAAGCTAACAAAAGGATGAAAGGGTGATCGCTTTATTAAACAACGTTCAACGGCTGCATTGACAAACCCCAAATCAAAAGCGGAATTATGAGCAACCATAACGGCACGCTGGCAGCCGGCAATTTTCATCTTTTTTCTAATTAACTTAAAAATTTCTGTTAACGCTTTGTTTTCATCAACAGCACCACGTAATGGGTTTGTTGGGTCTATGCCAGTGAACTCTAATGCCGCTTGCTCTAAGTTGGCGCCTTCAAAAGGTTCTACGTTAAAGTGAATTGTTTCATCAAGAGAGAATTGACCTTTACTTTCATCTAGCGATAAAGTTGTTGCTGCTATTTCCAATAAAGCATCAGTTTGTGAATTGAAACCTGCTGTTTCAACATCGATGACTACTGGGAAATAACCTCTAAAGCGCTGTGCAAAAGCACTTTTAATATTTTTATCAGCAGAACTCTTATTTTTAGTATCAGGATTTATACTCATGTTTACATCTTTTTTAAGTTAGCATTCAATTTCAAGGCGTAAATTATCGCAGAAAAAAAATATAAACTCTATGCGAACACTATGATGAAGCTTGAAAGTTATGAAAATATTGCTGATAACTGCTAAAGTTATAGAATATTGGGTCGATAACAGATGAGTGGCAAGATAAAAGATAAATATTTTATGAAAAAAACTATCATCACATTATTATTATGCGTATTTGTTAGCCAAGCTAATGCTGGTATTCGTCAGTATGGTGCTGACTTAGAACACGCTAATTGGCAGTTAACTAATAACTCTAGGCTAGAGTGCACTTTATCACACCAAATACCTAATTATGGTGAAGCAAAATTCTATAGTACGGCAAGCCGTAAAATGAATATGGAATTTGAACTCGATATGATGCGTTTACCCGATACTTATTCATTAGCAGAAGTTCGTTCTGTTGCGCCTAATTGGCGCCCTGGAAAAAATGGTCGAACTATTGCCAATATGAAACTTCATAAGCAGTTTGCGCCAAGTCTACCGAAAAAGGTTGCTTGGAATATGCTTAATGAATTAGAGCAGGGCATGAACCCAACGTTTTACTATAACGATTGGTATAGCGACAACGACCTTATATCTGTTGGTATATCAACGGCAAAATTTAATCGTGCCTATCAAGAATTTATTGGTTGTGTCAGTAACTTACTTAATTACAATTTTGATGACATTTCTTACACAGTATTAAATTATCAATTTGGTGGTGAAAGCTTAACTAAATCATCTAAAAAGCGTTTATCGATGATCGCAGAGTACCTTACTTTAGATCAAAACTTAGAGTTGGTGCTTATTGACGGTTATACTGACAGTTATGGTGGCAGAAACGATAACTTGAAAATATCGAACCGCCGAGCAAACACGATTCGTGAGCATTTTGTTAAAAATGGTATTGACCCTAGTCGAATTGAAGCAAAAGGTTATGGCGAAAAACGTCACATTGCTGCCAACAATACCGTTATTGGTCGTGCACAAAACAGACGTGTTGTTATTAGAATGGAACAACCGTAAAGACGAATGTACTGCAAAAAAATTATTTTATAAAGAATCAGTTGAATAGGCTTGTTGGTTATCTTAACCTATCAACCTATTTTTTTATTGGATCTTCCATAATGCGACCATTGTTTAAGTCTTTATTTGCACTATTGGTTTTATCGAGCTTTACAAGTTTGGCAAAAACCAATGATGCATACACCTATGCTAATTACGACCAAGTAAAAACAACCCATATCTATTTAGATCTAGCGGTTAATTTTGATGAAAAATCACTCGCTGGTTTTGCAGAATTATCGTTAGAGTGGTTAAGTAAAACTTCGCAGCCTATTATTCTCGATACCCGAGATTTAATCATTGACCGCGTTATGGCTCAAACTGAAGCAGGACAATGGCGTGGGGTAAGTTTCACCCTTGCTAATCGTGATAATGTGTTAGGTTCAAAACTCACCATAAACAATACTTTTAAAGCACAAAAAATTCGTGTTTATTACCAATCAACTGAAAAAGCGTCAGGTTTGCAATGGTTGTCAGCTGAACAAACAGCAGGTAAAAAGCATCCTTTCTTATTTAGTCAAAATCAAGCGATTCACGCACGTTCATGGATCCCGGTGCAAGACACACCTAGTGTTCGCGCAACTTATAATGCTCGTATTACTACGCCTGATAATTTATTAGCGGTAATGAGTGCTAATAACGAACCTAATACCACTCGTGACGGCGATTATTTTTTTAGTATGCCGCAAGCAATCCCTGCTTATTTAATTGCAATTAGTGTCGGCGATTTAGAATTTAAAGTGATGAGTAAGCAAACGGGGATTTATGCTGAAGCCAGCATTTTAGAGGCAGCGGTTAGTGAGTTTGACGATACACAAGCGATGATTGATGAGTCAGAAAAAATCTTTGGTCCTTATCGTTGGGGGCGCTATGACTTACTGATATTACCGCCTAGTTTTCCTTTTGGTGGTATGGAAAACCCACGTTTGTCTTTTATTACCCCAACAGTTATTGCTGGTGATAAAAGCTTAGTCAATTTAATTGCTCATGAACTCGCTCATTCTTGGTCGGGTAACTTAGTGACTAATGAAAGTTGGCGTGACTTATGGTTAAACGAAGGTTTTACCAGTTATGTTGAAAATCGTATTATGGAAGCGGTATTTGGTGAAGACCGAGCCGTTATGGAACAAGCGCTTGGTGCACAAAGTTTAAATTATGAAATTGCTGAATTAGCGCCGGGTGATACTCAGCTTTATATCGACCTTAAAGGGCGTGATCCTGATGACGCATTCTCAGGTGTTCCCTATGTCAAAGGTCAGTTGTTTTTAATGTTTTTAGAGGCTAAGTTTGGTCGAGATAAATTTGATACTTTTATTTTAGATTACTTCAACAGCCATGCCTTTGAAAGCTTAGGTACTGCCAATTTTGTTATTTATTTGAAAAAGAATCTTACTGATAAATATCCAAATATTGTCAGCGATAAAGAAGTTAATGAATGGATTTATGAACAAGGATTACCTAGTTACGCGCCGCAGCCTACATCAAGTGCATTTACCACTATCGATAGTCAAATTAATAGTCTGTTAAGTGATAAAATAACGTTAGAGCAATTACCAACTAAAGCATGGACCTTGCATGAATGGCTGCATTTTATAAATAACTTGCCGGTAACATTACCGACTGAGCGGATGAGTGCACTCGATAAAGCGTTTAACCTTACCGCTAGTACTAATGCTGAAATTGCGCATGCTTGGTACTTATTAGCCTTAAGAACCGGTTACGATACTGTTTACCCTGCGATGTCAAAATATCTCATTGCTATCGGTCGTCGTAAGTTAATAGTACCGCTTTATAAAGCGTTAGCTGAGACACCTGCAGGTAAAGCTTGGGCACTTAATGTCTATGAAAAAGCGCGCCCTGGTTATCATGGTTTAGCGCAAGGTACTATTGACGATGTCTTAAAAGCTAAATAACATTCAACTAAAATGACAAAATAAAAACGCCATGTTAACATTTATTAACGTGGCGTTTTTTTATGTGATTTGTGATGTTTATATTATTTATTGCTGCTTTCTTCAACGATCACATCAACTTGTCGTAGCTGGTTTTGCTGTGAAATAACAACTCTGATGCTATGTTGTTTTTGGTTAAAGTTTACTGTTAAACGGCCACGTTTTCTTTTTTGGCTTAACGCTTGCCCATATTCTTTTAGATAAAACTGGATAACTTCCTCTTCAGTACTTTTTGTAAAATAGTTGATAACTGCAGGTGTCTCATCGGTAAATTCAGCAAAAACTCGCGCATCACTCATGGCCGCTATGGTCACCATTGCTGTTTCTTCTGCAATAGCAAAGTTGACGTTTATCAACATAAAAGCGACTAATAATGTTCTGAAGGAACAAGCTAATCGACTTGATAAATTTACGGTACTTAGGTTAAACATAATATTTGATCCTTTAACGGGCTTAGCTAAATCTAGTGTGTTGCTAGGTAATTATCAAGAATATTGTTAATAATCTAATCATTACCGCAATATAAGGTATTGTTTAAATAACAAATTATAATAGCGGTAATAAGTACCTAATCGTATAAATAACGCTAACTAACTGATTAATAATTAATTAACATGAACGGTCAACAAAATCATCTCGAAAGTTCATTAGGTATCAACAAAGTCATTTCTGTAATGATCAACCCATAGCGCGGTTGCACCACATATAGCGACAGGCATGACCACTAGATTAATAATAGGGATCATTGAAAATACTGCCGTTGTGATACCAAAGCTATAACTTAATCCTTGCTTTTGTTTGAGTGCGTAACGCATTTCATTAAAGTCAATTTTATGATTATCAAATGGATAGTCTTTATATTGAACGGCCATCATCCAAGCTAAAAATAAAAACCAAAATATTTGTCCTATAACTGGCAGTATCCAATAAAGAATAAAAAAACCAATAGCGCGCGGTAAATAATAACGTAATTTACACCATTCTCTTGATAACGTGCGAGGTACATCTTTTATAACATCTAGGATTGAAGCGGGTGGTATTGTTTTACCACAGAGTAATAATTCCATCTTTTCTGATAGCAAACCATTAAAAGGTGCGGCAATCCAGTTGGCGACTGAACTAAATATAAAAGAAAACATCACTAACAAAAATAATAAAGCGACTGGCCATAAGAAAGCACTTAACCAAGACAGCCAACCAGGAAGCCAGTTATCGAGCATGGTCATATAGGTATCAAGTTCTAAAAATAGACCATAAAAGGCGACACTAAATAAGACTAAATTAACCACTAGGGGTATAAATACAAAACGGCGAATACCTTTTTCTCTGATTAATTCAAAGCCCTTAATAAAATATCCAGCACCACTGTTAGCTAACGGTTGATTAATAATTGTATTCATTGGCTGATTTTTATCCTTACATGCTGTTTTAACTGTGATTATAAAATAAATTGATAAATTGAACAGATGTTTCATGTTACAAAATATAGATAACTCTGATAAAATTTTACTGCCGAGTATTATCAAAGTATAACAATAAAAGGTTTCTGTGTTTTATGCGTTTAAAGCATATAAAACTTGCTGGTTTTAAATCGTTTGTTGACCCGACCAAAGTGCCATTTGAACAAAGAATGACAGCTATTGTTGGGCCAAACGGTTGTGGAAAATCGAATATCATTGACGCTGTTCGTTGGGTACTTGGTGAAAGTTCAGCGAAAAATTTGCGTGGTGATGCTATGACCGATGTCATTTTTAATGGCGCAGCAACACGCAAGCCGGTCGGACAAGCATCTGTTGAATTGTTATTCGATAATATTGATGGTCGCATACAAGGCAACATGGCCGATCGTAATCAAGTTTCTATTCGACGCGTTATAAATCGTGATAGCCAAAATACATATTATTTAAACGGTAGTAAATGCCGCCGTCGAGATATCACCGATATTTTCCTGGGTACCGGTCTTGGTCCTCGCAGTTATGCGATTATTGAGCAAGGTACTATCTCAAAACTTATTGAATCTAAGCCGCAAGAGTTACGTGTTTTTATTGAAGAAGCTGCGGGTATTTCTAAATATAAAGAACGCCGCAGAGACACTGAAAATAGGATCAGACATACGCGTGAAAACCTTGAACGCTTAAACGATATACGTGTTGAGCTTGGTTTACAAATTGATAAACTGCATCAACAGGCAGAAGCCGCTAAACGTTTTAAAACGTTAAAAACTAGAGAGCGTAAATATAGAGCTGAGTTGACTGTTTTAAAATGGCAAAAATTTGATCAACAAGCTAACGAGCAAAAACAACAAGTAAGTCAATATCAAACAGAAATAGAAGCTTTGATTGTTGAACAGAAAAAAATCGATATCCAATTGTTTGATGCGAAACAAAAAGTGACCATAGGCGGAGAGTCTAGCGGTGAGCTCCATCAACAAAAATTACTATTAAGTAATGATATTGCTCGTGCAGAACAAAACATCAAACATTTAAAGCAACAAAAACAGAAAGCTCAACACGATAACAGTGTTACCCAGCAACAGCTGATTAATGCACAACAATTGGTACTAGCCGAGCAAGAACAGCTCCAAAAAAGCACTTTAAAAATAACAGAACACGTACCTGAACTTGAACTCATAGAGCAGCAACTGCTTGAGAGTCAAATTCAGTTAGAAGGCTATATTGAACAGCAGCGAAATGAGCATAAGCAATGGCAAGCTTTACAGCGCCAACACCAAGATACAAATGATCAACAGCTGAGTGTTAATCAGCGAATCTCTCAGTTAAGTGAGCAGATAAGTCAGCAGCAGCAGCGCCAACAATCATTAACACATTTATTAGTCAGTTTAACCAAAGAGAGTATCAGCGAAAATGTCGAGAGTACTGTTGAGCTTAGCAACAAGCTACTTAAGCAAGAAAAACACCAGCAATCTTTACTAAAACAATATAAAGATAATGAATCAAAGCAACTCGTACTTGTTACCCAAATCAGCCTAGCCTCGAAGCAGCAAGCACAGTACAGTGGTGAAATAGCAGCATTAAAGCTTTATTTACAGCAGTTACTGATACAACAAAATCAACAAGCAGGTTGGCGCATTAAACAAAAAGAATGGTTAAGTGTGCGCGGGCAAAAAGTGCTTGGCGCTGTTTTTCAATTATTAACCGTAGAAACAACCTGGCAGGCAAGTGTCGAATTAGTGCTACATCATTGGTTACAAGGCGAGTTGGTTGAATATTTCCCCACAGAAGTCACCATTGAACCACTATTTTTAGTGCTAGATCAACAAATAAACAAGACTAGTGCGACTCGTTCAGTGAAAGCAACAAGCGGTACCTTGGCTGAAAAAGTTAAAGGTTTACCGGCAATAACGGCCTTGCTAAATAATATTTTTATTGCCCAAGATTACCAACAAGCGCAACAGATAATGTTAACGCTTGCTGATCACCAGTCAGTCATTTGCAAAGATAGTACTTGGTTAAGTCGGTATTTTCTGCGAAAAGGAAGCGCTGAAAATTTTGATGCCTTGCTACAGTTAACGGATAATATCAGCCAGACCTCAGAAAAAGTGACTGAGTTAACATTTAGTATTCAAGCATGCCAGGATAAAGAAAGTCAGCTGATAAAAAGCAAAGAACAACTTGTGAGTGACGCTAAGATACTTAAAACGGCAATCGAACAATCTACTTATCAAGTTCAGGCTTTACAGCAAAAAATTGCTTTGGCTAAACAAGCCTCAGAGCAACGCGATAAACAAAGCAGCCTTTATCAACAAGAGCTAACAACGCTAGAAAGTTTACTGAGCCAAAACAAAAAATTATTATCAGTACAAGAAGATGCGCTTACAAAACTACCAAAGCATGATGCCGAACAGCTTATGCATATCAGCAGTGCACAAGAGAGTTTACAAAGAAAAATTCAAGACAGTCAAGAAAGTACCCAAAGGTTCCATCAACAAAAACATCAGCAAGCGTTAATGATTGAAAAATTGAATCATGAGCAAACTCAAGGCCAATTATCATTGGTTCGTGCGCAAGAAAGTATTCAACAACTCACCAAACAACAACGCATGCATCAAGAAATCGTTGAAGAGTGTGCATCGCCGTTGCAAGTTGATGAGCAAAAGTTACAAGCATGGCTAATCGACGTTGCGGAACTTAATGAAAAAATAGCAAAGATACAGCACGATACAACAGACTCTAAAACACTGATTAGTGATGCAGAATCAAAAGTTCAGCAACTCACTAGAAATATTAACAGTAAGAAAGAGCAAATTAATGCTGTTCATTTAACTGCAGAAAGTTATCGTTTACGTGCTGATGCGGCACTCGAGCAACTTAATGAAATGCAACAGAATTTATTGGCGGTGCAAACCGCTATGCCAGATCAGGCAAAAGAGCCTTTATGGCAGGCTCATATTGTTAATTTAGGTAAAGATATTAATCGTTTAGGGGCAATAAATCTTGCAGCAATTAATGAATATCAAATACAATTTGAGCGAAAGACCTATCTTGATCAACAAGATGAAGATTTAATCCAAGCGATTAATACGTTAGAATTAGCTATTGCTAAGATAGATAAAGAAAGCCGTCACAAATTTAAAAATACCTTTGAAAAAATTAATAGTGATCTTAAAGCATTATTTCCTAAGGTTTTTGGTGGTGGTAGTGCCTATTTAGCCTTAACAGATGATGATATGCTTGAAACGGGTGTTACTATTATGGCTAGACCGCCAGGTAAAAAAAATAGCACGATTCACTTATTATCTGGTGGCGAAAAAGCGCTGACCGCATTATCATTAGTGTTCGCAATTTTTAGGTTAAATCCTGCACCATTTTGTATGCTTGATGAAGTCGATGCGCCTCTTGATGATGCTAACGTTAGTCGTTTTTGTAACTTGGTGCGAGAGATGTCGCAAACTGTACAGTTTATTTATATCAGCCATAATAAAATAGCGATGGAAATGGCGAGTCAGTTAACCGGTGTTACTATGTTTGAACCGGGCGTATCAAAAATGGTAGCTGTAGATATTGATGAAGCAATCGCTATGGCTGAATTAGAATAAGTACAAAATTAAGTAAAGCTAAACCAAGCTGAAAATAGAATAATAAAAGGCTATCCGATGGAATATAATTTCAGAACTGCATTGATTGTTATCAGTGCTGTGGTGATCACGGCAATATTTGTTCATGGTTTTTGGACCATAAGAAAAAATAAAAACCCTTATAAGCTTAAAGCAAAGGCTGAAAAAGTTGAGCCTAATAACCGAGGTTTTGATGGCTCAGGCTTTGATCAAGATGGTGTTAGTAAGCCAAGAGTCGTTGAAAACTCACTTGGTGGTCAATCATATGATGAAGAGATGCCTATGCCATCGACAGCTGAATATGAAGAACAAGCTTCATCATATCGCGAATTTAGTGCCGAAGATGATGAACCAAGTTTGGGGGATATGTCTTCTTTTGATGAAACTTCTGCTAAAAAAGATAACAACAGTGCTGACTTACGTGATCACGATGTATCATTATTTGGCTCGGTTACCGCCAAAGAAGTGGCTGTTATTGAGAAAATTGAAACACCTGTTTATCAAACACCGATAACATCAGCTAAACAACCCTTAAAAACGTCGGCGCGTTTTACTGAAAAAGCGCCTGTTAAGCGAGACCAAATAGAGATAAATTTTGGCAGAGAAAGCAAGGAAAGTAAAAGCGCGGCCAAAAAAGAATCGATAATCCCTCAGCATAAAAAAGTGGAAGTTGAACCTGATGTACTGATTATTTCAGTGGTTATGTCTGAAAAACAGCAAATGTCAGGTGCCGCACTTTTACCGACATTATTAACATTAGGTATGAAATACGGAGAGATGAACATCTTTCACCGCCATCAAGATAATGCTGGAAATGGTAAAGTTACTTTTAGTTTAGCAAACATCATGAAACCAGGCACATTTGATCTCGACAATATGGAAAGCTTTACTACACAAGGTATTAGCCTTTTTATGATGTTACCTAATGCGGGCGATGCTTCCGTCGTCTTTGAGCAAATGCTTAACGCAGCAAAGCAACTCGCTTTAGAATTTAATGGTCAATTATTAGATGACAAACGTAATGTTATGACCAAACAAACAGAACAACATTACGTGGGTAAAATTCGCGAATTTACGCGAAGAAATCTAATTGCCTCATCTTAAAATCAAACAAACTCTGACAGGTTAATTTATTGATTAACCTGTAATTTAAACTCTTTCAAAAGTAATTCATTCTTATGTCATCACCTGCTAATACGACTCGAGTACAAGAGCTTCATCAACTTATCAATCAATTAAATCATCAATATTACGACCTAGATGAACCCAGTGTTCCTGATGCAGAATATGATCGCTTAATGCGAGAACTTATTTCAATTGAAACAGCAGACCCAGAATTAAAATTACTTGATTCACCGAGTCAAAAAGTCGGTGGGCAAGCGTTAAAATCTTTTAGTCAAGTGACACACCAAGTACCGATGCTATCCCTTGATAATGTATTTTCTGGTAATGAATGGCAAGCTTTTGCTAAGCGTGTAAAAGACCGTTTGCTTTCAAAAGAAACTATTAAATACTGTGCCGAGCCAAAACTTGATGGTTTAGCGGTGAGTTTACGCTACGAAAATGGTGTTTTAGTGCAAGCAGCTACGCGCGGGGATGGCGCTGTGGGTGAAAATATCACGGTAAATGTTCGCACGATCAAATCGATACCTTTAAAATTAACCGGTGATAAATACCCTGATATATTAGAGGTTCGCGGCGAAGTTTTTATGCCCAAAGCCAGCTTTAATGCCTTAAATGCTAGTGCGCTTAAAAAAGGGGAAAAGATTTTCGCAAACCCAAGAAACGCAGCTGCAGGTAGTTTACGCCAATTAGACTCAAAAATAGCCGCTAAACGCAACTTAGCTTTTTATGTCTATGGTATTGGTTATGTTGAACAAGCATCAAGCCAAACATTAGGCGAACAGTGGTTAGAAAATTCACACTATCAACGTCTTTGCCAGTTAAAAACATTGGGTTTACCTATGTGCCCAGAAGTTAAGTTACTGAGTGACTCGTCAGAAGTCGCCAGCTTTTATCAATATATCATGCAAGAACGTGACAATTTAAGCTATGAAATAGATGGCACCGTTTTTAAAGTTGATGATATAGCCCTGCAAAAAAAATTAGGCTTTGTTGCACGAGCACCGCGCTGGGCAACTGCTTATAAATTTCCGGCACAGGAAGAGACAACACAATTACTGGATGTTGACTTTCAAGTAGGCCGAACCGGGGCTATTACTCCGGTTGCGCGTTTAAATCCTATTTTTGTTGGTGGTGTAACCGTCAGCAATGCGACCTTACATAATCAGGATGAGATTGAGCGCTTAGGTATCAAAATTAATGATTTTGTCACGATCAGAAGAGCGGGTGACGTCATTCCACAAATTGTCAGTGTTCAATTGCAAAAGCGTCCTGAAAACTCTCGTGACATCTTTTTTCCTATAACCTGTCCAGTATGTGATTCTGCTGTGGTTAAGGCTGAAGGTGAAGCCGTATTACGTTGTACGGGGGGCTTATATTGTGGCGCACAACGTAAAGAAGCGATTAAACATTTTTCGTCACGAAAAGCCCTCGATATAGATGGTTTAGGGGATAAATTAGTTGAGCAATTAGTCGACGAAAACTTGATTAAAACCCCTGCTGACTTATTTAAGCTAACGGAATTAGACGTGAGTACCATGGCTCGTATGGGTAAAAAATCGGCAGATAATTTAATTTCAGGTCTAGTAAAAGCAAGAACTACTACATTGCCTAAATTTATTTATGCACTCGGTATTCGCGAAGTAGGTGAAACCACTGCGACCAATTTAGCCAATTATTTTCTTAACTTCGCTGCAATTAAAGTGGCTAATGAAGAACTTTTGCAAAAAGTGCCTGATGTTGGGGCAGTAGTTGCTAAAAATATTACGCAATTTTTTCAGCAAGACCATAACATTGAAGTAGTCAGTGAGCTTGAAAGTATAATGTCATGGTCAGATATTGAAGTAAAATCTGCAGAACAACAGCCCTTGAAAGATAAAATATTTGTCTTAACCGGCACCTTGACACAAATGGGGCGCAACGAAGCTAAAGCAGAATTACAAGCACTGGGCGCTAAAGTATCAGGTAGTATCTCAGTAAAAACTGACTTTTTAGTCGCTGGCGAAAAGGCTGGGTCAAAGCTAACGAAAGCGCAAGACCTAGGGGTAGACATATTGACCGAAGACGAGCTGGTAACCTTGCTTGCAAAACATAAATAAGGTTATTACTGATTTCTAGGCGTTAAATAATAAATAGCCGGTTAAATAACAATCAATGCGTAAACAAATAACAGCATAGGTAAAGGTAAAATAACGGTAAAAATAATGGCCTCACACCATTCGATTGTTGAATAAAACTTTCGCCACGGTTTATTCTCTTGTTTATTTGATTGTAAAGTCACAAAGAAGAAAATAAAACTGGCTACCACTAAGGTTTGTAAAGCCGCAAATAAAATAAATATAGCGAACCACACCAAGACAATAGGGGTGCTTTGCTCAATTTGCTTACTTAACATAAAAAATAGTGCAAACGAGAAACCGCTCCACGCTAGTAATTTCCAGCGATATGAAGAACAAGTAATGGCAATATTATTGAATAGTGCTGGTGTTAACCGATATTTCATATAAATTCTAAAAAATGATAATTATTAATAATTTTGTCACGCTTGTTGCGGGACTTGCAAGTTCTAATAAATATTATCAATAAATTTTATTTTAACAGTCGAATTGTTTGCCAACATTCCTTAGAGTACCTGTTAGATTTCATTTGAAAATTTCACGTAAGGAAATATCGTGAATAATAAAGCTACCCTCTTATTAACACTTGCTGCGTTTATTGTTTTAGCAAACTGTGCAAAATCTTCAACTGGACGTAATCAAATAACGCTTTTCTCAAGTTCAGATCTCAATAAAATGGGTGCTAGTTCGTTTGAACAAATGAAGAAAAAATCAGCAGTGATATTGCGGTAAATAATTACGTACAATGTGTCGCGAAAGCAATCACTAAAAACGTGCCTAAATCTGCTCATAAAGGAGAGTGGGAAGTCGTTGTTTTTGACTCTGAACAAGTCAATGCATTTGCTTTACCCGGCGGTAAGATTGGTGTTTATACGGGGATTTTAAAAGTTGCCGAAAATCAAAATCAACTTGGGGCAATTATTGGTCATGAAGTTGGGCATGTTATTGAACATCATTCTAATGAAAGGATGTCATCTAGTAAAATTTCTCAAACAGGTATGGCTGTTGTCGATACGGCCCTATCCGTTGGAAATGTTGAAAACCGCAACTTGTGGATGTCTGGTTTAGGCTTAGGGTTACAATACGGTATATTAATGCCCTATGGACGTACCCATGAAAGTGAAGCTGATATAGTTGGACAAGACTTAATGGCAAAATCAGGATTTGAACCATCGGCAGCTATAAGTTTGTGGCAAAACATGGCTAAACTTTCAAACGGTTCACCACTAGAATTTATGTCAACACACCCATCAAATGAAACCCGTATTAATCAGTTAACAGAACATTTGCCTAAGTCCCAAGCTTATTATAAGGCTAGTAACGCACCCAGCTGTAAAAAACCACAGAATATTTAAAGACTTGTATAGAGTCTTTAGGCTCAAATACAGTAGTAATTGATTCTTCTGCCCTCTAATTGTAGAGACATTATTTTAATTATATTGATGGCTGGATTTAGTGACACAGCGACAAATGTGATTGGTTTTTGTTTAAACTGTTACATATCAGAACTTAAAATTGTAAAATACGCTATAGTCATTGGAATATAGTTGAATGTAATTTTCTGTTTTTCCTATTAACGTAGTTAACGCACCCTAAGGATTTGCGTATTATGATAAGTGCTGATCTGCACCCCGAAGAATTACAACGTATTGATGAATTACTCAGATATGAAGTATTAGACACTGAAGATGAAAAGGTGCTCGATGAACTTACACAGTTGGCTAGCGCCATTTGTGGTACTTCTATTTCTCTCATCTCTCTTGTCGACAAAGACCGCCAGTGGTTTAAATCTCGAGTAGGTCTTAATACTCAGGAAACGCCAAGGGATATCGCTTTTTGTTCACATGCTATTTTACAAGATGACATCTTTGAAGTACCTGATACCTTAGCGGATGAACGCTTTGTCGATAACCCGTTGGTAACAGGTGCTCCAGATATTCGTTTTTATGCGGGAACACCTCTGGTCAGTACAAACGGCATGCCTATCGGTACCTTATGTGTTATTGATACAGTTCCCCATAAACTGGATGAAAAACAACAATTAGCATTAAATACACTAGCAAAACAAGTGGTTAGCCAATTAGAACTAAGGCTGCGTAACCGTCAGTTAGAGCGAATGCAAGCAGATCAAGAAAAAACATTTGCCATTTTGTCTCATGATTTACGCTCTCCTTTTAATGGTATTTTAGGGTTATCAAAAATTTTGCATGAAAATGCAGACACCCTTGAGCCTGAGCTTATTGCTGAAATGGCTGATGGCATTTTAGAGTCATCACTGACTTTTTATCAGCTACTAGACGAAATTCTTCAATGGTCGCGTAATCAGTTAGGCGCGGTTCATGCTGAATTAAAAACGACCGCGTTAAAGCCTCTGATAACAGAAACGCTCGACTTGATGGCAGAAAGTTTCAATTTAAAAAAAATCAGTATTAAACTCGACATCAATGAAAATACTACTGTGATGGCGGACGTTAATTTAACAAAAACTATTATTCGTAATTTATTAGCAAACGCCATTAAATATACGCCAGAACATGGCAGTATCGACATTGAAGCTAAATCTAGTGATGGCCAGGTTAAACTGGTTATAACAGACACCGGTGAAGGTGTTCCTCAAGATATACAAGACCAACTCTTTATTGATTGTGTTGCTAGTCAGCGCGGTACTCAAGGTGAATCAGGTCATGGCTTAGGTTTAAGCTTATGTGGTGATTTTGCCCGCAAGCAGCGAGGTTATCTATCTCTAGATAAAACCTATACTGGTGGTGCTAAATTAATTCTTAATTTTCCAAAAACTGCTGAATAATAATTAACTAAACTAATGAGGATTTTAGCATAGTATACATCTTGAAAAAATAAAGACGGTTACCAAGCCCCATCTAGGGGCTTTATTTTGTTAACTGTTTAATAAACCTAAGCCATTGGTTGTTTAAATAGCTTTTTGCCTTCGGTTAATAAATGTTGAACGGCTGGATGTTTGACTTTACGTTCGGGAGAGATCAAGTAGTAATGTTCAGTTATATCATTGGTTTTGCCGATAATGCTCACGTTAAACTGTTCTATAACGTGAACTTCAATAATTGTTGGAGCACAAAAAACACCATAACCCTCCTGACCAAAATACTTAGTTAATATCGAATCATCAAACTCTCCAATAACTAATGGCGAGATACTCAATTGATTAAACCAAGAAAGTACACTTAAACGTTGATTTGTACCTTCACCAGCAATGAAAAATGATTGTCCATCGAGTGAGTGAGGAAAGTTAGCCTGTAATTTATCAGCCAAATTTTGGTGAGCAAAAAAGCTAAAACCGCTTTTTCCGATAGCATGGCTATATGCCTTTAATGGGGAAGTCTAGGCAGGGGAGTATCAGTTAATATCGCGTCTAATTTATTCATCGCCAACTCTCCAAGTAATACCTCTAAACTCGTTTCCTTACAGATTAATTTTATTGAACTATCCATGGTATAAATTTGCTTAAGGAAATGAAAAGAAAATACTTTTGCTATCACATCTGTAACACCTATTGAAAAGCGGGAAGCAAAATCTGCTGAGTGATTTTTAAGTGAATAAAGTAATTCGTCTCCTAAACTAAAGATTTCTTAGCTATAACTATAAGTCAAGCGTCCCATTTCGTTCAGCACTAAACGTTTCCCTTTCCGTTCAAATAACAGGTAGCCTAATTGATCTTCAAAAGTACTGAGTTGTGCACTCAACGTTTGCGGAGTTATATGAATAATTTTTGATGCCTGGGCAATACTGCCATGTTTTACTATCGCATTAAAATACTGTAGGTGGTGATATTTAGCTTTGCCATAATGTTCTCTTAATGATTTACCTATAGCTATTAAAAATAATAATCCTTAGATTTTTTGTCAACTTTTTTCTAATAAAGAGGTAACAACAATCAGCTTTTATTGTTTTATTTTTGGGTTGTAAAATATCTAGAAAGATAAAACTGCTTAGGTTAGGATGGTTAAGCACTCAAGTTGGCTATTATTGTAGTTTTTGTCATGACTTGCAGAATATTAATACGAGTGGTTATCGGGAAAATTAATTGAATTAAGGAATTTTAAAAATGAAGTTCACTAAAAATTTTATAGCTAAATTTATTTTCGTTTGTTTTTTATTGGCAAGTGGCTCAGTATTTGCGGACATTAAGTCTGAAATTATTAAATCGTGTAAAGCATACCAACAAGGTATCGACCGTAGTGAAATTAATCCATGCAAACTTTATATCGATGGGTTTATTGACTCATCTTTACTTTCAGAAAGTGCGGTAGTAAAACCAGAGGCGCTAATTGATAATCTTCGAGCGCCAGTCAGTGACTTTGTCAAAAGAGCCTACAACACTCGTGTTACAGCGAGGTCATCATTGACAGAGAAAGACGGTGATCATGCGTTTTGCATTTCTCTTGAAGAGGACCGAAAAAAAGTGGTCTCTAAAATAGCCAAGTCGATGAAAATTGATGACTTAGAGACGAAATCTTTGAAAGAGGTATTATTTGAAACATTAGTTTCAGACTTTCCATGTTGATCATCAAGGCAGATAAATAGCTGTCTAGCGGTATGTTGAGCACTTCGCTACTTTGGTGTTTTACTTATCGATAATCAGGTTATAACGTCTTATTTATTGCTGTTTAGTGCCGAGAAAACTATGTAATTAACTCGGCATTTTTATTGTTGCCAACAAACTTGAATTATTGCTCAATAACCAGTGATGCTTACTTAAATGGCTGTTATATCAGCAGACAGCTAATATTTAGTGCGTTGCGTAATTAAAAGTATGACAACTTTGCTTACCTTTGCTCTTCGCTTGGTACATAGCCGAATCAGCTTGTTGCATCAGTGATTCCGGTGAGCTAGTTTTATCTTTATTCCATGCCACTCCAACACTTGCGTGGCAATATAAAGATAACTTATCAATAATATAGGATTCGTTCATTTTAGTTAAAATACGCTCGGTTACCTCATTAATTTCACTAATACAAACAACGTCTTTTAATATAATGGCAAATTCATCACCCCCTAATCGAGTTACTCACTTAAGAATCTAGAAGAGAGTAACGCAAGCCGACTATTAGCAAGCTACTTAGTGATACGCCAAAAAGCAATACTGGCGACAACTAGCAAGATCATCGGATAAAAAGCACTTGATACCACTTCAATAGGTGATATTTTCAAGGTTGCCCCTAGCAGAAGAGCTTGCGCGCCATAAGGCAGTAATCCTTGGTTAATACAAGCGTAAATATCTAATAAGCTTGCCGAGTGTGCTGGGCTGACTTGTCCATCTTCTGCTAATTCTTTCGCTGTTTCACCAGTAACAATAATTGATACTGTATTATTTGCGGTAAAAAAGTTACAAGTAAATGCTAACGAAGCGATACCTAAACCGGCGGCACGTTTTTTATTGTTGGGGTTGAGCTTTCGCGCAAAGTGCTCAATTGCATGGGTTAGCGCGGCTAAGCCTCCTTGGCGTTTGATCAGTTCGCTTAAACCACCAATAAACAGCGAAAGAATAAAAATGTCTTGCATACTAGCAAAGCCAGCATTGATATCACTGACCCATGCCGATAATTGATAGCCATTGTCGTACATGCCTATTGCAGCCGCGAGGATAATACCAACAACTAATACTACAAACACATTAAGACCCATCAACGCTAACGTTAGTATCACCAAATAGGGTAATAAGCCAAGTACGTTAATATCTTGGGTTTGTTCATGTGGAATCGTTATTCCCATTGAAGCATAAATAATGAGACATAAAATTGCCGCAGGTACGGCAAATTTAAAATTGACTTTAAATTTATCTTTCATGTGCGCACCCTGACTGCGCGTCGATGCTATGGTGGTGTCAGATATTATTGATAAATTATCGCCAAAAATAGCGCCTGAAATAATACAGCCAGCAACAATTGAAGCGTCTAAATCGGCAGACTCTATAAAGCCTAATGCAACTGGCGCAATCGCAGCGATGGTGCCCATTGAAGTACCCATGGCAGTAGCAATAAAAGCCGCAACTAAAAATAAGCCCGGCAGTAGTAAGTAATCAGGGAAAAAAGATAAACCTAGCTGAACGCTAGCATCAACACTCCCGGTTGTCTTGGCAACTGTTGCAAAAGCACCAGCGAGTAGATAAATAACACACATAGTAATAATGTTTGCATGACCAGCTCCAGAAATAAATTGGCTCACTTGATCATTAATACTGTCTTTACCTAAATATATAGCCACTAAAATGGCTGGAATAATAGCGATGCTGGCGGGGAGTTGATAAAAAGCAAACTCAACGCCTTGTAAGGTAAGGACAATACCGGTGCCAAGAAATAAACCGAGAAAAACCCCAAAAGGTAACAGGCTAAGTAAACGTTTCTCTGGAGAAGAAATAACGATATCTTTATTCATAAAATTTATCTTTAACATTAAGTTAACGCTAGTCTATCGTAAACTAAATCGATAGCAAAATAATAACGAAAGCATAGCCATAACCGGAAATTATATAAAATAACCAAATGTCTTAAGTTCAAGCTACAGACCAGTAGCTGTTTATGTTATCCTATCGCGAATTTTTATCTAATTGCCATTTTACACAATAACTGTGTCGGCGAAAACATAAGGAATATCATGTCAGAGAATACATTTGAAACTATTGAGCAACGTGTAAGTTACGGCGTAGGTCGTCAATTAGGTGATCAATTACGCAATAACCCTTTTAAAGAATTTGACGTATCTGCTGTACAAGCAGGTTTGGCTGATGCTATTGCTAATTCAGCAAGCCAAGTATCAGACGAAGATTTAAATGCCGCGTTTTCTGTTGTTTCTAAAAAAATGCAAGAGTTAGAACAAGCCGCAGCTAAAGAAATGTCAGCTGAAGGTGAAAAATTCTTAGCTGAAAATGCTAAGCGTGATGAAGTAACTGTTACTGAATCTGGCCTTCAATATGAAGTTTTAGCAACAGGTGATGGCGAGAAGCCAACAGCAGCAAGCACAGTTCGTACTCATTATCATGGTACTTTCATCAATGGCGACATTTTTGATAGTTCTGTAGATCGCGGTCAACCTGCTGAATTCCCAATTGGTGGTGTTATCCCAGGTTGGACTGAAGCATTACAGTTAATGACCGAAGGTTCTAAGTGGCGTTTATACGTTCCTTACCACTTGGCATACGGTGAGCAAGGCTCACAAGGTGCTATACCACCTTATTCAACGTTAGTATTTGAAGTTGAATTATTAGCAATTGTTAGCTAATTAGTTTTTAAAGCCCTCCGTTGAGGGCTTTTTTATGCCCGTATGTTGTGACGCCATAGATGGCAAAGAACGACGAATACGCTAAAATGATAAAATATAAACCCGTAGTGATTAACCATGACAAAGCAATCAAGTAGGGATGTATGTTAGAGCAAGCACTGATCAAATTATTTAAAGATTATATTACTGCCTTTGAACATTGTGATTTAAAGGCAGCCCGCGCTTGTTATCATTTACCTTGTACATTACATACCCCTGATAAAATTGCTTATTTAGTGAATAGTGAAAGTTTTAATCAAGAGTTTAAAGATATCTTTACGGTTTTAACGCATGCAAAAACCCAAAAGATAATACCAACTTCAGCAAGTTATAATTATGCAGATAATTCGTCTATCGATATATGTGTTGATTGGGCTTTTTTTGATGACAAAGATCAAGTTTTTGCTGATTTTACCGCATTTTTTCATGTCGTTAAGATAGATGAGCAGTTTAAAATAATGAGTGTGGTTTCACACGATTTATCCAATAGTATTGAATTAGCATTGCCATTAGCGTTAGTACGCTAAAGTGATCTAGTAGATAAAATAAATTTATAGAGATTAAAATGAAAGTAAAAGTAGCCATTTTAGGATGCAGCGGCCGTATGGGCCGTAACTTAATTCAAGCAGCCGTTGAGCATAAGTCTATTGAACTTGTCGGTGGCACGGTTCGAGCGTCTTCATCGTTTGTTAATTTTGACTTAGGCGAACTCGCTGGTATTGGCGCTATTGGCCAAAAAACAGCAACTAACTTAAACGACTTACTCGATGCTGATGTTTTTATTGATTTTACGGCTATTGAAACCACTTTAGATAATCTTAAATGGTGTCAACAACATCATAAAGCACTCGTTATTGGTACTACGGGCTTCAGTGACGAGCAAGTGAGTATTATTGAAAAAGCAGGCGAACTTATGCCGGTGATTTTAGCGCCAAATACCAGTGTCGGTGTTAATTTAATGTTTAAACTACTAGAAGTTACCGCAAAAGCAATTGGTGACTATACTGATATAGAAATATTTGAAGCACACCATAGATTTAAGAAAGATGCTCCATCGGGTACCGCAGTAAAAATGGGGCAGGTTATAGCAGACACTTTAGGTAGAGACTTAAATAAAGTGGCTGTTTATGGTCGTGAAGGTATCACAGGTGAACGTGATAAAGAGACCATAGGTTTTGCGACAGTTAGAGCTGGAGATATCGTTGGAGAACACACCGCTTTTTTTGCTGATATTGGTGAGCGGTTAGAAATCACCCATCGCGCAAGTTCAAGAATGACTTTCGCATTAGGTGCTATGAGAGCCGCATTCTGGTTAAGTGAAGCAGATAATGGCTTTTATGATATGCAAGATGTTTTAGGCTTGAAGTAATTTATTTTTAAAGAAAACAGTTACTTTTGGCTGTTTTAACCGAATATTCAATTAAACGCTTAGTTTTTACAATTATCGCTAGACGAATATGTGATACAAGCGTAAAATAAGTGGATTTTGTCAAAAATTTAGTAGTTCTGTTAGTAATAACGAAATTTTTGGCATTTTTTATGGGTGTTTCATTAGGAAACAGCCGACACGTAATTTGTACTTAATGATGTTTTTTAGTTGCATCGTTAAGCTTCTTTCTTCTTTACGGAGGTTAAATTGACTAAATCTGCCATTTTAGTGCTTGAAGACGGCACTGTATTTAAAGGCACCGCTATTGGTGCAGACGGAGCGGCTGTTGGTGAAGTAGTATTCAATACTTCAATGACCGGTTACCAAGAAATTCTTACCGACCCATCATATGCAGAGCAAATTATTACCCTAACTTACCCGCATATAGGTAATACAGGTACCAACAGTGAAGATGAAGAATCAAACACTATTTGGGCAAAAGGTTTAGTTATTCGTGACTTACCGCTATTAGCGAGTAATTTTCGAAATGAACAGAATTTAAGCGACTACCTAAAGGCACGTAATGTTTTAGGTATTGCTGATATTGATACGCGCAAACTAACACGTATTCTTCGCGAAAAAGGCGCTCAAAACGGTTGTATCATGACACTAGATACAATGTCTGAGGCTGCAGAAACAGACGCTTTAGCCCAAGCAAAAGCATTTCCAGGTCTTAAAGGCATGGATTTAGCCAAAGTTGTTTCAACCAAAGAACAATATCAATGGACAGAAGGCAGCTGGGAATTAGGAAAAGGTCATATTACCCCTGAAAACTCGAAGTTTCATGTGGTTGCTTACGATTTTGGTGCCAAACGCAATATTTTGCGCATGTTAGTAGACCGTGGTTGTAAGGTAACAGTAGTGCCAGCACAAACACCAGCCGCTGATGTTTTAGCAATGAGTCCAGATGGCATATTCTTATCAAATGGCCCAGGCGATCCAGAGCCTTGTGATTATGCGATTTCTGCTATTCAATCATTTTTAGAAACACAAACGCCAATCTTTGGTATTTGTTTAGGTCATCAACTTCTTGGCTTAGCCAGTGGCGCGGGTACCATTAAAATGAAATTTGGTCATCACGGTGGCAACCACCCCGTGAAAGACTTTGAACGTAATGTCGTGATGATAACTGCGCAGAACCATGGTTTTGCGATTGATGAAAATAAAATGCCCGCGAATTTGAAAGTAACGCATGTGTCGTTATTTGACCAATCAATTCAAGGTGTACATCGCACCGATAAGCCTGCATTTAGTTTTCAAGGTCATCCTGAAGCAAGTCCTGGTCCTGCAGATGCTGCACCATTATTTGATCATTTTATCGATTTAATGAACGAAGCCAAAGCTTAGCCCTTAAACAAGATATAGAGAGAACTGAAAAATGCCAAAACGTACCGATTTAAAAAGTATCTTGATCTTAGGCGCTGGCCCAATTGTTATTGGTCAAGCATGTGAATTCGATTATTCAGGCGCACAAGCCTGTAAAGCACTTCGTGAAGAAGGCTACCGAGTTATTTTAGTTAACTCAAACCCTGCAACTATCATGACAGACCCTGAAATGGCCGATGCAACTTACATTGAGCCTATTCACTGGGAGGTTGTACGTAAGATCATTGAAAAAGAACGTCCTTGTGCGGTTTTACCGACTATGGGTGGTCAAACAGCTTTAAACTGTGCTTTAGAACTTGAAGCAAAAGGCGTATTAAAAGAATTTAATGTTGAAATGATCGGTGCAACAGCTGATGCGATTGATAAAGCTGAAGATCGTTCTCGTTTCGATAAAGCCATGAAAGCAATCGGCTTAGATACGCCAAATGCTGAAATTGTTCATACGATTGAAGAAGCACACGCCGCTAGTAAAATTTTAGGCTTTCCTTGTATCATTCGACCTTCATTTACCATGGGAGGCACGGGTGGTGGTATCGCTTATAACCGCGAAGAGTTCCATGAGATTTGTACTCGAGGATTAGATCTCTCGCCAACTTCTGAATTATTGATTGATGAATCATTAATTGGTTGGAAAGAGTATGAGATGGAAGTGGTTCGCGACAAAAATGATAACTGTATTATTATTTGTTCGATTGAAAACTTTGACCCTATGGGTATTCATACCGGTGATTCTATTACGGTTGCTCCAGCACAGACGTTAACTGATAAAGAATACCAAATCATGCGTAATGCATCGATTGCGGTTTTACGTGAAATTGGCGTAGAAACAGGCGGGTCCAACGTACAGTTTGGTATTTGTCCTGAAACTGGCCGCATGGTTATCATCGAGATGAATCCACGTGTTTCACGTTCATCAGCACTTGCTTCAAAAGCAACAGGTTTCCCAATTGCTAAGATTGCTGCAAAATTAGCGGTTGGTTATACGCTTGACGAATTAACTAACGATATTACCGGCGGCGCAACTCCAGCGTCATTTGAACCGACTATCGATTATGTTGTTACTAAAATTCCACGTTTTAATTTTGAAAAATTTGCTGGCTGTGAAGACCGTTTAACCACGCAAATGAAATCAGTTGGCGAAGTGATGGCCATTGGCCGTAACCAACAAGAATCATTACAAAAAGCGTTACGTGGCTTAGAAGTTGGCGTAAATGGTTTTGATTCTATGGTTGATGTTACTCAGCCGGGTGCTAAAACTAAAATTATGCACGAACTTCAAGAAGCTGGCGCTGACCGTATTTGGTATATCGCTGATGCGTTTCGCTTAGGTTTATCAGTTGATGATATTTATCGTTTAACTATGGTCGACCGTTGGTTCCTTATTCAAATCGAAGATATCGTTTTAGAAGAGGCTAAAGTTGCTGCCGGCGGCTTAAAAATATTAACAGCCGATTATTTACGTAAACTTAAACGTAAAGGCTTTGCTGATTCTCGCCTTGCTGATTTAATTGGTATAGCCGAAGCTGAAGTGCGTAAAAAACGCCATAAAGCTAATATTTTTCCGGTATACAAACGTGTTGATACCTGTGCGGCTGAATTTAGTTCAGATACAGCTTACATGTATTCAACCTACGATGAAGAGTGTGAAGCAAACCCAACCGATAAAGAATCAATTATGATCTTAGGTGGCGGTCCAAACCGTATCGGTCAAGGTATTGAATTTGATTATTGTTGTGTACATGCGGCATTAGCGTTACGCGAAGACGGTTATGAAACTATCATGGTCAATTGTAACCCTGAAACTGTTTCAACCGATTACGACACATCAGACCGTTTATATTTTGAATCAATCACTTTTGAAGATGTGCTTGAAATTGTTCGTATTGAAAAACCTAAAGGCGTTATTGTGCAATACGGTGGTCAAACACCGCTAAAACTAGCGCGTGCTTTAGAAGCAGCCGGAGTGCCTATTATTGGTACCTCTCCTGATGCAATCGATAGAGCAGAAGATAGAGAGCGTTTTCAACAAGCCGTTGAACGCTTAGGTTTATTACAACCAGAAAATGCTACGGTGACGTCATTAGAAGAAGCAATGGCGAAAGCTGAAGGTATTGGCTTTCCATTAGTTGTTCGTCCATCTTATGTTTTAGGTGGCCGTGCGATGGAAATTGTTTATGACCTAGATGATTTACGTCGATACATGACTGAAGCTGTTAGTGTTTCAAATGATTCACCGGTCTTGCTTGACCATTTTCTTGATGATGCGATTGAAGTCGATATCGACGTTGTTTGTGATGGTACTGACGTTGTTGTTGGCGGTATTATGCAACACATTGAACAAGCGGGTGTTCATTCAGGTGACTCAGCATGTTCATTGCCAGCTTATAGCTTGAGCCAAGAAGTCCAAGATGTTATGCGCAAGCAGGTTACCGACTTAGCATTTGAGTTAGGCGTTATTGGCTTAATGAACACACAAATGGCGGTTAAAGATAACGAAGTTTACATTATTGAAGTAAACCCTCGTGCTGCACGTACCATACCGTTTGTTTCTAAAGCGACATCTGTGCCACTAGCTAAAATTGGCGCACGTGTCATGGCTGGCAAATCATTAAGAGAACAAGGGATAACGAAAGAAATTATACCTCCATACTTTTCAGTGAAAGAAGTGGTTATTCCGTTTAACAAGTTTCATGGTAGTGATCCTTTGGTTGGTCCTGAAATGCGCTCTACGGGTGAAGTGATGGGCGTTGGTAAGACATTTGAAGAAGCATACGCAAAAGCTTGTTTAGGTGCTGGTGTATCTGTGCCTAAATCAGGTCGTGCGTTAATCTCTGTTCGTAACAGTGATAAAGTACGTGTGGTTGATTTAGCGAAACAGTTGGTCGCTTTAGGTTATGACGTCGATGCTACTCATGGCACAGCGATTATCCTAGGTGAAGCTAATATTCCATGTCGCTTAGTTAATAAGGTACAAGAAGGCCGTCCTCATATTCTTGATAGAATCAAAAATGGTGAATATAGCTATATTATTAACACCACAGAAGGTCGTAAAGCGATTGAAGATTCTAAAGTCTTGCGCGGAGGAGCATTGCGCTATAAAGTGGCATACACGACTACTTTGAACGCAGCATTTGCAACATGCCAATCTCATGCAGCTGATGATAGAAATACGGTAACATCAATACAAGAATTGCATAAGCAATGTAATTAATATTGAAGTATGTAAGGCATTTATTTATTATGAGATAAATACTTTATAAAAAATTGTTATATAAGGGTGGTTATACTTTTTAAGTAAGCCACCTTTATCATTTAAAAAGAAGAGAGAAATGACAAAATATCCAATGACACTTCTTGGTGCTGAACAGCTGAAAGAAGAGCTTAGAGTTTTAAAAACAGAAAAACGCCCACGTATTGTTAAAGATATCGCTGTTGCACGTGAACATGGTGATTTAAAAGAAAATGCAGAATACCATGCGGCTAAAGAAGAGCAGGGCTTTTGTGAAGGCCGAATTCAAGATATTGAAGGTCGACTGTGTAATGCTCAAGTTATCGATATCACTAAGATACCCAATCATGGCAAAGTGCTTTTTGGTACAACAGTTACCTTATTAAACATTGAAACTGAAGTTGAAGTTACTTATAAAATTGTAGGCGATGATGAAGCCGACTTTAAAACCGGCCGTATTTCATTAAACTCACCAATTGCCCGTGGTTTAATTGGTAAAGAAGTTGATTCTGAAGTTGAAATCACCATACCTGGTGGCGTTGTTGAATATGAGATTGTTTCAGTCGAATATATTTAATACGTAACTAGATTAAACCCAGTGACAAGAGACCAAGCCCATTATGAAAATAATGGGCTTTTTTATGTTAAGCCCTGTTATTTCAGTACCTAAATCAAAAGATCTTAATGTCGTCATGCTGAATTTATTTCAGTATCTAAGCATCTAAGTGACCAGTTCCCAAGGTCGTCATGCTGAACTTGTTTCAGTATCTAAGTACCTCAGTAACCAGATCCTGAAACGAGTTTAGGATGACGGAGTTTTTGTTATCTACAAAAAAGCAGTACCACACTATTAAGGTTGTCATACTGAATTTATTTCAGCATCTAAGTGACCAGATCTTTAGGACGTCATACTGAATTTATTTCAGCATCTAAGTGACCAGATCTTAAGGTCGTCATGCTGAATTTATTTCAGTATCTAAGTGACCAGACCCTAAGGTCGTCATGCTGAATTTATTTCAGTATCTCAGTATCTTAGTAACTCGTGACCAGATCCTGAAACGAGTTCAGGATGAAGGAGTTTTTGTTATCTAGAAAAAAGCACTACTAGACTATTAAGGTCGTCATGCTGAATTTATTTCAGTATCTAGGTATCTAAGTGACCAGATCCCAAGGTCGTCATGCTGAATTTATTTCAGTATCTAAGTACCTCAGTGACTAGATCCTGAAACGAGTTCAGGATGAAGGAGTTTTTGTTATCTAGAAAAAAGCACTACTAGACTATTAAGGTCGTCATGCTGAATTTATTTCAGTATCTAAGTACCTCAGTGACTAGATCCTAAATCGAGTTCAGGATGACGGAGTTTTAGTTATCTACAAAAAAGTATGAATAATTACAATCGTATTAATGACAAAGAAAGATGATGTTTATAAAACGATTACTATTAATTGTTATCAACTTTTCGTAGTATTTAATCAATGAAGAATATAGATTTTATGAGCTGATTTATCGTGGAGATAATATGAAAAAAATAGCATTTGTTGGTTTAGGCGTTATGGGCTATCCAATGGCCGGACATTTACAAAAGGCAGGCTTTGACGTTTGCGTTTATAACCGTACGACTGCGAAAGCAGAACAATGGGTGAAAGAGTTTGGTGGCTGTTTAGCTCAAAGTCCAAGAGAAGCCGCCCAAGGTTGCGAAATTGTCTTTTCCTGTGTTGGTAATGACAATGATGTTAGGCAAGTTGTTTTGGGGGATGACGGTATATTCGCTGGCTTAGCTGTTGGCGCTATTTTGGTCGATCACACTACCGCTTCAGCAGAGCTGGCAAGAGATCTTGATGCTCTGGCAAAATTGGAAAACAAGCACTTTATCGATGCACCCGTATCCGGTGGTCAAGCAGGCGCAGAGAATGGTGTACTAACGGTTATGGCCGGTGGTGACTTGACTATTTTTGAACAAGTAAAACCTGTTATGGATGCTTATGCCCGTTTTAGTCAATTAATGGGGCAGGTAGGCTCGGGTCAGTTAGCTAAGATGGTTAATCAAATATGTTTTGTAAACACCGTACAAGGCTTAGCAGAGGGCCTTAACTTTGCTCAGAAGGCAGGTCTGGATACTGATAAGCTAATAGAGACTATTTCTAAAGGTGCAGCAGGTTCATGGCAAATGGATAATCGTGGTAAAACGATGTGTGCTAGAGAATTTGATTTTGGCTTTGCCGTCGATTGGGTGAGAAAAGACTTAGCTATGGCGTTCAGTGAAGCAGAAAAGATCGGCGCTGACTTAACCATTACTAAACAATTAGACGGTTATTATGAAGAGGTACAGAAAAAAGGCGGCAGCCGTTGGGATACATCTAGCTTGATCGCCCGTCTAGATGATTAACAAGTTAACTTGCTAGCTGTCTGACAATGAAGATAGCCAAAAACACTATTAGTCTATTTAACGTATTAAATTTAGTGTAAAAAAAAGCCTGCACGCATACAATTGCAGGCTTATCTTATGTGGCTCCTTAGCTCTTTCTTTAGCTATGGACTTGAACCAGGGACAAACGCTGACTTTATATAAGCACAGTCTGTTACTTTACCAACTGAGCTATTGAGCTTACTCAGATCATTAAATTTAGTGTAAAAAAAAGCCTGCAAATAATTGCAGGCTTATCTTATGTGGCTCCTCAACCTGGACTTGAACCAGGGACAAACGGATTAACAGTCCGTTGCTCTACCAACTGAGCTATTGAGGAATTGTTCTTTTCTAAAGCCACTTTAACATGCAAAGCCACTTATCTTAATTTGGCTCCTCAACCTGGACTTGAACCAGGGACAAACGGATTAACAGTCCGTTGCTCTACCAACTGAGCTATTGAGGAATTGTTTTTTTTGCCAAGGGTCTTGGCTAACGGGGCGAGATATTAAATGTCCGTGACGGAACTGTCAACACAAAATGTAGAAATAAATCATTATTTTGTTTGTTTGCTTGTTTTGTCGACACTCAGTCTGCTTTATCTTCAAGTTCAGTGCTTTTTTTACACTTGGGCTATATAAGTTACTATTACACAAAGTTATCCACTGAATCTGTGGATAACTTTGTGAGTTAAAGTGTAAAAAAGTATAACTTGGGTGAAGAATGCACGTTACAGCTAAATGGCTATATAAAAGTGATTTGTCTTTTCGTTTTAATAACAATGATTTAGCTTGTTTTGTTAACTACTTTACTATCTTAGTGTGATTTTTGTTCAATGTCAGTTTTTATACCCAATTGCAGTGAGTTATACAAAAGTAAAGATATTTCAACGTTATTATTTATTTCTTTTTAACATTAAATTTATATAAACAATTAAAATGAAGTTGAAATAAAATATATACATAGCGAGTCTTATCAGTATCTTTTACAATACTTTGCTATTTTCCTGCAAAGACAAGCAAAAGCTACCTTTAAATGACCGAAATAAATAAAAAGAAAAAAATCAATTTACTCGAAGACCCTGTTGCAGAAACCATTAAACGTATGACGATACCTATGATATACGGTATGGTTTTGTTAATGACTTTTAACTTGGTTGATACTTTTTTCGTTGGTTTACTCGGTACACAACCTCTCGCAGCAATCAGTTTTACCTTTCCTATTACCTTTACCGTGATTAGTTTAACCATAGGTTTGGGTATTGGCACGTCAGCCGTTATTGCCAAAGCCTTAGGTAAAGGTAATGATGACTCTGCAAAAAATTCGGGTACAGCAGCGATATATTTAGCGGCAATAATTGTCGGTATTATATCTTGTGTTGGTTATTATTTTATTGATGAAACCTTTTTATTACTGGGAGCGAGTGAAAGTTTATTACCGCTTATTCATCAATACATGGATATCTGGTTTATTGGCAGTATTTGTTTGATTGGACCTATGATAGGTAACGCTATTTTAAGAGCATCCGGTGATACCAAAACGCCAAGTATAATTATGGGTAGTGCCGGTTTAATTAATGCGATATTAGATCCTATTTTTATTTTTGGATTAGGTCCTATAACGGCCATGGGAATACAAGGTGCGGCTATTGCGACGCTAATCTCTTGGGTTTTTGGACTTTTACTGGTTTTATATATTGTTGGTATCAAGCGACAATTAATTCACACTACGCTGTTACCTTTGAAAACATTTATTGCGTCGAGTCGAGGTATTTTACATATCGGTTTACCCGCAGCGGGGGCTAATATGCTTACGCCAATAGCCGCTGCTATTTTAACCGCTATTGTAGCCAATTATGGTGAGTCGGCTGTTGCAGCCTTTGGTGTTGGCTCTCGTATTGAATCTATAGCTTGTTTAGTTGTGCTGGCTATGTCGATGACTTTACCTCCTTTTATTAGCCAAAATTTTGGTGCTGGTAATATGCACAGGGTTGAGAAAAGCTATAAAGCATCAATAAATTTTATCATGGTATTACAATTACTTATTTATTTACTATTGGTGTTAATTGCGCCATTTATCGCTGATGTTTTTTCTAAAGAACAAGCGGTAGCAGATATTATTGTACTTTTTATTTGGATACTTCCCATAGGTTATGGTTTTCAAGGCGTCATTATTTTAACTAATTCTTCTTTTAATGCACTTCATAAGCCTTTAGTCGCATTAGTGCTTAGCGCTATCCGACTTTTTGTTTGTTATGTGCCTTTAGCCTATTTAGGTAGTGTTTATTATGGTCTTGAAGGATTTTTTATTGGTGGAGTCTTTGGCAATTTTATTATGGCGATAATCTCATACCGTTTATTTGATAAACAATTTCCGCATGAACTTACCCAAGCAAAGGATGTTTCTTAATGAAATCAATGGATTTAAAGTCAGATTACACCCCTAATGGTGACCAACCAGCAGCGATTAAACAGTTAGTTGATGGTATTGGAGATGGCTTAGCGCATCAAACGCTATTAGGTGTTACTGGCTCAGGAAAAACCTTTACTATTGCGAATGTTGTTGCAACCTTAAATCGTCCAACAATGATGATTGCCCCCAATAAAACCCTTGCTGCACAACTTTATAGTGAGATGAAAGAGTTCTTTCCAAATAATGCGGTCGAATACTTTGTTTCTTATTATGATTATTATCAACCAGAAGCTTACGTGCCAACAACAGACACTTTTATAGAGAAGGACGCCTCTGTAAACGAACATATCGAACAAATGCGCTTGTCGGCTACCAAAGCTTTGTTAGAGCGTAGAGATGTTATCATTATCGCTTCAGTGTCTGCTATTTATGGTTTGGGTGATCCCGACTCGTATTTAAAGATGATGCTACACATTAGTGTTGGCGATATTATTAACCAGCGCGATATTTTACGACGCTTAGCTGAATTACAGTACAAGCGTAACGATGTCGCTTTTCAACGGGCAACTTATCGGGTGCGCGGTGATGTTATTGACATATTTCCTGCTGAATCAGATCGTTTGGCGTTACGTGTTGAATTGTTCGATGAAGAAATAGAACGCTTGTCGATGTTCGATCCGCTGACCGGACAAGTTGACCGCACGCTAGATCGAGTAACCGTATACCCTAAAACACATTACGCTACCCCAAGAGATAAAATTTTATCAGCGATAGATAAAATAAAAATCGAGTTAAAAGAACGAGCAACTTTCTTAAAGGATAATAATCGTTTAATTGAAGAGCAACGTATCGTGCAACGTACACAATTCGATATTGAAATGATGACAGAGCTGGGGTACTGCTCGGGTATTGAAAATTATTCTCGTTACTTATCAGGGCGTGGAGAAGGGGAAGCACCTCCGACTTTATTTGATTATTTACCTGACGATGGTTTATTAATTATTGATGAATCGCATGTCACCGTGCCGCAAATAGGTGCTATGTATAAAGGCGATCGATCTCGTAAAGAAAACTTAGTGAACTATGGCTTTCGTTTGCCATCTGCATTGGATAACCGTCCGATGAAGTTTGATGAATTTGAAGCGTTAGCGCCACAAACTATTTATGTTTCAGCGACACCGAGTAATTACGAGATTGAAAAGTCAGGCAATGAAATTGCTCAGCAATTAGTGCGTCCAACGGGCTTGCTTGATCCTATCATCGAAGTTCGTCCCGTCGAAACACAAGTTGATGACTTATTATCAGAAATTCGAAAACGTGTTGTGATACAAGAGCGTGTTTTAGCGACCACGCTAACCAAGCGAATGGCAGAAGATCTTACTGATTACTTAGATGAACATAATGTCAAAGCCCGTTATTTACATTCTGACATTGATACCGTAGAGCGTGTTGAAATTATTCGTGACTTTCGTCTAGGTAAGTTTGATGTGCTCGTTGGTATTAACTTGTTACGTGAAGGTTTAGATATGCCAGAAGTCTCCTTAGTGGCGATATTAGATGCAGATAAAGAGGGGTTTTTACGCTCAGAGCGTTCACTTATTCAAACGATTGGACGTGCTGCCCGTAATATTAATGGTCGGGCTATTTTATATGCAGCGAAGATCACCGGCTCTATGAAAAAAGCGATTGATGAAACTGAACGAAGACGTGAGATGCAACATCAATACAACCTTGATAATAATATTACGCCTCGGGGGGTTATTAGCAAAATTAGTGATGCACTTCATAATGGTACGGTATCTTCAAGTAACACCTTATTAAATGTAGCCGAGCAAGCTTCAGATTATAAAATACTCTCTATTAAAGATATTGATAAAAAAATTAAGCAGCTTGAAAGTGAAATGCTTAACCATGCTCAAAATCTAGAGTTTGAACAAGCTGCTAATTTACGTGATGAAGTGGCAAAATTAAGAGAACAGCAGTTATCTCGTTAAATAGATTTCTCATCACTTAAGCTCAAACATCATATATTGGCTGATGATGTTTGATACGGACTCACAATTACAATATGGCAAGCGGCTAATGTCATTGATTATTTTATCTTGAATATCTAAAGGAAACAGCATTAGCTGTTCAAGATAAAGATGTGCTTGAACTTCGTTATTATTATTAACGAATTCCACCAGTCGACTTGCATGATTCTTCCAAATAACACTCATATACATTACCTCAAAAACTAAATAACTTTATGCTCCTTTATTCATAAGCCATCTAGCGTTGATTAAGGGGAAGCTTGACTATCACACGATGATCTTACTCCATTAAGCTCAATTTAAGTTTAGAGTATCTCAGCGGAAGGGTTATATGTTTTAGGAATTAAAACCCTTTGTTTGCAACCTTTTTTTATAAGTAAGAGGTACTTTAGCGCTAACTATGTGATGTTTGATGATATTTAAAATTTTATAATCGCTGTAAACATCTCCATTAACGTCTATTTAAATCTCCCTCAGGTGTTTTCTCTCTCGATAAACGACCCTTTATCGCTTTATAAAGCGTGTTTTACTCTATCGTAGACAATAAAAAACCAGTCTAATGACTGGTTTTTTTAGTTTTACCTAGTGGTAAATATATACGCTATATAGGTCTATGGTTTAGTTGGACCTGCACCACTATGACTTACTGCGTTAGATACACTTGCCATTTTACCCGATGAAGCATGTTTCACACGATCTTCACTAGCAACGAAGTCCGTAGGAACTTCATTCATGGTGGTAATTGATTCTGTTTTGGTCATTGGCGCAGATGATTTACCTGGCTTACTACCTTTACTAGAAACTTTCCCTGCTTTTGAGCTAACTTTAGGGCTTGGTTTTCTTGAAATAACGCGCTTTGGCTTTTCAACTTCTTGCTCTGCAACTTGAGGTTCATCAAAAGGTAAATCTTGTTGAACTTCTGCTTTGCTTGTTTCAACAGTCGTTGTCTCAACCACTGTTGTCTCAACCGTCGTTGTTTCTACAACCGTTGTTTCAACTGCTGGCTTTTCATCTGCCGGTGTATCAACCGTAGTCGTTTCAACGATCGTTGTTTCAACTACTGGTGTTGTAACAACCGTGGTTTCAACAACAGGCGCTTCAACAACAGGCGCTTCA